>NZ_JBVKAT010000007.1:15225-246248 GCF_055598485.1 Streptomyces sp. NPDC107521
GGACCGGGGTGCAAATCTCCCGAAAACAACAAGGGGGTTCCCCCCAGACGGGGGGGCACCCTCGTCGTCGTGCCGGGACGGTCGGCGGGGTCAGCCGGTGATGTACTGGCGCAGCCCG
The DNA here is from genome assembly GCF_055598485.1 of Streptomyces sp. NPDC107521. Taxonomy (NCBI): domain Bacteria; kingdom Bacillati; phylum Actinomycetota; class Actinomycetes; order Kitasatosporales; family Streptomycetaceae; genus Streptomyces; species Streptomyces sp. NPDC107521. The sequence continues at coordinate 15,344 of NZ_JBVKAT010000007.1, forward strand.
GGGATGTGCAGGGTGCCGCCGAACTGCCCGGCCTGGACGACGGTGACCTCGGTGAAGTAGATCAGCGGGATGTCGAGCGGCGGCGGGGTTTCCGGGTCGAAGGTGACCGGGATGAGCCCGAGCAGCTTGCCGGAGATGCTCTGCGTGTACATCACGGTCTCGCCGTCGCGGATGGTGGACGTGGAGCCCCTGGCCGCCCGGACGTGGTAGGTCCGCCCGGACTGCGCGTCCTTGTAGGTCTGGTGCAGGTCGCCGATGTCGGTGCCGCTGGATATGACGTACTTGAGCACCTTCTTGGTGGTGCCGTTGGCGGTCCTGACGCGCACGACGCCTTTGTACGAGGCGCCCTTGAGCAGCAGGGAGCCGGCGTTGAGGTACCAGGGGTCGTCGGGCAGCGGCACCGGGTTGTCGACGCCGCCCTCGGCGTCCGTGGCGACGGGGCAGTCGGCGGGGTCGGGGCCGCCGCTCGCGGAGGGGGTGGGGGACGGGGTGGCCGCCTCCGTGGCACCGGGCCGCCCGTCGCCGGCTCCGTCCCCCTCCTCGCCCGCCGGACCGGTCCCGGCCGTGGCACCGTCGGCCGTGCCGGGGCCGGGCGGGGTGCCGGGGCCGGGCGGGGTGCCGTCGGCGCCGGTGTCCCCCGCCGCGCCGTCGGTGCCGGTGTCCGGTGCGTCCTTCGCGGTGTCCCCGGCCGCGCCGGTCGCCGTGGCGTCCGGTACCGGGGACGTGTCCGTCGCGGGTCCGGACGCCTCCGGCCGCGGGGCCCCGGCGGTGGGGGTGGCGTCCGGTACCGGGGGCTGCCCGGCCCCGGCGCCCGGACCGCCTCCGCCACCGTGGCCGGGGCCGCCCCCGCCGGGGAGCACACCGCCCAGGGTGTCGCCGAGCACGTCGCCGAGGGCGTCGCCGACGTCCTGGAGGAGACCGCCGCCCCGGGGGGCCGAGGGGTGCGGGGCGGGCGGCGCGGTGCCCGTGCCGGGCGGGGCGCCGGGCCCGGCCTCGTCGTCGGAACCTGAATCCGGCGAAGAGGACGGTCCCGTGCCCTGCCCGGCGCCGGCGGAGGGGGACGGCCGGCCGCCCACGCCCCGGCCGCCGTCGTCCGTCGGCGAGGACGTGACGGCGGGCGTCGGGGTGGGGTCCGGCGTGGGGTCCGCGGAGGAGGACGGGACCGGGGAACCGCTCGGCCCGGCGGCCGTCCCGGAGGGCACGGCGGCCGGCTCGGAGGGTTCGGCGGGGCCGGAGGGCTCGGCGGACCCGGGCCCGCCCGCCAGGGCCTCCACGCACGCCCGGTACTCCTCGGCCGTCAGGCTGTTGGAGGGCGGTGCCACCGCGTCGTTGCCGTCGGCGAGGGCGAGGGTGGGCGTGAACCCCATGCCCATGAGGACGGCCGTGGGCATCGCCGCCAGGGCTATCGCCTTCCCGGCCGGCATGTGGAATCTGGTGAGCAACGGCTTTCTGGGCGCCGCGTGGCGCGGCCCGGTCCTCGCCCGGAGCCCCTCCGCATCGGTCCCGCTGGTCACCTCGTCAGCCGGCACTGTGCCTCCCGTTCGCCCCGTTGGCCGGGCTCGTTCCTGACAGATCGTTCGGCTCGTCCGTGGTGTCCCGCGGCTGCGGCACCGGGGCGCCGGGCGCGGGGACGCCGGGCACCGTCATGCCGGGGACCGGGGCCCCGGGTGCGACGCCCGCTCCCCCGCCCTCCACCGGGGACCCGTCCGCCGACGGCTCGCCGGGCGCCCACGACACGGCCATCGCGCCGCCGACCAGGGCGAGCAGGAAGCCGATGAAGAAGCCGCCGAGGTTGGAGACGGGGATGGACACCAGCGCGAGCAGGATCGCCGCCACGCCCGCGAAGACCCGGACGTGCTTCTGGAACCAGAGGCTGACGCCCAGGACGACCAGCAGCACGCCGATGATCAGCGACCCGGCGCCGGCGGTGGTGGCCATCGCCAGGGTCAGGTGCCCGATCTGGAGGTTCGCGTAGGGGAAGTAGGCGATGGGGAGTCCGCCGAGCGCGACGAACAGGCCGGCCCAGAACGGCCGGGTGCCTCGCCAGTCACGGAACTGCAGCCTCCAGCGGGTGAACTGGCCGGATGCGGCGGCAGGGGTCTCGGCGCTCATGGAAAACAGCTCCCTGGTACGGCTTTGCTGGGGTGGAGACGCGGCCCGCGCGCCGGGGCGCGGACCGGGTGCACGGGCGGGGGCGCCACCGGCTCCCCCGCCCGTCAGTGAGCGCCCGTCAGGGGGTGCTCAGTAACATTCCTTGACACCCTTGGACAGCGACATCTTCAGCCCGCTGAGCTTGAAGGTTCCGGCGGTGGTCGCCCACGCCGTCTGCTTCACGTTCAGCAGCGTCGCCGAGTCGGCCTGCTGGGCGAACCCGTACGGGTTCGCGGTGTCGCCCTTGTGGATGCCCGGACCCTTGACGGCGTCCTTGGCGGCCACGCCGATGTCGATGCCGCGGAAGGTGGCATCGGCCTCGAGCTGCTCGACGTCGATGTACAGGTTCTCGGCGCGGACGGGGGTGCCGCCCCCGCCGGCCTTCAGGATGAGGCTGACCGAGCCGAGCACCGGGATGTCCGGGGTGACCACGGACTGGCACATGCCCTCGATCGACGCGGTCTTGAACGCCGACACGGCGACCGGGTGCGCCGTCTGCCTGCCGTCGAGCGTGTAACCCGAGTCGATGGCTCCGTACTGGACGAAGCCCGTACCGTCGAGCCGGTCCGCCGTCACCTTGAACGACTGGCCGGACACACTGAACGACGCGGCGAGGGCGCCCTGCGCCAGCGCGACGCCTATCGCTGCGGTGGCGGCCACGCTCGGCACCATGACGACCGCGAACCGCTTCCATCTCGTCCCGCCACGCACCTGGGACTCCATATTTCCTCCTTCTCGGACGTACATCTCCTGACCCCGGCTCCACCGCCGGACGGCGGTTCGGCAGGGCAGGGATGGGAGAAGTGCTACGTCCTCGGGAAGGAGAGCGCCCGTGCTCGGCGGCACGTAAGCGCGTCCGAACCACCGGCGATCACCCCCGAGCGACAACCACTGGCCGTGCCTGACACACATCACGCACGACCCTGCCGGGCAGGCTCCGCCGGGAGAGCGAAGACCCCCCTGCCCGAGGACCGACGGCACGGCCGGCGGTCCTGCCCGGTGGGGACCCAGGAAGCCCCGTGCCCCGATTGGCTGTCGGGGAAGGGGGAATGGACCGAGCGTGGCCGATCGTGGTGCATTCCCGTCCCCGGCACAAGGGGTTCATTACTCGCTGGTAACGCGCACATGCCCGTGGCACGGCGCAGCGGCGCGGGACAGCGACACTGGGTGCGACATCAGGGCAGAACAAAAACCGCGATGGCCGGACGAAGGCCGACAGAACGACGCGGGTGACTTACTTGCAGTAACAGCAAGGCCGATTACCAAGATTTGGCAAAGCGGGAACCATTCCGGGGTGCCGCCGACGGCTCCCGGACAGGGAGCCGGTCGGCGGCACGGGCCGGAGGGCGCTACGGACCGGTCAGAACAGGGCGCGGGCGAGCGCGCGGCGCGCGGCGGCGACCCGGGGGTCGTCGGCGCCGATGACGTCGAACAGCTTGAGCAGCCGCAGCCGTACGGCGTCGCGGTCGTCGCCGGTGGTGCGGCGCACCGTGTCGATGAGGCGCCCGAAGGCGTCCTCCACGTGGCCGCCCACGAGGTCGAGGTCGGCGGCGGCGATCTGCGCCTCGGCGTCGTCGGGCCGCTCGGCGGCGTCCCGGCGCACCGTCTGCGGGTCGGCGGCCTGCACCCGCTGGAGCAACTCGGCCTGGGCGAGGCCCAGTTTGGCCTCGGTGTTGCCCGGGTCCTCGGCCAGCACACCGCGGTACGCCTCGACGGCCGCGCCCATGTCGCCCGCGTCCAGCGCGCGCACGGCGGCCTCCAGGGCCGCGTCGTGCGGACCGGCGGGGGGCTCGGAGGCGGCGTCGGGACCGCCGCCGCCCGGCTCGGCCCCGGGGTCGACGGTGAGGCCGGTCAGACCGAAGCGCTCCTCGGCGACCTGGACCAACTGGTCGAGGGTCTGGCGGATCTGGGTCTCGCTCGCGGCTCCCTGGAAGAGCGGCAGGGCCTGTCCGGCCACGACCGCGAAGACCGCGGGAATGCCCTGGACGCCGAACTGCTGCATGAGCATCTGGTTGGCGTCGACGTCGATCCGGGCGAGCAGGAAGCGGCCGTCGTACTCGACGGCGAGCCGCTCCAGTACCGGGCTGAGCTGCTTGCAGGGCTCGCACCACTCGGCCCAGAAGTCGATGACGACCGGGACCTCGGTGGACCGCTGGAGGATCTCGCTCTCGAATCCGGCCTCGTCGACGTCGATGACGAGGTCGGCGGGAGAGACGGCACCCGCCCCGCCGTTGCGGGCGGCCTCGGCGCGCGCCTGCTCCGCCTTCGCCTTGGCCTCCTGGGCCGCCTTCACCGCGGCGAGGTCGACGACCCCGCTCATGGACATGTTCCGTGGCTGCATGGGCCCATCCTCCCCCGTACCGCGCGTGCGCGTGAAAAGCGGGGTGGAAGCCCGCCCGTATGTGTGCCGTTCGCCGTGCCGAGCCGTGCTCCGCGGAAGGTCCCCCCGGCGGGTTCCGCGGGTGCCGCCACCGGCCGGAGGGCGCCGGCCGGAGGGGCGGAGCGGCGCCGGGTCCCCACCCCGCGCCTGTCGTGGTCGTCGCTCGGGCGCGGGAGGTCGCCCGCGCTTTCGCTACGCCTCGTAGCGTAATACCACCGGGGGCCGCCGCGACAGCCCGCCCCGGTGATCTCCCTCACGACGGGGGCCGGCGGGCCGCCGCCGAGGGCCGTCCCGCGCTCCCCGGCGGGACAGCCCTTAGGGTCGGCACATGCAGAGCAGCGCCTCCGCCGGCCGTGCCGGACGTCCCCGCAGCGCCGCCGCGGACGCCGCGATCCTGGCCGCGACGCGGGCGGCCCTGGTCGACCTGGGCTGGTCCGGGCTGACGCTGGGGGACGTGGCGACGCGGGCGGGGGTCGCCAAGACGACCCTCTACCGCCGCTGGGCGGGCAAGAACGAGCTGGTCGTGGACGCGGTGGCGGAGCTGTTCGACGAGCTGGAGCTGCCGGACCGCGGCTCGCTGGCGGCGGACATCGAGGGCGTGGTGCGCCAGTTCGCGGCGATCCTGGCCCGGCCGGAGGCGATGAGCGGGCTGATGGCGGTGGTCGCGGAGTCCACCCGGGACGAGGCGCTGCGCGAGCGCATCAGGGCGTCGATCGTGGAGCGGCAGAAGCGGCTGGTGCTGGAGGGGCGGTCGCGGGCGCAGCGGCGCGGGGAGCTGCCGCCGCAGACCGACCCGGCCGAGGCGGCCCGCACGGCGGACCTGATCTTCGACGTGGTGGCGGGGGCGGTGGTGCACCGCACGCTGGTCCGCGCGGAACCGGCGGACGGCGAGTGGGTGCGCGGCCTCACCCGGGTGCTGCTGGGCGGGCTGTCGGAGGCGGCGTAGGAGGGGGGGTCGGCGCCGGGGAGGGCGGGGCGCAGGGGGGAGGGCGGGGCGCAGGGGGGGGCGGCCGAGCCCATCCCGCGCCCACCTCCACGCCCCCACCGGCACCGGTGCCCGCGCCGGCGCCGGAGCGGCGGTGGCGCGGGCACCGGCGGGGTGCCGGATCAGAAACCGGCGGGCTCGGTGTACACGCCCCACTCGTCGCGCAGCACCCCGCAGATCTCGCCCAGCGTCGCCTCGGCGCGCACGGCGTCGAGCATGGGCGCGATCATGTTGGCGCCGGAGCGGGCGGCGTCGAGCATCGCGTCCAGGGCGGAGCGCACGGCGGCGTCGTCCCGGGCGGCCCTGCGCCCGCCGAGCACGCGGACCTGCTCGCGCTCGACCTCGTGGCTGACCCGGAGGATCTCCAGGTCGCCGGTGACGGAGCCGGTGTGGACGTTGACGCCGACGACCTTCTTCTCGTCCTTCTCCAGGGCCTGCTGGTAGCGGAAGGCGGACTCCGCGATCTCGCCGGTGAACCAGCCGTCCTCGATGCCGCGCAGGATGCCGGAGGTGATCGGGCCGATGGGGTGCCGCCCGTCGGGGTGGGCCCGCAGACCGCGCTCCTTGATCTGCTCGAAGATCTTCTCCGCGTCGGCCTCGATCCGGTCCGTGAGCTGCTCGACGAACCAGGAGCCGCCCAGCGGGTCGGCGACGTTGGCGACGCCGGTCTCCTCCATGAGGACCTGCTGGGTGCGCAGCGCGATCTCAGCGGCCTGCTCGCTGGGGAGGGCGAGGGTCTCGTCCAGGGCGTTGGTGTGCAGGGAGTTGGTCCCGCCGAGCACGGCGGCGAGCGCCTCGACGGCGGTCCGCACGACGTTGTTGTACGGCTGCTGGGCGGTGAGGGAGACGCCCGCGGTCTGGGTGTGGAAGCGCAGCCACTGCGCCTTGTCGCTCCGGGCGCCGTAGACGTCCCGCATCCAGCGGGCCCAGATGCGGCGGGCGGCGCGGAACTTGGCGATCTCCTCGAAGAAGTCGAGGTGCGCGTCGAAGAAGAAGGACAGGCCCGGCGCGAACACGTCCACGTCCAGGCCGCGGCTGAGGCCGAGCTCGACGTAGCCGAAGCCGTCCGCGAGGGTGTACGCCAGCTCCTGCGCGGCCGTGGCCCCGGCCTCGCGGATGTGGTAGCCGGAGACGGAGAGCGGCTTGTAGGCGGGGATGCCGGCGGCGCAGTGCTCCATCAGGTCGCCGATGAGCCGCAGATGGGGCTCGGGCTGGAAGAGCCACTCCTTCTGGGCGATGTACTCCTTGAAGATGTCCGTCTGGAGCGTGCCGTTGAGCACGGCGGGGTCGACGCCCTGCCGCTCGGCGGCGACCAGGTACATGCAGAAGACGGGCACGGCGGGCCCGCTGATCGTCATGGAGGTGGTGACGTCGCCGAGCGGGATGTCCTTGAACAGGACCTCCATGTCGGCGGCCGAGTCGATGGCGACGCCGCAGTGGCCGACCTCGCCGAGGGAGCGCGGGTCGTCGGAGTCGCGGCCCATGAGCGTCGGCATGTCGAAGGCGACGGAGAGGCCGCCGCCGCCGTTGCGCAGGATCATCTTGTAGCGCTCGTTGGTCTGCTCGGCGTTGCCGAACCCGGCGAACTGGCGGATGGTCCACGTCCGCCCCCGGTAGCCGGTCGGGTGCAGGCCCCGGGTGTAGGGGTACTCCCCGGGCCATCCGATGCGCTCGAACCCGTCGTACGCGTCCCCGGGCCGGGGCCCGTAGACCGGCTCCACGGGATCGCCGGAGAGCGTGGTGAAGTCGGCGTCGCGCTTGCGCGCCGCGTCGTAACGGGCCTGCCACCGAAGGCGGCCTTCCTCAATGGCGTCAGCGTCCATGCCTCCAATTTACTAGGACGTCCAAGTAAATGTCGACGGCGGACCGCCGTGCGCTGCTCCGTACGGCGGTGGGGCGGCCGTGACCAGGCATGTCACCGGTCCGGGCCGGACGCGGGGAGCCCCGTGGCACGGCCCGCGGGCCCGCCGGGGCCGGCCGACGGCCGCGCCGCGACGCGGGGGCCTCCCCCGGCGGCGGCAGCGCGGCCCCCGTGGCGGCGGCCGGGCACCGGCGGCGGGAGCGCGGGCACCGGCCGGCGAGGGCCGGGCCCCGGCGGCGGGAGCCTAGGCCTTGGCGACGGCGGGGGTGCCGTCCGCGCCCCGGGCCCCCAGCTCGCGGCTGATCCGGCGCTCGACGAAGAACGCGGCGGTGGGAACGGTCCCGGCGAGCAGCACCCAGAGCTGCTTCTTCACCGGCCACTTGGCCTTGGAGCCCAGGTCGAAGGCGAAGATCAGGTAGACGACGTAGAGCCAGCCGTGGGCGATGCTGACCACCTGGGTGAAGTCGGCCGCGCCGCCCATGTCCAGGGCGTACTTGCCGATCATGCCGAGGGTCAGCGCGACGAGGAGGACACCGGTGACGTAGGCCATGACCCGGTAGCGGGTCAGCACGCTCTTCTTCATGGCATCGAGCGTAACGGGCCGTTCCGGGAGATCCCGCCCCGGGTCGCCGGGCCCCGCGGCGGCGGCCGGGGGGCGGTGCGCCGGGGCCGCCGGGGACACGCCGGGCCACGAGGCACCGCCGCTCCGCCGCGCGGACAGGGCCGCGCGCGCACGGCGGCCGGGCTCCCACCCGCACGGGTGGCCTGCCGCGGCCGGGCCGGGCGTCACTCCGCCGTGAAGTCTCCGGCGGCGACCCGCAGGGGGCGGAGCATGGCGAAGATCTCGGCGCACTCCTCGGCGTCGTAGGCGCCCAGACCGAAGTCCATGGCCATCAGGTCGCGGGTGGCGGACTCGACGACCTCGCGGCCCCTGGCGGTGATGCTGGCGAGGGTGCCGCGCCCGTCGTTGGGGTTGGGCCGCTTGCCGACCAGACCCGACCGCACCAGCCGGTCGACGGTGTTCGTCACCGAGGTGGGGTGGACCATCAGCCGCTCGCCGATCTTGGACATCGGCAGCTCGCCCGCCTTGGAGAAGGTGAGCAGCACCAGCGCCTCGTAGCGCGCGAACGTCAGCCCGTACGGCTTGACCACCGCGTCGACCTCGGCCAGCAGGATCTGTTGGGCCCGCATGATGGAGGTGATCGCCGCCATCGAGGGGACACCGCCCCAGCGCCGGTTCCAGAGTTCGTCGGCTCGGGCGATGGGATCGAAGGAGAGACTGAGGGGCTTCGGCACGGGACCAGACCATACCGGCCGGTCATATGCCGTTCAGCCCCGTCTCGTCCTTCGATACCGTCCGGTTCGCCGGCCCGTGCCCGTTCAGGACGCGAGGTGGCGCTCCACGGTCTCGACCTTGCCGGTAAGCCCGTCGGTGACACCGGGGCGGAGGTCGGCCTTGAGGACGAGGGAGACACGGGGCGCCCGCGCCTCCACGGCGGCGACGGCCCGCCGGACCACGTCCATGACCTCGTCCCACTCGCCCTCGACGGAGGTGAACATCGCGTCGGTGCGGTTGGGCAGCCCCGACTCGCGGACCACGCGGACGGCGTCGGCGACGTACTCCCCCACGTCCTCGCCGACGCCGAGGGGCGTCACGGAGAAGGCGACGATCATGCGCCGACGACCCCTTCCCGGCGGGCGCGGGAGGCGATGACCGCGCTCTCGGCCTCGCGCTTGAGGCGCCGCTCCGCGAAGAAGCCGCCGAGCGGCAGGACCGAGAGCACGAAGTAGAGCGCGGCGGTGCCCAGCGGCCACTTGGCGCGGTTCCAGGCGTCCGCCCAGAAGACCACGTAGAGCACGAAGAGGACACCGTGGAGCATGCCCATCACCGGCACCGCGTTGAAGTCGGTGGTCCGCTTGAGCACCGAGCAGACGATCAGCAGCAGGAACGAGATCGCCTCGGGGGCCGAGACCAGTCGGAGGCGGCGGAGGGCGGAGGCGGTCTTGAGGTCCACGGGTCACCTTCAGGGAAAGGGGCATCGGGCAGCGATGGGCCGGGCGGCTTGTGAACTCGCGCACAAGCGCCCCGTCCATTGTGGCAAACGCGCGGAGCGACCGGGCGAGGGGGTGGGACCAGGCCGGCGCGAGGGGCGGGCACGGGGCCTCGTGCCCCGGGCGACCCCGAGACGTCCCCCAGGGGAGAGATCAGGGCGAACCCACCCCCGCGGGGCTGTCGGCGGGGGCCCCGCGGCGGCTACCTTCGCTGCGTGGCGATGTTTCGACTTCAGGGCAGCAGGGTGCTCGCCGTCGACCTGACCGGGGACGCCGTGAAGGCGAAGAACGGCTCGATGGTCGCGTACGACGGGGAGATGGCCTTCAAGAAGCTGACGGGCGGGGGTGAGGGCGTGCGGGGCATGGTGACGCGGCGGCTCACCGGTGAGCGGATGGCCGTGATGGAGGTGAAGGGGCGGGGCACCTGCTGGTTCGCGGACCGGGCCTCGGAGATCAACCTCGTGGCGCTCCGGGGCGAGAGACTCTACGTCGAGTCCAGCAACTTCCTGGCGGCCGACACCGGGCTGCGCACCGGCACGAGCTTCACCGGGCTGCGCGGCGCCTCCCAGGGCAACGGGCTGTTCACCACGACGGTCGAGGGGCAGGGCCAGGTGGCGATCATGTCGGACGGCCCGGCGGTGGTGCTGCGGGTGAGCGCGCGGTACCCGCTGACGGTGGACCCGGGGGCGTACGTGGCGCACCAGGGGAATCTGCGGCAGTCCTTCCAGTCCGGCGCGAGCGTGCGCACCCTGTTCGGCGAGGGCGGCGGCGAGGCCTTCCAGATCCGCTTCGAGGGCGACGGCCTGGTGTACGTGCAGCCCAGCGAGCGCAACACCGTCGGGGGGGATGTGTGACATGGGCTTCGAGGAGGTCAACTCCAAGATGGTGCGGGCGACGGTGACCCCGGGCGCCCGGCTGTTCAGCCAGCGCGGCGCCATGCTGGCGTACCGGGGCGAGGTCACGTTCACCCCCGACCTGCTCGGCGGGCAGGGCGGGGTGATGTCGATGATCGGCCGCCGGGTGGCCAACGAGTCGACGCCGCTGATGACGGTGGAGGGCGACGGCACGGTGTTCTTCGGGCACGGCGGCCACCACGTCCAGGTGATCCGGCTCTCCGGCGACACGCTGTACGTGGAGGCGGACCGGCTGCTCGCCTTCGAGGGCACCCTGGAGCAGGGCACGGTGTTCCTGGGCTCGCAGGGCGGCGTGATGGGCATGGTGCGCGGCCAGGTCAGCGGCCAGGGCCTGTTCACCACCACCCTGAAGGGGCACGGCGCGGTCGCGGTGATGGCCCACGGCGGGGTGCTGGAGGTCCCCATCACCCCGCAGCGCCCGGTGCACGTCGACCCCCAGGCCTACGTCGCCCACCACGGGGACGTGCGGAACCGGCTGTCCACGGCGCTGGGCTGGCGGGACATGGTGGGGCGCGGCTCCGGCGAGGCGTTCCAACTGGAGCTGAGCGGCAGCGGCGCGGTGTACGTCCAGGCGTCGGAGGAGAAGCTGTGAGCATCGTCCACCACGATCCGTCGACCCTGCCGGAGAACGACAACGTCAACGCGTACACCTTCTGCGTCTCCCTGAAGGGGAGTCAGTGGTTCCTGCAGAAGGGGAAGATGATCGCCTACTACGGGTCGGTCGAGTTCAACGGGATCGGGCACGGCCGGCTGGACCGCCTGACGCGCATGTCGTTCCACTCGCCGCTGCACGCGAGCGACTGGGTGGTGGCCGAGGGGTCGGGCCTGATGCTGCTGGCGGACCGGGCCTTCGATGTGAACTCGTACGACCTGGAGGACGGCAATCTGACCATCCGCTCCGGCAATCTGCTCGCTTTCGAACCGAGTCTGGCACTGAAGCAGTCGATCGTGCCGGGCTTTCTGACATTGATCGGAACCGGGAAGTTCGTGGCGGCGTCGAATGGTCCAGTGGTGTTCGTCGAGCCGCCGATCCGGGTGGACCCGCAGGCCCTGGTCGGCTGGGCGGACTGCCCCTCCCCGTGCCACCACTACGACCACGCCTATCTGACCGGCTTCCTGGGCGGTCTGCGGGCCATGACGGGGCTGGGAGGGGCCTCGGGGGAGGAGCACCAGTTCGAGTTCGTGGGCGCCGGGACGGTGCTGCTGCAGTCGAGCGAGGCCCTGATGGAGGAGAGGGACAGGGGGCTGCCTCCGGCGCAGGCGGGCGTGCCCGGCGGTCCGGGCGGCCAGGGGGGCCGTCCGGGGGCGGGGGGTCTTCCCGGACAGCTCGGCGGTCTGCAGAACCGCTTCGGACGGTGAGCGGTACCCTGCGGAGTGTCACCTCGAACGCCTGCCCAGCGACTTCGTCACATCGCCACTCTTCCTAGTTCACAATTCAACTTTTTAGGTAGACTTCATTCATGGAGACCGATACCGCCACCCGCTGGCTGACCGAGTCGGAGCAGTGTGCGTGGCGCACCCATCTGGAGGTCAACAGGCTGTTGACCTACCAGCTCGAAAGGGATCTGCAGCCGTTCGGCCTGACGATGAACGACTACGAGATCCTGGTGAACCTGTCCGAGTCGGAGGACGACCGGATGCGGATGAGCGATCTCGCCGCCGCCACGATGCAGTCCAAGAGCCGGCTCTCCCACCAGATCACCCGCATGGAGAACGCGAACCTGGTCCGCCGGGAGAACTGCGAGTCCGACCGCCGGGGCCTGTTCGCCGTCCTCACCGAGCACGGCATGGAGACGATGCGCAAGGTCGCGCCGCACCACGTGGCCTCCGTGCGCAGGCACTTCATCGACCTGATGGACCCCGAGGCGCTGACCGACCTGGACAAGGCGCTCAAGCCCATCGCGGAGCATCTGCGCGGACAGCGCGGGCGCCCGTGACCCTCAGCGGCACGCCGACCGCACGCTGAGGAACCCTTCCGCGGCCCGGCCCGGCGGAGGTGCGGATCCCCGCACCTCCGCCGGGCCGGGCCGTTCGGCTCCGGGACCCGAGTCCGCCGGGGCCGCCCACGGAGCCGCCCGGACCCGCGTCCGCCGGGCGGTACCGCCTGCGGGACCGCCGGAGCCCCGCGGGGCGGGCGGCGCGGACCGGGCGGGAGCGTCCGGTGCCGGAGGGGAGCGTCCGGTGCCGGGCGGCGGGGGATCAGCTCCCGGCACCCGTGCCGCCGGGGCCGACGCCCGGACCGACCGGGCCACCGCCGGAGCCACCCGCGCCGCCCGGGTCGCCGCTCGGACCACCCGCGCCGCCCGGGCCCCCATCGGGACCACCCGTGCGGGCCGCGCGGGCCGGGCCCCGGTCGCCGTCGCCCCGGCGCGGGCGGAGAACGGAGCGGCGTCCGCCGCCCCCGGCCCGTTCCCGTCCGCCCGGCACCAGCGCGGCCGCGAGGGCGCAGGCCCCGCACAGCGCGAAGCACCCCGCCGGCGGAACCCGCTCCAGCAGCAGGCCCACCGCCGCCATCCCGGCGGAACTGCCCGCGTTGACCGCCGTGTTGACCCAGGCGCCCGCCCGGACACGGAACCCGGGCGGGACGCTCCCGTCCGCGATCAGGTACGCCGTCGTCAGCGCCGGTGACACGAACAGCCCCGCGCAGGCCAGCACCGCGACCAGGGTGACCGGACCGGGGGCGAGTCCCGCGACGGCCAGGGTCAGCCCGAGCCCCGCCGCCAGCAGCGGAAGCCGTACGCGCGCGGGGGTGCTCCAGCGCACGGCGCCGTTGAGCAGACCGCCCACCGCGCTGCCCGCCGACAGCGCCGCGAGCATCCAGGCGACGGCTCCGTCGCCCAGGCCGCGCTCCCCGGCTGAGGCGACGGCCAGCAGGTCGACGGCGCTCAGCGCGAGGCCGACGCCCGCGGCGACGGCGACCGGCTGCACCAGGGCGCGGACCGGCCTGCCCGCCTCGCGGGGGTCCGCCGGAGCGCCGGGGGTGCCGGGGTGGTCCGGGGCCGGGGGCGCCGTCCGGTGCAGGGCGCCCGTGGCCGGGGAGGCGGCGAAGGCGAGGGTGCCCACCGCCACCAGCAGCGCGCTCAGCACCACCCCGGCGTCCGGCGAGGCCACCCCGATCACCACGCCGATCAGCAGCGGGCCGGTGACGAAGAGGAGTTCCTCGGCGACGCCGTCCAGGCTGTAGGCGCGTTGCAGCAGCTCCCGGTCGGGGAGGAGGGCGGCCCAGACCGCGCGCATCGTGGGCCCGAGCGGGGGCGTGCAGGCCCCGGCGAGGACGGCGGTGGCGGCGAGCGGCGCCACGGGGACGCCCGGCAGCCGCGCGACCGCCACGAGGACGCAGAGCAGGACGGCGTAGAGCAGCGCCATGGGCGGCAGGGCGCGGCGCGGGCCGTACCGGTCGACCAGGGCCGCCCGGGTGGGCGTCAGCAGCACGCTGGCGGCGCCGAAGAGGGCCATGACCGTGCCGGCCGCGGCGTAGGACCCGGTGGCCCGGGTCACGGAGAGCATCAGGGCGAGGGAGACGGTGCCGTACGAGAGCCGGCCCACGAGGGCGGACAGGAAGGTGCGGCGGGCATGGGGGACACGGAAAACGGCGGCATAGGTGGGCCGCGCGGCTGAGGTGGTCACGCGAAGGGTTCCTCGGAGAAGAGGCGGAAGGGGTCGCCGGAGTGCCGCGACGGCCGGTGTGCGCCGGTCGCGGTCCTGGGCGGGCCCTACGCCAAGAGGAGGAACATGCGGGGCAACCTACCAGCGCCGACGGCGCGGGTCACCCGCGTTCCCCCACCGCACTCGCCCCGCCCTTCGCCCGGGCGCCCGGCCCCCTGCCCCACGCCCGCCGTGGCCGCCACGCCCGCCGTGGCCGCCGTGGCCGCCGTGGCCGCCGTGGCCGCCGTGGCCGCCGTGGCCGCCCGCGAACGTACCTCGCGGGCACCGCCTCGGCCCCTCGCCCGGGCAGGCGCCCGCACCCGCGAGGCTCGTCGCACCGGCACCGGCCAACGGCCCTGGGCACCACCCCGCACCGGCACGACACCGGCAGCGACAACACCGCTCACCGGCACCACGACCACCGCCGCACCGCCGCACCGCCGCACCGGCCGGCCAACGGCGGGGCGCCGAGACCGACACCGCTCCCGCGCGGGCCCACGCGCCACCGGCCGGCCCGGGCCGGCCTCCCGGCACGGGCCTCCCGGCACGGCGTCGGCCCAGACGCCACTCCCCCGCCGGCGCCGGGCACGGCGCGGCCACCGGCACGGCACCCGTCCGTGCACGGGCATGGGCACGGGCACCCACGCCCCCACAGGCACAGGCCCCCGCACAGGCACCGGCGCCCTCGCCCCGGACCCCCGCTCACACCCGGAGGGTCACGCCCCGGTCAGGCCCTCGATCAGTTCGTCCGCCGCACGGTAGGGGTCCAGCGTGCCGGCGGTGATGCGTTCCGCGAGGGCGTCCAGGCGGCGGTCGCCGTGGAGGTCGCCGATGCGGCGGCGCAGCGCGGTGACCGCGATGGTCTCGACCTCGCGGGCGGCGCGCGCCCGGCGGCGCTCGGCCAGGACGCCGTGCTCCTCCATCCAGGCCCGGTGCTTCTCCAGCGCCTCGACCACCTCGTCGACGCCCTCGCCGCGCGCGGCGACCGTCTTCACGATGGGCGGGCGCCAGTCGCCCGGGCCGCGGGCCTCGCCGAGGCCGAGCATGTGGTTCAGCTCCCGCGCGGTGGCGTCCGCGCCGTCCCGGTCGGCCTTGTTGACGACGTACACGTCGCCGATCTCCAGGATGCCCGCCTTGGCCGCCTGGATGCCGTCCCCCATGCCGGGGGCGAGCAGGACGACGGAGGTGTCGGCCTGCGAGGCGATCTCGACCTCGGACTGGCCGACGCCGACCGTCTCCACGAGGATCACCTCGCAGCCGGCCGCGTCCAGGACCCGGATGGCCTGCGGCGCGGCCCAGGCGAGTCCGCCGAGGTGGCCGCGGGTGGCCATGGAGCGGATGTAGACGCCCGGGTCGGAGGCGTGGTCGGACATGCGGACCCGGTCGCCGAGCAGGGCGCCGCCGGAGAAGGGGGACGACGGGTCGACCGCGAGCACGCCGACCCGTCTGCCCTGCTTGCGGTAGGCCGTCACCAGCGCCGAGGTGGACGTCGACTTGCCGACGCCCGGCGAGCCCGTCAGGCCCACCACATAGGCGCCCCCGGTCAGCGGGGCGAGGGTCGCCATGACCTCCCTGAGCTGCGGGGACGCCCCCTCGACCAGGGAGATCAGCCGGGCCACGGCCCGCGGCCGGCCTTCCCGGGCCTGGGCGACCAGCGAGGAGACGTCCTGCATCACAGCTCCGTTCGGTGAGAGGTGGTGGCCCGGTCAGGCCGAGGGGACCCGGACGATCAGCGCGTCGCCCTGGCCGCCGCCGCCGCACAGGGCCGCCGCCCCGGTCCCGCCGCCGCGCCGCTTCAGCTCCAGCGCGAGATGGAGGACGAGGCGGGCGCCGGACATGCCGATCGGGTGGCCCAGGGCGATGGCACCGCCATGGACGTTCACCTTTTCGGTGGAGACGCCGAGGTCCTTCATTGACTGCACGGCGACCGCGGCGAACGCCTCGTTGATCTCCAGGAGATCGAGGTCGGAGACGTCCAGCCCCTCCTTCCCCAGGGCGTGCAGGATGGCGTTGGAGGGCTGCGACTGCAAAGAGTTGTCGGGGCCGGCCACGTTGCCGTGGGCGCCGATCTCGGCGATCCACTCCAGGCCCAGCTCCTCGGCCCTGGCCCTGCTCATGACGACCACGGCCGCCGCGCCGTCGGAGATCTGCGAGGCGGTGCCGGCGGTGATGGTGCCGTCCTTGCCGAAGGCGGGCCGCAGCCGGGCCAGGGTCTCGGCGGTGGTGTCGCCGCGGATGCCCTCGTCCTGGCTGAAGAGGACCGGGTCGCCCTTGCGCTGCGGGATCTCCACGGGGGTGATCTCGGCCTCGAAGACGCCGTCCTTCTGGGCGGCGGCGGCACGCTGGTGGGAGAGGGCGCCGATGGCGTCCTGCTCCTCGCGGGTGATGCCGAGGCGCGTGTTGTGGTGGTCGGTGGACTCGCCCATGGCGATGTGCTCGAAGGCATCGGTCAGCCCGTCGTGCGCCATGGAGTCCAGCATCTCCAC
This sequence comes from Streptomyces sp. NPDC107521, assembly GCF_055598485.1. Classification (NCBI taxonomy): domain Bacteria; kingdom Bacillati; phylum Actinomycetota; class Actinomycetes; order Kitasatosporales; family Streptomycetaceae; genus Streptomyces; species Streptomyces sp. NPDC107521. The sequence continues at coordinate 31,818 of NZ_JBVKAT010000007.1, forward strand.
CGCGCCGTACTTGTGGCCCGCCCGGGACTTCGGCAGCAGGTGCGGGGCGTTGGTCATGGACTCCTGGCCGCCGGCCACCACCACGTCGAATTCACCGGCGCGAATGAGCTGGTCGGCCAGGGCGATGGCGTCGAGGCCGGACAGACACACCTTGTTGACGGTGAGCGCGGGGACGCTCATGGGGATGCCCGCCTTGACGGCGGCCTGGCGGGCGGGGATCTGCCCGGCGCCGGCCTGGAGCACCTGCCCCATGATCACGTACTGCACCTGGTCGCCGGTGACGCCCGCCCGCTCCAGGGCCGCCTTGATCGCGAAGCCGCCCAGGTCGGCGGCGGAGAACGGGGTGAGCGAGCCGAGCAGCCGCCCCATGGGGGTTCGCGCGCCCGCGACGATCACCGAGGTCGTACCGTTCGTCCCAGAAGTTCCCGAAGTTCCAGAAGCCATGAGCTGCGATCCCCTTACCGGCCTGCACAGCCGCGGAGTGAACGAGGGTTTACTACGAATGTACTGAGCGGCCCTCCGCCCCGTCACCGGGCCGTCGGTGTGATCGCGCGCACGTTGCGTAACCGCGGCGGGGGCGTTGCACTGAGTCCATGCTGACGCGAATCGACCACATCGGAATCGCCTGCCGCGATCTCGACACGACCGTCGAGTTCTACCGTGCCACCTACGGTTTCGAGGTGACCCACACCGAGGTCAACGAGGAGCAGGGGGTGCGCGAGGCCATGCTGCGGATCAACGGCACCTCGGACGGCGGCTCCTGCTACCTCCAGCTGCTGGAGCCCGTCCGGGAGGACTCCGCCGTCGGCAAGTGGCTCGCCAGGAACGGGGAGGGCGTGCACCACATCGCCTTCGGCACGGCGGACGTCGACGGGGACGCGGAGGAGATCCGCGGCAAGGGGGTCCGGGTCCTGTACGACGAGCCCCGGCGCGGGTCCATGGGGTCCCGCATCACCTTCCTGCATCCCAAGGACTGCCATGGCGTTCTGACAGAACTGGTCACTTCGGCGGCCGTTGGGACACCGGAGCACTGACCCTCCTGCATAGGGGCCGGTAGGGTTGGGTGCGGTCGCCGCTCAGTCCAGGGTGACCCGGTCCTGTCGTCGTCGGCGCCGGGACCGCCGGGGCCCGTGTTTCGGGGGGCGGGCGACGGGGCGGCAGCCCCCGCTCCCCCCGTGATCTGACACCATTCCCCGGGGGCCCCGTTCGGCGGGACGGACGGAGCCCTGTCAAGGAGATTCGCGACCAGGGGACGGATGGGACCGCGCAGTGCGGGGCTACGAGAGCCAGGAGCGAGAGCCGGCGGCTGACGTCGACCACCTCTCTCGGTTCGAGGCCGAGATGAAGCGGCTGAGGACCGAGCGGGAAAAGGCGATCCAGCACGCCGAGGACCTCGGCTACCAGGTCGAGGTGCTGCGCGCCAAGCTGCACGAGGCGCGGCGCACCATCATGTCCCGGCCCGCCTTCGACGGCGGCGACCTCGGGTACCAGGCCGAGCAGCTGCTGCGGAACGCGCAGGTGCAGGCCGAGCAGCTGCGCGCGGACGCCGAGCGGGAGCTGAGCCAGGCGCGCGCGCAGACCCAGCGCATCCTCCAGGAGCACGCGGAGCAGGCCGCCCGTCTCCAGGCCGAGCTGCACCAGGAGGCCGTCACCCGGCGCCAGCAGCTCGACCAGGAGCTGGCCGAGCGCCGCCAGACCGTCGAGGCGCACGTCAACGAGAACGTGTCGTGGGCCGAGCAGTTGCGGGCCCGGACCGAGCAGCAGGCCCGCCGGCTGCTCGACGAGTCCCGCGCCGAGGCCGAGCAGGCCCTGGCCACCGCCCGCGCGGAGGCCGAACGGGTGACGGGCGAGGCGCGGCAGCGGCTGCGCGGCGAGGCGGAGAGCGCCCGCTCCGAGGCCGAGCAGCTCCTGCGCCGGGCCCGCGCGGACGCCGAGCGGCTGCTGAACGCCGCCTCCACCCAGGCGCAGGAGGCCACCGACCACGCCGAGCAGGTGCGCAGCACCACGGCGGCCGAGTCGGAGACCAGCCGCCGGGAGGCCCAGGAGCTGAGCCGGGCCGCCGAGCAGCGCATGACGGAGGCCGAGGAGGCGCTGCGCACGGCGCAGTCCGAGGCCGAGAAGCTGGTCACGGAGGCGACCGAGGCGGCGGCCAAGGCCCTGGCGAGCGCCGAGTCCGCCAACGAGCAGCGCACCCGGACGGCGAAGGAGCAGGTCGCCCGGCTGGTCGGCGAGGCCACGAAGGACGCCGAGTCGACGCGGGCCGAGGCCGAGCAGGTGGTCGCGGACGCCCGCGCGGAGGCCGAGAAGGTCGTCGCCGAGGCCGTCGAGAAGGCCCGGACGCTGACCGCCGAGGAGTCGGCCACCCAGCTGTCGAAGGCGGCGAGGACCGCCGAGGACGTGCTGAACAAGGCGTCCGAGGAGGCCAAGCGGACCACCCGGGCCGCCGCCGAGGAGGCCGAGCGGATCCGCGGCGAGGCCGAGGCCGAGTCGGACCGGCTGCGGGCCGAGGCGCACGACATCGCCGCACAGCTCAAGGGCGCGGCGAAGGACGACACCAAGGAGTACCGCGCCAAGACCGTCGAGCTGCAGGAGGAGGCGCGCCGGCTGCGCGGCGAGGCCGAGCAGCTCCGGGCCGACGCGGTGGCCGAGGGCGAGAAGATCCGCGCCGGGGCCCGCAAGGAGGCGGTGGCGCAGATCGAGGAGGCGGCGAAGTCCGCCGAGGAGCTGCTCGCCAAGGCGAAGGCCGACGCCGACGAGCTGCGGCGGGCTTCGACGGCGGACAGCGAGAAGGTCCGCACCGAGGCGATCGAGCGGGCGACGTCGCTGCGCCGCCAGGCCGAGGAGACGCTGGAGCGGGCCCGCGCCGACGCCGAGCGGCAGGGCGCGGAGGCCGCCGAGCGGGTGGAGGCGCTCCAGGAGGAGGCCGAGCGGGCCGCCCGGGAGCTGCGCGAGGAGACCGAGCGGGCCATGGCGGCCCGGCGGGCGGAAGCGGCCGAGGAGGCCGCGCGGCTCCAGGCGGAGGCCGAGGAGCGCCGCACGTCGGCCGACGAGGCGCTGGCCGGGGCCCGCGAGGAGGCCGCGCGCATCCGCCGGGAGGCCGGCGAGGAGAGCGAGCGGCTGCGCACCGAGGCCGCCGAGCGGGTCCGGGCGCTCCAGCAGCAGGCCGAGGCGGAGGCCGAGCGGCTGCGCACCGAGGCCGGCGCGGACGCCGCCGCCTCCCGTGCCGAGGGCGAGTCCGTCGCCGTGCGGCTGCGGGCGGAGGCGGCGAGCGAGGCGGAGCGGCTGAAGTCGGAGGCGCAGGACACCGCCGACCGGGTGCGCGCGGAGGCGGGGGCCGCGGCCGAGCGGATCTCGGCGGAGGCGTCGGAGACGCTGGCCGCCGCGCAGGAGGAGGCGGCCCGGCGCCGTCGCGAGGCCGAGGAGACGCTCGGCGCCGCCCGCCAGGAGGCCGGGCAGGAGCGGGAGCGGGCCCGGGAGCAGAGCGAGGAGCTGCTGGCCTCGGCTCGCACCCGGGTGGAGGAGGCGCAGGCCGAGGCGGTCCGCCTGGTCGAGGAGGCCGAGCGGCGCGCGACGGAGATGGTGGCCGCCGCCGAGCAGCACGCGACGCAGGTGCGGGAGTCGGTCGCCGGGCTGCACGAGCAGGCGCAGGAGGAGATCGCCGGACTGCGCAGCGCCGCCGAGCACGCGGCGGAGCGCACCCGGCGCGAGGCGGGCGAGGAGTCCGACCGGGTCCGCTCCGACGCCCACGCGGAGCGGGAGCGGGCGGGCGAGGACGCCTCCCGGCTGCGCCGCGAGGCGCGGGAGGAGTCGGAGGCCGCCAAGGCGCTGGCCGAGCGGACCGTGACCGAGGCCGTCGAGCAGGCCGAGCGGGTCCGGGCGGACGCGGCGGAGCACGTCCAGCGGCTGCGCACGGAGGCCTCGGACACCATCGCCGAGGCGGAGCGCGGCGCGGCGCGGACCCGGGCGGACGCCCGGGAGGACGCCAACCGCATCCGGTCCGACGCTGCGGCGCAGGCGGACACCCTGATCACCGAGGCGCGGTCGGAGGCCGAGCGGCTCACGACGACGACGGCGGCCGAGACCGAGCGGCTGGCGGCGGAGACGGCCGCGGAGGCGGAGCGGGTCCGTACCGAGGCGACGGCCGAGGCGGAGCGGGTCCGTACGGAGACCGCGGCCGAGGCGGAGCGGGTCCGTACGGAGACCGCGGCCGAGGCGGAGCGGGTCCGTACCGAGGCCGCGGGCGAGGCGGACCGGCTGCTGACGGAGTCGGTGACGGAGGCCGACCGGCTGCGCTCGGAGGCCACCGCCCGTGCCGAGCGGCTGGTGTCGGAGGCCACCGGGGAGGCGGAGCGGCTGCGGGCCGAGGCCGCCGAGACGGTGGGGTCGGCCCAGCAGCACGCGGAGCGGGTGCGCGCCGGGGCGGAGCGGGCCGGCGCGGAGGCGGCCCGGGAGGCGGAGCGGGTCACCGCGGCGGCCCGGGAGGAGGCCGAGCGCACCCTCGACGAGGCCCGCAAGGACGCCAACAAGCGGCGTTCGGAGGCCGCCGAGCAGGTCGACACGCTGATCACCGAGACCGCGGCGGAGGCCGACAAGCTGCTGGCCGAGGCGCGGCAGCAGGCGCAGACGACGACGGCGGACGCCGAGGCGCAGGCCGACACCATGGTGGGCGCGGCCCGTACGGAGGCCGAGCGGATCGTCGCGGAGGCGGCCATCGAGGGCAACACCCGGGTGGAGCGGGCCCGTACGGACGCCGACGAGCTGCTGGTCGGGGCCCGCCGGGACGCGACGGCCATAAGGGAGCGCGCGGAGGAGCTGCGCGACCGGCTGACCTCCGAGATCGAGGAGCTGCACGAGCGGGCCCGCCGGGAGGCGGCCGAGACGATGAAGTCGGCCGGCGACCGGTGCGACGCGCTCATCAAGGCGGCCGAGGAGCAGCTCGCGAAGGCGGAGGCGAAGGCCGAGGAGCTGGTCTCCGAGGCCGGTTCGGAGGCGGGCAAGGTGCGCATCGCCGCCGTGCGGAAGGCCGAGGGGCTGCTCAAGGAGGCCGAGGCGAAGACGTCCTCGCTGACCAAGGAGGCCGAGGCGATCAAGGCCGAGGCGATCCGCGAGGCACGGCGCACGGTCGAGGAGGGCAAGCGCGAACTGGACACGCTGGTGCGCCGCCGCCAGGACATCAACGCCGAGATCTCCAGGGTGCAGGACGTCCTGGAGGCGCTGGAGTCCTTCGAGGCGCCGACGGGGGTGAAGGAGAACGGGGGGAAGGCGAATGCCACCGTGGGGGCCCCTCGTTCGGGTGGCAAGTCGTCAGACAGCTAGCGTGGGGGGCGGTTTCGTAGTGTCCTGGGGTATTTGACCACACCCCGGTTCGATGCTCTGATCAGACCTTTGGCAAGCCTTCCGGAAGCCAGCCACTCAAAAGAGGTGTGATTCTCCAGATCAACAGCGCAACCGCTCGATGACACACCGCATCGGCGCCTAGGATTCCCCCTATCACCTCACCGGTCTCTTTCGACAGGAACCCCATGAGCGACACTTCCCCATACGGATTCGAGCTTGTGCGGCGTGGGTACGACCGCGCTCAGGTGGACGAACGGATCTCCAAGCTCGTCTCCGACCGTGACAGCGCTCTCACCCGTATCACCGCCCTGGAAAAGCGGATCGAGGAACTCCACCTCGAGACCCAGAACGCCCAGGCCCAGGTCAGCGACGCCGAGCCGTCGTACGCCGGTCTCGGTGCCCGGGTCGAGAAGATCCTGCGCCTGGCCGAGGAGGAGGCGAAGGACCTGCGTGAGGAGGCCCGTCGCGCGGCCGAGCAGCACCGCGAGCTGTCCGAGGCGTCCGCCCAGCAGGTCCGCAACGAGGCCGAGTCCTACGCGAGCGAGCGCAAGGCCAAGGCCGAGGACGAGGGCATCCGGATCGTCGAGAAGGCCAAGAGCGACGCGTCGCAGCTCAGGGCCGAGGCGCAGAAGGACGCGCAGTCCAAGCGCGAGGAGGCGGACGCCCTCTTCGAGGAGACCCGCGCCAAGGCCGCGCAGGCCGCCGCCGACTTCGAGACGAACCTGGCCAAGCGCCGCGAGCAGTCCGAGCGCGACCTGGCCTCCCGTCAGGCCAAGGCGGAGAAGCGGCTCGCGGAGATCGAGCACCGGGCGGAGCAGCTCCGGCTGGAGGCGGAGAAGCTGCGCACGGACGCCGAGCGCCGCGCCCGCCAGACCGTGGAGACGGCGCAGCGCCAGGCCGAGGACATCGTGGCCGACGCCAACACCAAGGCCGACCGCATCCGTTCGGAGTCCGAGCGTGAGCTGGCGGCCCTGACCAACCGTCGCGACTCCATCAACGCGCAGCTCACCAACGTGCGCGAGATGCTGGCGACGCTCACGGGTGCCGCGGTGGCGGCGGCGGGTTCGCCCGTCGAGGACGAGTCGGTCTCCCGCGGAGTGCCGGCCCAGCAGTCGCGCTGACGCCCGGGCACACCCGGCCGGACGGGTGAGGAGCACCGGCGGGGCCCCCTGCCACTGCGGTGGCAGGGGGCCCCGTCCCGTTCTAGCGTGGGCCGCATGATCGAGCTGGACGGGCTGACGAAGCGGTACGGCGACAGGGTCGCCGTCGACGACCTCACCTTCACCGTCAGGCCCGGCATCATCACCGGCTTCCTCGGTCCCAACGGCGCGGGCAAGTCCACCACCATGCGGATGGTGCTCGGTCTGGACCGGCCCACCTCGGGGGACGTCCGCATCGAAGGGCGGCGCTACGACCGACTGAAGGACCCGCTGACCCGGGTCGGCGCGCTGCTGGACGCGAAGGCGATGCACGGCGGGCGCAGCGCCTTCAACCATCTGCTGTGCCTGGCGCAGGCCAACGGGATTCCGGCGCGGCGGGTGCACGAGGTGCTGGACACGGTCGGGCTGACGCCGGTGGCGCGGAAGAAGGCGAAGGGCTTCTCGCTCGGCATGGGCCAGCGGCTGGGGATCGCGGGAGCGCTGCTCGGGGATCCGCGCATCCTGATGTTCGACGAGCCGGTGAACGGTCTCGACCCCGAGGGCATCCACTGGATCCGGAACCTGATGAAGTCGCTGGCGGCACAGGGCCGCACGGTCTTCGTCTCCTCACATCTGATGAGCGAGATGGCGCTGACCGCCGATCATCTGGTGGTGATCGGTCAGGGCCGGCTGCTGGCCGACACCTCGATGGCGGACTTCATCGCGGAGAACTCGCGCGGCTACGTCCGGGTCCGCGCCCCCGAGCGCGAGCGTCTGCTGGACGCGCTGCGCGGGGCGGGGCTGACGGCCGTCGAGGGCGGCGGCGGGGTGCTGGAGGTGGACGGCGCCGAGTCGGAGGCGGTCGGGGAGCTGGCCGCGCGGCACGGGATCACGCTGCACGAGCTGAGTCCGCAGCGCGCCTCGCTGGAGGAGGCGTTCATGCGGCTGACGGCGGGGTCGGTGGAGTACCACGCGCACGACGGACAGCCCGCCGCGCCGCTCTCCGGGGCGGCCGGACCGGACGGGACCGCGGGACCGGGCGGAACGGCGGCACCGGACGTGACGGCGGGGGCGGCCGGGCCGCCGGAACGGCCGGGGGCGCCGGGTCCGCGGCAGGGCTGGGGCAGCGAGTGGAGGCAGCGATGAGCACGGCGGCGGCGCAGGTCGTACGGTCGGAGTGGACCAAGATCCGCTCGGTGGCGTCCACGGTGTGGACGCTGTCCCTCGCCGTGGTCGTCTCCGTCGCCCTCGGCATACTGATCTCGGTGCTGTCCCGGAACGAGTTCGGCAGCATGAGCCCCCGGGACCGGCTCTCCTTCGACCCCACCTACGTCAGCTTCGCCGGGATGAGCCTCGGCCAGCTCGCGATGATCGTGTTCGGGGTGCTGGTGGTGGCGAACGAGTACAGCTCCGGAATGATCCGCACCTCGCTGGCGGCCGTGCCGCAGCGCGGCACCTTCCTGTTCAGCAAGGTCGCGGTGGCCGCCGCGCTCGCCCTGGCCGTCGGCCTGGTCACCGCCTTCCTGGCCTTCTTCCTCGGCCAGGCGATGCTCGGGGACCTCAGGGCCTCCCTCGGCGATCCGGGCGTGCTGCGCGCGGTGATCGGCGGCGGGCTCTACATGACGCTGATCGCGATGTTCTCGATGGGCGTCGCCGCGATGCTGCGCTCCCCCATGCTCTCGCTCGGCATCCTGATGCCGTTCTTCTTCCTGATCTCCAACATCCTCGGCAACGTGGACGTGACCAGGAAGGTCGGCCAGTACCTGCCCGACCAGGCGGGCAGCCGGATCATGCAGGTCGTCACCCCGGTCGACCGCGAGCCGCCCTACGGCCCCTGGGGCGGGCTCGGCATCATGGCGCTGTGGGTGGCGGCGGCGCTGCTCGGCGGATTTCTGGTGCTGAGGCACCGGGATGCGTGATCCGGCCCATCGGTTCCGATCCCGCCCGATTTTACCCGCGTTTGAACGGAACCGTCAGCGCCTCGGTATCCTCCTAACCCTTACGGGGGCTGATGCCCCGCTGTCCTGAACCTTTCGATGGGTGCGGAGCATGATCGAAGCAGTCGGCCTCACCAAGCGCTACGGCGACAAGACCGCTGTGCACAACCTGTCCTTCCAGGTGCGGCCCGGCGCCGTCACCGGCTTCCTGGGCCCCAACGGCTCGGGCAAGTCGACGACGATGCGGATGGTGCTCGGCCTGGACAACCCCACCGCGGGCCATGTGACGATCGGCGGCTACCCGTACCGCAGGCTGCCGAACGCCCCCCGCCAGGTCGGCGCGCTGCTCGACGCCAAGGCGGTGCACGGCGGGCGGTCCGCCCGCAGCCACCTGCTGAGCCTCGCCCAGCTCTCCGGCATCCCGGCCCGCCGGGTCGACGAGGTGCTCGGCGTGGTGGGCCTCCAGGACGTGGCCAAGCGGCGCTCCAAGGGCTTCTCCCTCGGCATGGGCCAACGGCTCGGCATCGCCGCGGCGCTGCTCGGCGACCCCCAGGTGCTGCTGTTCGACGAGCCGGTCAACGGCCTCGACCCGGAGGGCATCCTCTGGGTGCGCAATCTGATGAGGGCGCTCGCGGCCGAGGGCCGCACCGTCTTCGTCTCCTCCCATCTGATGAGCGAGATGGCGCTGACCGCCGATCACCTGATCGTGATCGGGCGCGGCCAGCTGCTCGCCGACATGAGTGTCAAGGACTTCATTTCGGCCAATTCCGCGGACTTCGCGCGGGTCCGCACCCCGGACGGCGAGCCGGAACCGCGCGAGAAGCTCATCTCCGCGCTGACCGGCGCCGGCGGTCATGTGCTGCCCGAGCAGGACGGCGCGCTCCGGGTGACCGGGCTGCCGCTGCCCCGCATCAGCGACCTCGCCCACGGGACGGACGTACGGCTGTGGGAGCTGTCCCCGCACCAGGCGTCGCTGGAGGAGGCGTACATGCGGATGACGCAGGGCGCCGTCGACTACCGCTCGACCGTCGACCAGAGGGCCGGGCTCCAGCAGCCGCTGCCGCCCGGCGCGCAGCCCCCGGTGCCGGTGCCGGGCCAGGGCCAGCCCGGCTGGTACGCCCCGCCGCCGCCCCAGGGCACTCCGCCGGGCCAGGCGGCCCCGCCCGCGGCGGCCACGGCCCCGCCCGCCCCGGCCGACGCACCGGCGCCCGCGCCCGTGCCCGCCACCGACCCGAGCCAGCCCGAGGACTCCCGATGAGCACGCCCCAGCCCCCGACGCCGCAGGCCGCCCCCGGCACCCATCCGGCGGCCCACGCCGCGCCGTATCCGACCTACACCTCGCCCATCCCGGTGGTGCGCACCCACCTCGGGCACGCACTGGCCTCCGAGTGGACGAAGATCCGGTCGGTGCGCTCGACGATGTGGACCCTGGGCGTCTTCGTCCTGCTGGTCATCGGCATCGGCCTGGCGGCCGGAGCGATCGTGGCGAGCTCCGACGCGGACGCGTCGGGCGAGAGCCCGCTGAGCCTCGGCATGTTCGGGCTGCTGCTCGGCAGCATGTGCGTCATCACGCTCGGCGTGCTGACCACCGCCTCCGAGTACGGCACCGGCATGATCCGCACCACCATGACCGCCTGCCCCAGCCGCGGCCGGGTGCTCGCGGCCAAGGCGCTGGTCTTCTTCCTGGTGGCCTTCTCGGTGACGCTGGTCGCCGTGACCCTGGTCGCGCTGGCCCACGCGTCGATGCTGGAGGGCAACGGCGCCGCGGACCCGACGGGCGAGGAGTGGCTCAAGGCCACCGTGGGCATCTCGCTCTACATCGCGCTGCTCGGCCTGCTGTCGCTGGCCATCGGCTCGATCATGCGCCACTCGGCGGGCGCCATCACCATCATGATCGGGCTGGTCCTCGCCCCGCTGGTGATCGCGCTGTTCATGTTCTCGTCCTCGCTGGAGCGCCTCCAGCTCGCCCTGTTCGAGTACTCGATCCCCAACCAGCTCGGCGTCTTCTACTCCACCTCGCTGAGCGACACCGGCCCCTCGGGCTGGGACCCGCTGTGGATCATGCTCGGGGTGACGGCCGTGGCGTTCGGCGCCGCCTTCGCCCTGCTGGAGCAGCGGGACGTCTGACCGGCCGGGCGCCCGCCCCGGCTCAGAACTTCGGCGCGTTACGGGACCGCCGCACCCGCGTGGTGCGGCGGTCCCGCGCGTTCCAGCAGGCCTTGTGCCAGTGCCGGCGGTCGTCGACGCCCGCGTGGTCGGGCCAGGCCACCACGTGCGGGACGCCGTCCGGGATCATCTGGTCGCAGCCGGGGCAGCGGTACGCCTTGCCCCGCGCGCTGGCGCCCGCCACGTGCCGCACGTTCCACTCCTCGCCCTGCCAGTCCTCGGACGACTGCCAGCCGCCGTAGCGGCCCGGGTCGTCGTCCTCGGCGCTCCGGCCGGACGGACCTGCTCCCTTGGGTCGGTTGCGACGCGGGGACACTCGGACACCTCTCGGAGCTGTGCGGGGACGGGCCCGTCCAGCGTACGCGGCGGGGAGCGGCGCCCCGGCGCGACGAGCGATTCTGCAGACAATCCGCAAATCTCCCCGAGCCCACCGTGTCCTCGGCACGTGTCGGGCGGTTATGCCCTGCGGGGGAGCTCCGGGTCGGGGCCGAGGAAGCAGGAAGAGCATGCGCGTAGGTACTTTCGTGTTGGGCGCCCAGTTCCCGGGCCAGGGCCACGGGGAGGCGCTGCACCGCGCGGTCCGCACGGCCGAGGTCGCGGAGGAGTCGGGGCTCGACGCGGTCTGGCTGGCCGAGCACCACTTCGTCCCGTACGGCACCTGCCCGTCGGCGGTGACGCTGGCGGCGCTGCTGCTGGGCCGCACCCGCCGCATCCGGGTCGGCACCGCGGTCAGCGTGCTGCCCACCGCGCACCCCGTCGCCCTGGGCGAGCAGGCCGCACTGCTGCACATCACCAGCGGCGGCCGGTTCTCGCTGGGCGTGGGGCGCGGCGGCCCCTGGGTCGACCTGGAGGTGTTCGGCGGCGGCCTCGCGGCGTACGAGAACGGGTTCCCGGAGTCACTCGATCTGCTGATGCGCTGGCTGCGCGAACCGTCCGTCGGCGCCTCGGGGGACCGCTTCCGCTTCCGCGAGGTGCCGGTCGTGCCGCGCCCCTCGGAGGCGCTGGCCGAGACCCCGGGCCCGGAGGTGGTCGTCGCCTGCACCTCCCCGGTGAGCGTGCGGCTGGCCGCCGAGCGGGGGCTGCCGATGCTGCTCGGGATGCACGTCGGGGACGAGGAGAAGGCCGAGATGGTCGCCCTGTGGCGGCGCCACGCCCGCGCGGCCGGTGTCCCGGCGGACGAGGCCGCGGCGGCGGGCCATGTGTCGGCCGGGGTCTGCCAGATCGCGGACCGGCGGGCGGACGCGGCGGAGGCCCTGGAGAAGGCCATGCCGGGCTGGCTGCGCCAGGGGCTCGGCGCCCATGTCACGGTGGACGGGCGCCCCCGGCGGATGCGCGACCCGCTGGCGTACACCGAGCTGCTCTGCGGGCTCCATCCGGTGGGACCGCCCGGGCTCTGCGCGGACCGGCTGGCGGCGACCGGCGAGCGGACCGGCATCACGCGCTTCGCCCTGCTCGTCGAGGGCTCCGGCGATCTCGCGGCGACCGAGGAGAACGTCCGGCGGCTGGGCGCCGAGGTGCTCCCCCGGCTCTCCTGAGCCCGCGCCGCGCCCCTGATCCCGCGCCGCCCCGGCGGCCCGGCCCCGGTCCCCCCGGGGGCCGGACCGCCGGGCCGCGCGGGCGGCCCGCCGCTCCGGTACTGACGCACCTCCCGGGCGCGGAGCGGCGGGCCGACGGCCGGCGGGTCAGCAGTCGCGCAGTTCCGGCGACTGGTTCAGCAACTGGCCCCTCACCGAGGTGAAGCGGGACAGCCTCTCGTCCGCCGAGGAGTCGGTCGGGAACACCGCCACCCGGTGGCAGTTCTGGAAGGCCAGCCGCACTCCGAAGTGCCGCTGCAGAGCGCCGCGGATCGCGTCGCTCGCGAGCGCGCGCAGCAACTGGCCGCGCGCCTGCTCGTCCGGCGGAGGCGTCTGGTTGTCGGCGAAGACACCGCCGTCGACCTTCAGCTGGGCCACCAGGGAGCTGATCATCTCCCACGCGTAGGGAAGGGAGGTCCGGACGCAGTCGACGAATTCTGCTTCGTCGACCTCGCCTCGCTCGGCCTTTTCCAGTAGGGCCGGTGAGACGTCGAGCGACATGGGTTCTCCTCTCGCACCCCCGACCAGCAGGGGTTGCCGGACAGTAAAAGGAGGGCACGAAACCGATCACGCTGCGTACACGCCTCGCGACCTCCCGTTCACCACCGTAAGCAACCGAACGTGACGGCACCAGGAGAACGCCGGTATGAACATCAAGCGGTAGGCACACAATCGGCCAGTGCCGAAGTCGGGGCCAATGGGAGAAGTGGGACGGACCCCCCGGACCGCCGGGCGGCGGGGCGGGCCGGTCCGGGGCGGGCGAATCGCGCCGGGGCGGGCGCGTCGAGTAGCGTTGCCGACCATGCGTCTCGTCATTGCCCGCTGCTCCGTCGACTACGCGGGGCGGCTCACCGCCCATCTCCCCTCGGCCCCCCGCCTGATCCTGGTCAAGGCCGACGGCAGCGTGTCGATCCACGCCGACGACCGGGCCTACAAGCCCCTCAACTGGATGTCGCCGCCCTGCACCCTCAAGGAGGGCGGGGGTGACGAGGCGGGGATCTGGACCGTCGTCAACAAGGCGGGCGAGAAGCTCATCATCACGATGGAGGAAGTCCTCCACGACTCCTCGCACGAGCTGGGCGTCGATCCCGGCCTGATCAAGGACGGCGTGGAAGCGCACCTCCAGGAGCTGCTGGCCGACCGCATCGAGACGCTCGGTGAGGGCTACACCCTGATCCGCCGCGAGTACCCGACGGCCATCGGCCCGGTCGACATCCTGTGCCGGGACGCCGCCGGGGGGACCGTCGCCATCGAGATCAAGCGGCGCGGCGAGATCGACGGCGTCGAGCAGCTCACCCGCTACCTGGAGCTGCTCAACCGCGACCCCCACCTCGCCCCGGTGCGCGGTGTCTTCGCCGCCCAGGAGATCAAGCCGCAGGCCCGGGTGCTGGCCACGGACCGCGGCATCGGCTGCCACGTCCTGGACTACGACGCCCTGCGCGGCATCGAGGACGACAAGCTGCGCCTGTTCTGAGCGGGGCCTCCCCGCACGGGGCCGGGTCCGGACCACGGACCCGGCCCTTCGCCGTGCGCGGGCGGTGACCGGCGGGGCCCCGCCCACGGGCTGCCGGTGACGGGCCGGGACCGGACGGCCGTCACCGCGCCGCGTACGGGCGGGGCACGGCGGCCGTCACCGCGCCGCGCACCCGTACGGCGGGCGGACGCCGCGGAGCGGTACTGCGGGAGCGCCACGGAGCGGTTACTGCGGCGGTGGGCGCCACGGAGCGGTTACTCCGGGGGCCGCCGCGGGGGTGCGGCGCGGACGCGGGGACGGGGCGCGGGGAGGGCAGGACGGGGCAGCGGGACCGGCGGCGGGCCGGGCTCAGATCATCGGGTCGGTGGTCCGGCCCGGCACCGGGACGAGGAGGTCCTCGGCGCCGCCCGGGGAGCCGCTCCCCGGGCCGGGGTCAGGGGAGACGGCCGTGGCCGGGGCGCCGACGGGCCCGGAGGCGGTGTCCGTCTGCGGCGGCACCGGCGGTTCGGCCTCCGTGGAGGTGCCGTCGGTGGGCGGCTCCTCCGTCGCCGTCGTGGCCGTCGGGTCCGGTTCGCCGGTGGGCGACGTGGTGGGGTCCGGCCCGGTCCCGGTCGGCGTCGGCGAGCCGGGCGTCCCGCTGGGCGAGCCCGTGCCGGTGCCGTCGGTGGCGCCGTCGTCCCCGTCGTCGGTCGGGTCCGGGGTGGTGGCCTCGTCGGAGGGCTCCACCGAGTCGCTGGGCGACGGGGACCCGGTGGGACCGGTGGGAGTCCCGGGGTCCGGCACGGCGGGCCCGGCGGTCCGCTCGGCGTCCACGAAGGTGCTGCCGTCGTCCTCGGAGCGGCCGGTGTCCGGCTCGCCCCCGTCGGCGTCCCGGGTGGCCGCCGGGGTGGTGCCGACGCTGTCGACGGGGCCGGTGGGGTCGTGGTCCGAGGTGGCGCCCAGGGTGACCACGGTGCCCAGCACGGCGACCAGCAGGGCCGCCGCCCCGGCGGCCACCAGATTGCGCCGGGCGAAGCCCTTGATGCCGCCGCCCCCGCGGGCACCGCCGGGCTCGGCCCTCGGCACCGGGCGGGTGGCGCCGGACGGGAAGTGCGACGGCGGCTGGAGCGGCGGGAACGGCGCGGGCACGACCGCCGTCACCGGCTCCTCGGGCTCCGCGCCGAACGGCCCCGCCCCGAAGGCTCCGGTCCCGAACGCCCCCGCCGGGAACGGCTCCGCGCCGGACGGCTCCCGCCGCGCCGCCGGACCGGAACCGGCGGCGCCGGGACCGCCCGGCAGGGCGAGGGTGCCGAAACCGGCGGCGGTGGCGCCGGCGGGCCCGGCCTCCGGGACGAACGGGCCGGGGGTGTCCCCGGAGCGGTCGGCGACCAGGGCCAGGGCGCGCCGCCCGGCCACGGCACCGCGCCGGTCGGAGAGCGCGCCGCGCAGCGCGATGGACGCCTCCAGCTCGGCGCGGGCCCGGTCGAGCTGTCCCCCGCACAGGGCGAGCACGCCCAGCTCATGGCGGAAGTAGGCCTGTCCGGCGACGTCACCGGCGCGCAGGGACGCCTCGGCCCCGGCTCGCAGCGCCCGCTCCCAGGCGCTCCAGTGCGGCCCGGCGGCGAGGGCGGGCGCCGCCGCGCGGGCCAGCAGGACGGCGGGGACGCCCTCGTCGTCCGCCCGCCCGTCCGGCTCCGACGGGCCGGTCCCGGCCGCCTCCGGCGCCTCCGCGCCGGCCGCCGGGGTGAGCGCGGCGAGGGCGGTGAGCGCGGCCAGCACCGCGTCGGCCTCGGCGCGGACGCGGTCGGGGGTGACCGAGGGGTGCCCGGTCCACCAGGTGTAGTGCCGGGCGGCGGCCAGGGCGCGGTCGGCGAGGGCGTCGGCGTAGCCGGCGTCCTCCAACTGGCCGAGGACACCGGCCGCGAGCCGGTGGCGGGAGCCGACGGGGGTGAGCAGTCCGCAGCCGGTCAGCTCGCCCAGGGCGGCGTCCGCGTGGGTGTCGCCGACCAGGGCGGGCAGATGCGCCTGGTGGGGCACCTCGCCCCCGAGGGCGACGGCGAACTCCAGGGTGGCGCGGGCCGCTTCGCTCAGTCCGGCGGCGAGCAGCGGCGCGGGCGCGGCGGCCTCGCCGACCGAGGGCAGCGGCGGCGCGGGCGCGGTCCCTGACGGGTCGTCGGCCACGGCGTCGCGGGGCGCGTCGTCCCCGCCGGGCCGGGCGTCCCCGGCGGCGTCCTCGCCCTCGTGGGACCGGAGTTCACCGGCTCCACCGGGCGCGTCGGCTTCACCGGGCTCGCCGGGGGCCGGGGACTCCCCGGCGGCGCCGAGGTCACCGGCGGCCCCGGCCCGCTTGCGGTCGCGGTCCCGCAGCAGGGCGCCGGCCTGCACGAACCGCAGCGGCAGGCCCTCGGACTCGAACCAGAGGTCACCGGCCCAGGTGACCTCCTCGTGGGTGAGGCTCCGCCCGGCGGCACGTTTCAGCAGTTCCGCGCCCGCGGCACGGTCCAGTCCGGCGAGGGCGACCTCCTCGACGGCGGCCGCGGCGGAGGGCGCGGGCACGTCGGGGGCGGCGGCGAGGAGGAAGGCGCACTCGGGGGTGGCGGCCAGCAGCCCGTCCAGCGCGTCGCCGCCGAACTCCAGGTCGTCGAGGACGACGACGGCTCCGATGTCCCGGACGTGCGCGGCCAGTTGGTCCCGGTCCGGGTGGTACCCGGGGGCGTGGTGGACGGCGTGGAAGAGGTCGTGGAGCAGGTCCTCGGCGCTCCGGTGGAAGCCGCTGAGGCGGACGACGCCGTCGGGCGCGAGAGCGGCGCAGTCCCCGGCGACGAGACCGAGGAGGCTGCTGCGGCCGGAGCCCTCGGGACCGGTGAGGCGGACGGAGCGCCCCCGGGCGAGCAGGCCGACCAGCCGTTCGCGCTCGTCGCGGCGGGCGTCGGGGGCGAGGAGGGGCGTGGCGGTCCCCGCCGGGGCGGACGGCGCGGCGTCGCGGTCCGCCTCGGCGCGCTCCGCGGCGGTGCGGCGGGCGGGCGGCCCGGGGCGGGCGGGCGGCGGACAGACCTCTATCTCGCTGCCGTCGACGGGGTTGACGGTGAGCAGCAGGTCCCCGGTGTGCAGCCGTGCCGTGCGGGCGAGCGCGGGCTGCCCGAAGTCGGCCGCCAGGGGGTCCCTGGACGGACGCGGGCGCGGCGCGCGGCCGTCGCCGTTCCGGCGCTCCTCGGGTCCCCGGGTGTTCGGGTCCATCGGTCCAAGCCCCCAAAAGCGTCGTGTGCCGGGCCCCGGTCGGGGCCGTCCCCTCCCGGCCTTGCCGCACACCGCGCTGTCGCCTCTGGTCCGGGCCCGCCAGTGGGTCGCGAGTCGGCGGGCAGCCAGACCCTAAACCTTCGCCCAGTATCACCGACAGGCCGGGGTACCGGCCCGCCCGGGACATCACGGTCTCGTGAGGATTGCGTGCGGAGGGCGGATTCGCCGGGTCCCGGCCCGCGCCGCCGCCCGCCGGAGCGCACCGGCGGGGCCGACCCGCGCCCGTGCCCGCCGTGTGCATCTCCGCGCTCCGCGCCCGGCGCCCGCCCGCACGACAACCCGGCCCCGCGCGGCGTCCCGGTCACCCCGGTCACCCGCGGGGAGGGGCGTCACCGCGCCGGCTTCCACCGGCCGTCACCCGCCGCCGGCGCCGTCACCGGCCTCGCGACCGCCACCGGCACGCGCCCCAGGGGCCGCGCCCGGCCGGCGGGACCCCGGCGCCGGAGGGGTCACACCCTCGGCAGGCTCTCCACGCCGATGCCGCCCTCGATCGCGAGGATGCGGTGCAGCCGGGTGGCCACCAGGAGGCGCTGCATCTGCGGCGGCACGTCGCGCAGGACCAGCCGTCGCCCGCGGCGCCCGGCCCGGCGGTGCGCCCCCATGATCACTCCGAGCCCGGTGGCGTCCCAGGAGTCCAGCTCTGACAGGTCCAGCACGAGGTCGCCGACCCCGTCGTCGACGGCCGAGTGCAGGACCGTACGGGCGTCCGCCGCGCTGCGGACGTCGAGGCGGCCCCCGACGACCAGCTCGACGTGGTCGCCCCTGATGTGCATATGCGCTCCCCGGCGTGCGTCGTGGTGCTCCGCGAATGTGTCCCGGCGTGTACGGCCTCTCGGCGCGGCCGGGTGGCGCGGTCATGACGCGGCCCCGGCCGGGCGATGCAAACTCTGACCGGCCGAAACGTCCAGAGGTTGCCGTCCGTGAGTGAACCGATACCGAATTCACCCCGGCGTGTGATGTCGACGGTGCGGACGCGGCGTCAGTGCTTGTAGAAGCCCTGCCCGCTCTTGCGCCCGATGTCACCGGCGTCCACCATCCGGCGCATCAGCTCCGGCGGGGCGAACTTCTCGTCCTGGGACTCGGTGTAGATGTTCTCCGTGGCGTGCAGCAGGACGTCCACGCCGGTCAGGTCGGCGGTGGCCAGCGGCCCCATCGCGTGGCCGAAGCCCAGCTTGCAGGCGAGGTCGATGTCCTCGGCGCTGGCGACGCCCGACTCGTAGAGCTTGGCGGCCTCCACCACGAGGGCCGAGATGAGACGGGTCGTCACGAAGCCGGCCACGTCGCGGTTGACGACGACGCAGGTCTTGCCGGTGGACTCGGCGAACTCCCGGGCGGTGGCCAGCGTCCCGTCGCTGGTCTTGTGGCCGCGCACCAGCTCGCAGAGCCGCATCATCGGGACCGGCGAGAAGAAGTGGGTGCCGACGACCCGCTCGGGGCGCCCGGTGACCGCGGCGATCTTGGTGATCGGGATGGCGGAGGTGTTGGAGGCGAGCACCGCCTCGTCCTTCACCAGCTTGTCCAGCGCGCGGAAGATCTCGTGCTTGACGTCCAGCCGCTCGAAGACGGCCTCGACGACGATGTCGGCGTCCGCGACCGCGTCCAGGTCGGTGGTCGGGGTGATGCGCGCGAGGGCGGCCCCGGCGTCCTCGGCGGTGAGCCGGTCCTTGGCGACGAACCGGTCGTACGACGCCCTGATGCCGTCGGTGCCGCGGCGCAGCGCCTCGTCGGTGACATCGCGCAGGACGACGTCCCAGCCCGCCTGGGCGGAGACCTGGGCGATACCGGATCCCATGAGACCGGCTCCGATGACGGCGAGCTTCCGTGCCACTGTGCGACTCCCCTTCGAGACACTCACGGACTGTTCCTGACTGTTACTCGCGGACACTAGCGCTCGCGACCGGGCGCGGGACGGGTTAGTAACGCGTGTCACGTCTCACGCAGTGAGACGCCGGTCACGTCCCGCTCCCGACGGTCCGGCCGGGGGCCCGGCGGGCCCCTGCGGGCCCGGACGACGGGGGCCCGGCGAAAGGGTCCCCCGCCGGTGTTCCTTCCACCAACCACCTTTGTTCACGCATGAGTTGTTGACGCGCGTAGCGTCGTGGCGCACGCTGGTCGCCGGACGCCCCGCCGCCAGGGGCCGCCACGACCCCACCCCCACGACGGTCGATCAGGAGACCCAGATGGTCAGACGCGCGACACGCATCCTCCTCTCATTTGTCATGGTCATGGCAGGTTCGGTCCTCGGTGTGGCCGCCACCGCGGGAACCGCCCAGGCCGACGGCTGCTACACCTGGGGCCGCACCCTCTCCCAGGGCGCCTCCGGCAGCGATGTGACGCAGCTCCAGATCCGGGTGGCCGGCTGGGTCACCTCCGGCGAGCGGCTCTCCTACGACGGCCAGTACGGCGCCCGGACCACCGCCGCCGTCAAGAAGTTCCAGTCGGCGTACGGGCTGGCCGCCGACGGTGTGGCGGGCCCGGCGACCTTCAACAAGATCTACGCGCTCCAGGACAACGACTGCACCCCCGTCCACTTCACCTACGCCGAGCTCAACCGGTGCAACTCCACCTGGGCGGGCGGCGCGGTCCCGGCGGCCACCGCCAAGGCCAACGCCCTGAAGACCATGTGGAAGCTGGAGGCCCTGCGGCACGCCCTCGGTGACGTGCCGATCACCATCTCCAGCGGGTTCCGCTCCACCTCCTGCAACAGCGCCGTCGGCGGCGCGGCGGGCAGCCGTCACCTCTACGGCGACGCGGCCGACCTGGTCGGCTCGCCGAGCTTCTGCACCCTCGCCCGCCAGGCCCGGGTGCACGGCTTCTCGGAGATCCTCGGCCCCGGCTACCCGGGCCACAGCACCCACACCCACGTGGCCTTCGACCCGTCGCCGTACTGGTCCGCGTCCTCCTGCGGCATCTGACGGACGAACGGCACCGCGCGCCGGCGGGACGGCCGGGGGTCCGCTCCCCCGTCCCGCCCGGCCGCGTGGCGCCCGGCACACCGGCGCCCGCTCCGGGCGGGCCGTCACTACGCTGAGCCCATGGTCAATCTGACGCGCATCTACACCCGCACCGGCGACCAGGGCACCACCGCCCTCGGCGACATGAGCCGGGTCCCCAAGACGGACCTCAGGATCTCCGCCTACGCCGACGCCAACGAGGCCAACGCGGTGATCGGCACGGCCATCGCCCTGGGCGGACTGCCCGAGGACGTCACCGAGGTCCTCGTCCGCGTCCAGAACGACCTGTTCGACGTGGGCGCCGACCTGTCCACCCCGGTGGCCGAGAACCCCCCGTACCCGCCGCTGCGGGTCGAGCAGTTCTACGTCGACCGGCTGGAGGCCGACTGCGACCGCTTCCTCGCCGAGCTGGAGAAGCTGCGCTCCTTCATCCTGCCCGGCGGCACCCCCGGCGCGGCCCTGCTGCACCAGGCGTGCACCGTGGTGCGCCGGGCCGAGCGCTCCACCTGGGCGGCGCTGGAGGCGCACGGCGACACCATGAACCCGCTCACGGCGACCTATCTGAACCGTCTCTCCGACCTCCTGTTCATCCTGGCCCGCACGGCCAACAAGGAGGTCGGCGACGTGCTGTGGGTGCCGGGCGGGGAGCGCTGACGCGGCACCCCGCGCTCCCGGGCACCCCGGCCCGGTGCCCCGGCCCGGCGCCGCTCTCCGGGGCCGCTTTCCGGCGCCGCTCTCCGGGGCCCGGGCGCCCGCCCCCGGTGCGGGCGCCCCTCCCCGGCGCCCGTCAGGTGGCGCGGCGGGCGTTGAGCCGGGCGGCCCGCCGGGTCAGGTGGTCGCGCTCCGCGAGGCTGGGCGCCCGGTGGGCCGCCTCGGCGTAGAGCCGGGCCGCGGTCACCGGGTCGCCGTCGCGCTCGTGGAGGTGGGCCGCGACCGCGGTGTACCGGGGCAGCGCGGGGTCCAGCTCCGCGAGCGCGGCGAGGCCGGCGCGCGGTCCGTCGGCCTCCCCGACGGCGACCGCGCGGTTGAGCCGGACGACGGGGCTGTCGTTCAGGCGCACCAGTTCGTCGTACCACTCCACGATCTGGACCCAGTCGGTCTCCGGGGCGGTGGGCGCGTCGGCGTGCAGGGCGGCGATGGCGGCCTGGGCCTGGAACTCGCCCAGCCGGTCCCGGGCGAGGGCCGCCCGGAGGACGTCGACGCCCTCGGTGATCATCCCGGTGTCCCACCGGCCCCGGTCCTGCTCGGCGAGCGGGACCAGGCTGCCGTCGGGCGTGGTCCGGGCGGCCCGCCGGGCGTGGTGGAGCAGCATCAGGGCGAGCAGCCCCGACACCTCGGGGTGGTCGGCCGACGCCGCCAGTTCGCGGGTGAGCCGGATGGCCTCGGCGGCCAGGTCGACGTCGCCGGAGTAGCCCTCGTTGAAGACCAGGTAGAGCACGCGCAGCACAGTGGCGATGTCGCCGGGCCGGTCGAGCCGCACGGTGGAGACGGTGCGCTTGGCCCGGCTGATCCGCTGCGCCATGGTCGCCTCGGGGACCAGATGGGCGCGGGCGATCTGACGGGTGGTGAGCCCGCCGACGGCCCGCAGGGTGAGCGCCACCGCCGACGAGGGGGTCAGCGCCGGGTGGGCGCACAGGAAGTAGAGCCGCAGGGTGTCGTCGACGGCGGGGGCGGGCCCGGGCGACGGCTCCTCCTCGGCCAGGTCCTCGCGTCGGCGCCGGGCGGCGTCCGACCGGGCCGCGTCGAGGAACCTGCGCCAGGCGACGGTGGTCAGCCACGCCCTCGGGTCCCGCGGCGGGTCGGCGGGCCAGACCCGGAGGGCCTCGACCAGGGCGTCCTGCACCGCGTCCTCGGCCGCCGCGAATCCCGCTCCGCGGCGGACGAGGACCGCGAGCACTCCCGGGGTCAGGCTCCGGAGCAGTGCTTCGTCCATCGGGGACGTCACTCCGTGACGACGGGGGGCGCGGTCAGGAACGGGCGCACCTCCAGCCACTCGTGGATCGGCCGTCCGCCAGCGCCGGGAGCGGCCGACAGCTCCCCGGCGAGCTCCACGGCCCGCTCGTGGCTGTCGACGTCGATCACCATCCAGCCGGCGATCAGGTCCTTGGTCTCGGCGAACGGGCCGTCGGTCACCGGCGGGCGCCCCTCGCCGCCGTAGCGGACCCAGGTGCCCTCGGGAGCGAGTGCCTGGCCGTCGACGAACTCGCCGGTCCCCTCCAGCCGGGCCGCGAAGTCGGCCATGTACTGGACGTGGGCGGTGATCTCCTCGGGCGTCCAGCGGTCCATGGGGACGTCGTTGACCGGGGACGGGGCGCCCCGGTAGTGCTTGAGCAGCAGGTACTTCGCCATGGTGGTCCTCCTCGCCGGTGCGGCCCCGGTGGCCGCTTCCACTACGGGGACGGAGCCGGTCCCGGGTTCTCGACACCGGCGGCCGGAATTCCTTCCGGCGGTTTCGCCGGGGCCCGCGACCCGGGGGATTCCGCCCGCTCCTCCCGGCGGTCAGGCTAGGGCGCCCCGGCCGGGACGGCGGCACCCGACGGCCCCCGGGCGCGTCAGCGGCGGCCCGGTGGGGGCGGGGGGAAGCCGGGGGCACGGCGGCACAAGGGGTACGGGGACGCCGGGACCGGGCCGCGGTACGGAGCCCGGCCGGGCGGCGGAGCGGGTGCGGACCCGGTGCGGACCCGAGAACGCGCAGACCTCGGAGGGGGCCCGGACCCGGGAGACGCACCCCGGGGGCAGACCCCAGGGGCAGCCCCGAGGAGACGCAGCCCCGGGGGGAGATCCTGGGGGCGGACCCGAGGACGCGCAGCCCTGGGAGGCCCAGCCCCGGGGGCACACCCCGGGGGCACACCTGAGGCATCGCGGGCGCGACACAGCGGGCTGCGCGGCCCGGCCGCAGCACGGACCGTGCAGGGCGGCGCGGACCGGCCAGGGCGGCCCGGGCCGGCAAGTGGGGGCAGGGCGGCAGGGGCGGGGCAGGGCGGCCCTGCGAGGGCCCGCCAACGGCCGCCGGGGCTCCGGCTGGGCGAGCCCCGCCGAGGCCCCGCCAACGGCGGCCGGGGGCCCGGCCGGGAGGCCCCGCCGAAGCCCCGTCGACGACAGCCGAGGCCCCCGGCGGAACGGCCGCCCGGAAGCGGCCGCCGGACCCCGGCGGAGGCCCCCTCCGGGGACCCGGAAACGGTCGCCGAGGCCCGACGGAGACCCCCGGGCCCGGCAACCGGACCGCCCGCGGCACCCTCAGTGGTGCGCCCGCTCCTCGCGCCGGGCCTCCCCGGAGCCGTCGGCGGGGGCCTTTTTCGGCCACACCGCGTAGGACAGCGCGATCAGCCCGTGCAGGGCCACCGCCTGCAGCGCCGTCCCCTGGAAGCTCCGCAGCGACGCGGTGTCCCCCGCGTCGCCGACGTACCAGACGGCGGCCTGGAGCAGCGCGCAGGCCACCGCGGCGCCCAGCACGGTGCGCAGCCACAGCCCGCCCTCGTGGCGGGCCCGGGCCATCCCGTGGCGGGGCGGCTTCGGCGGGCGCGGGGCGCCCGCCAGCCGGTGCGCGGCGTGCCCGTCGAGCCAGTGCAGCGTGTAGCGCCCGTAGGCGACCGTGTAGCCGAGGTAGAGCGCGGCCAGGCCGTGCTGCCAGCCCGGTTCGGCGCCGTCGCGCAGGTCGATGGCGGTGACGGCGAACAGGACCAGTTCCAGGACCGGCTCGCCGAGCAGCAGGAGCGCGCCCGCGCGGCGCCGCTTCAGCAGGTAGCGGGTGGCCAGGCCCAGGGCCAGGAGCACCCAGAAGCCCACCTCGCAGGCGATGATCAGTCCGATGACCACGGCGGTCTCCCCTCGTCCGGTCCAGCCTCCCGCGCGCGCCGGGCCGCGGCGTCGTCGCCGGTGACGAACCCCGGGTACATCGAAGGATGCAGTGCCGGACCTCCCCGGGGGGCGGGCGGACGGCGCGGGGCCCGTGTTGGATGGGGACATGGCCGTACGACTCCCCCGCCCGCACCGCTTCGACGTGTACGCGGCGACGGCGGGGCTGCTCGGCGGGCTGCTGCTGTGGGGCCTCGGCCTGGGAGTACGGCCCGCCGACGAGCCGCTCGTGCTGGTCGGCGCCCCCTGGGCGCCGCTGGTCCCGCTCGCGGTCACGGCGGGCTGCGAGGTGCTGCGCCGCGCCGCGCCCCGGGCCGCCCTGCTGACCGGCACGGCCGCCCTGATCGCCGACACCGTCACCCGGGGCAATCTGGTGACGATCATGATGTACACCGATCTGATGTACGCCGCCGTGCTTTACGGACCGCCCGCCTCCGCCCGCCGCATCCCCTGGATCACCGGGCTGCTCACGGTCGCCGGAGCGGTGGTGCCCTACGCGCTGTGGCGGGTCCCGGAGGCGCTGCTGATCGGGGTGGCGGTCGGCATCGTGTCGTTCGCGCCCGCCTCCACGGGGCTGATCGTGCGCAGCCACCGCGAGGCCGCCGACACCGCCCGGCTGCGCGCCGAGCAGACCGCGCTGCTGGCCGAGAAGGACCGGGTCCAGGCGGTCACCGCGGAACGCTCCCGGATGGCCCGGGAACTGCACGACCTGGTCGCCAACCACCTGTCGGCCATCGCCATCCACTCCACCGCCGCGCTCTCGCTGGACGATCCGGCGACCACCCGGCGGGCGCTCGGGGTGATCCGGGAGAACAGCGTCGCCGGACTGGCCGAGATGCGGCGGCTGATCGGGCTCCTCCGGGACACCGCCGACGACCGCGGGCCCGCCGTCGCGCCCACCCTCGACGGGCTCGGCGCGCTGGTCGAGGGCGCCCGCGCCAACGGACTCGACGTCACCCTGGAGGCGGAGCACGGCGAGGGGCTGCCCGCCCCGGTCGAGCTGGCCGCCTACCGGATCGTTCAGGAGTCGCTCACCAATGCCCTCAAGCACGCCGCGCGGGGCCCCGTCCGGGTGCGGCTCGCCCGCGGGGAGCGGGTGCTGCGGGTGCGCGTGACCAGCCCGTACGGCGGGGAGGACGGTCCGCGCGTGCCCGGTTCGGGCGCGGGTCTGGTCGGCATGCGCGAGCGGGTGGCGCTGCTGCGGGGCAGCTTCGGCGCCGGGCCGGAACCTTCACCGTCGGGGGACTTCACCCTCTGGACGGTCCGGGCGACACTGCCCCTCGACGAAGGAGATCCCGCGTGATCCGAGTACTCGTCGCCGAGGACCAGTCGGCCGTCCGGGCCGGGCTGGTGCTGATCCTCGGCAGCGCCCCGGACATCGAGGTGGCGGGCGAGGCGGCGGACGGCGAGCGGGCCGTGGAGCTGGCCCGGGAGCTGCGCCCCGACGTGGTGCTGATGGACCTTCGGATGCCCCGGCTGGACGGGGTGTCGGCGACCCGGCTGATCACCGCGGAGAAGCTGGCCGACGTGCTGGTGCTGACCACCTTCGACCTGGACGAGTACGTCTTCGGGGCGCTGCGGGCGGGCGCGGCCGGCTTCCTGCTGAAGAACGCCGAGGCGCGGGACCTGATCGCGGCGGTGCGGACGGTCGCCGGCGGCGAGGGCGTCGTCGCCCCCGGGGTGACCCGGCGGCTGATCGCGGAGCTCGCCGCGCGGCCCGGCCGGGGGTCCGGAGCCGATCCGGCCGTCCTCGACTCTCTGACGCGGCGTGAACGGGAAGTTCTCTCCTGTCTCGGCCGGGGACTGTCGAACGCGGCCGTCGCCGAGCGGCTCGGGATGGCCGAGGCGACGGTGAAGACGCACGTCAGCCGCCTTCTGGCGAAGCTGGGACTGCGCAGCCGGGTGCAAGCGGCGGTGCTCGCGCAGGAGTTGGGTATCTAGCCGGATTCGCGGCCGGTTTCCTCGGCAGTGGTCCAGACCTATTGACCTCTGGTCCAGACCTTTCTATTCTCGCGGCACTGCGGGCATGAGGCTCAGTCATGCCCACAACAACATCCCCACAAAGGAGGCGCAGCATGCGCTTCAGGTACAGAGCCGCGGCGATGGCCGCGACCCTGGCTCTCCCCCTCGCCGGCATGGTCGGCCTCGCGAGTCCCGCTCAGGCGGCCGCGGGCGCGACCGCCACCTTCACCAAGACCTCGGACTGGGGTACTGGCTTCGGTGGCAACTGGACGGTGAAGAACACCGGCACCACGACGATCAACTCGTGGACCGTCGAGTGGGACTTCCCCGCCGGCACCAGCGTCGGTTCGGCCTGGGACGCCCAGGTCACCAGCAGTGGCACCCACTGGACCGCCAAGAACGTCGGCTGGAACGGCACCCTCGCCCCCGGGGCGTCGGTCTCCTTCGGCTTCAACGGCACCGGCCCGGGCAACCCGTCCGGCTGCAAGCTCAACGGCGGCGGCTGCGACGGCAACGACATCCCCGGCGACGAGGCCCCCTCGGCCCCCGGCACGCCCACCGCCTCGAACATCACCGACACCTCGGTGAAGCTCACCTGGGCGGCGGCGACGGACGACAAGGGCGTCAAGAACTACGACGTCCTGCGTGACGGGCTGACGGTCGCCACCGTCAACACCACCACGTACACGGACAACAGCCTCACCAAGGGCACGGACTACTCGTACACCATCAAGGCCCGCGACACCGCGGACCAGACCGGTCCGCTCAGCGGCGCCGTCAAGGTCACCACCACCGGTGGCGGCGGCGACGACGGTGGCGGCACCGGCGGCGGCAGCAAGGTCAACCTCGGCTACTTCATCCAGTGGGGCGTCTACGGGCGCAACTACCACGTGAAGAACCTGGTCACCTCCGGCTCCGCCGCGAAGATCACGCACATCAACTACGCCTTCGGCAACGTGCAGAACGGCAAGTGCACGATCGGTGACTCGTACGCCGACTACGACAAGGCGTACACCGCCGCCGACTCCGTCGACGGCGTCGCGGACACCTGGGACCAGCCGCTGCGCGGCAACTTCAACCAGCTCCGCAAGCTGAAGGCCAAGTACCCGAAGATCAAGATCCTGTGGTCCTTCGGTGGCTGGACCTGGTCCGGCGGCTTCCCGCAGGCTGTGAAGAACCCCACCGCCTTCGCGAAGTCCTGCCGCGCCCTGGTCGAGGACCCGCGCTGGGCCGATGTCTTCGACGGCATCGACCTGGACTGGGAGTACCCGAACGCCTGCGGTCTGGACTGTGACACGACCAGCAGCAAGAACGCCTTCAGCGAGATGATGAAGGCCATGCGTGCCGAGTTCGGCAGCGACCTGGTCACGGCGGCCACCACCGCCGACGCCTCCACCGGTGGCAAGATCGACGCCGCCGACTACGGCGAGGCCGCGAAGTACATCGACTGGTACAACGTGATGACGTACGACTTCTTCGGCGCCTGGGACAAGACCGGTCCGACGGCTCCCCACTCGCCGCTGACCGCGTACGACGGCATCCCGCAGCAGGGCTTCAACACCGCTGACGCGATGGCGAAGTTCAAGGCCAAGGGTGTCCCGGCCAGCAAGCTCCTGATCGGCATCGGCTTCTACGGCCGCGGCTGGACCGGCGTCACGCAGGCCACCCCGGGCGGCAGCGCCACCGGCGCCGCTCCCGGCACCTACGAGGCCGGCATCGAGGACTACAAGGTCCTGAAGAACAGCTGCCCGTCGACCGGCACCATCGCCGGTACCGCCTACGCCAAGTGCGGCACCAACTGGTGGTCCTACGACACCCCCGCCACCATCAAGGCGAAGATGAGCTGGGCCAACCAGCAGAAGCTCGGCGGCGCCTTCTTCTGGGAGTTCAGCGGTGACACCGCGAACGGCGAGCTCGTGGCGGCCATGGACAGCGGACTGAAGTCCTGACTCCACGGCAGCTGAGCACGGCTAGCTCCTGGCACCACAACTGAAGATCGTTCAAGCGACGTTGACGCGCTGACCGGGCGGGGCTGCTTCCAGCCACGCGAGAAACCCGGTCAGCGCGTCTTCGCTCATGGCCAGTTCGAGGCGGGTGCCGCGGTGCAGACAGGTGAGCACGACCGCGTCGGAGAGCAGGGCCAGTTCCTCCTCGCCGTCGGGAAGACGGCGGCCGGCGACCTCGATGGCGGAACGCTCCAGGACGCGGCGGGGGCGCGGGGAGTAGGAGAAGACCCGGTACCACTCGACGCGGTCGCCGTTGTAGCGGGCCACCCCGTACGCCCAGCCCTTGCCGGCGTCGCCCTGGCCGGGCGCGTCCCAGCGCAGCGAGCAGTCGAAGGTGCCGCCCGAGCGCTGGATCAGCCTGCGGCGCAGGCCGAAGACGAACAGCCCCACCACCACGAGGGCGATGACGACTCCGCACACAGTCAGAGCGAGGATCATCGGCACCGACCTCCTCGTCCAATTGGTAACGGAACGGAAAAAACACCCGGATCTGCCTCAGCCGCGGCCGGGTCCGGATGGCTCCGGTCCCAGCCGCGGCTGAGTGACGTCACGGTACGACGCTATAGCACAGTGCTGTGGTTCAGCGCCCCGCCGCCGCGCGCAGACGGACGTCCGCACGACGCTCGGCGGAGGCGTCGGTCTCCGACTTCGCGCGCTCGAGCGCCCGCTCCGCACGCTGGACGTCGATCTCGTCCGACAGCTCGGCGATCTCGGCCAGCAGCGACAGCTTGTCGTCCGCGAACGAGATGAAACCGCCGTGCACCGCGGCGACGACCGTCCCTCCCCCGCTCGTACGGATGGTCACCGGGCCCGACTCCAGCACACCGAGCAGCGGCTGGTGACCGGGCATGACGCCGATGTCGCCGGACGTGGTGCGCGCGACGACCAGGGTGGCCTCGCCGGACCAGACCTCTCGGTCGGCCGCGACCAGCGCGACGTGCAGCTCAGCAGCCAAGGTGGCTCCTCGGGTCACCACCCGGCCGTGGAGCCGGGTGTTGGTTACAAGTCTAATGGGCGTGAAGGAGGGGGCGGGACGTACCCGCCCCCTCCGGTGCGAGCCCCGGAGGGCTCACGACGAACGCACGGCTCAGGAGACGCCGAGCTCCTTCGCGTTCTTCTTCAGGTCCTCGATACCACCGCACATGAAGAACGCCTGCTCCGGGAAGTGGTCGTACTCGCCGTCGCAGATCGCGTTGAACGCGGTGATCGACTCGTCCAGCGGCACGTCCGAACCGTCCACGCCGGTGAACTGCTTGGCGACGTGGGTGTTCTGGGACAGGAAGCGCTCCACGCGACGGGCACGGTGGACGACGAGCTTGTCCTCCTCGCCCAGCTCGTCGATACCGAGGATCGCGATGATGTCCTGCAGGTCCTTGTACTTCTGCAGGATGTTCTTCACGCGCATCGCGGCGTTGTAGTGGTCCGCCGCGATGTACCGCGGGTCGAGGATGCGGGACGTCGAGTCCAGCGGGTCCACGGCCGGGTAGATGCCCTTCTCCGAGATCGGACGGGAGAGCACCGTCGTCGCGTCGAGGTGGGCGAAGGTGGTGGCCGGGGCCGGGTCGGTCAGGTCGTCCGCGGGGACGTAGATCGCCTGCATGGAGGTGATCGAGTGACCGCGGGTCGAGGTGATGCGCTCCTGGAGGAGACCCATCTCGTCGGCCAGGTTCGGCTGGTAGCCCACCGCGGAGGGCATGCGGCCGAGCAGGGTCGACACCTCGGAACCCGCCTGGGTGAAGCGGAAGATGTTGTCGATGAAGAACAGCACGTCCTGCTTCTGGACGTCGCGGAAGTACTCGGCCATGGTGAGGCCGGCCAGCGCGACCCGCAGACGGGTGCCCGGCGGCTCGTCCATCTGGCCGAAGACCAGCGCGGTCTTGTCGATGACGCCCGACTCGCTCATCTCGTCGATGAGGTCGTTGCCCTCACGGGTGCGCTCGCCGACACCGGCGAACACCGACACACCGTCGTGGTTGTTGGCGACGCGGTAGATCATCTCCTGGATGAGCACCGTCTTGCCGACGCCGGCGCCGCCGAACAGACCGATCTTGCCGCCCTTGACGTACGGGGTCAGCAGGTCGATGACCTTGACGCCGGTCTCGAACATCTCGGTCTTCGACTCGAGCTCGTCGAAGTTCGGCGCCTTGCGGTGGATCGGCCAGCGCTCGCCGTCGTAGTCCTCGTCGACGTTCAGGACCTCGCCGAGGGTGTTGAACACCTTGCCCTTGGTGAAGTCACCGACGGGGACCGAGATGGCCGAGCCCGTGTCGGTCACCACGGCCTGGCGGACCAGACCGTCGGTGGGCTGCATGGAGATGGTGCGGACCAGGCCGTCACCCAGGTGCTGGGCGACCTCCAGGGTCAGCGTCTTCAGCTCGCCCTCGTTCGCCGGGTCGGCGACCTGGACGTGCAGGGCGTTGTAGATCTCCGGCATCGCGTCGACGGGGAACTCCACGTCGACGACCGGGCCGATGACCCGGGCGACGCGGCCCGTGGCCGCCGCGGTCTCAACAGTGGTGGTCATTAGTTGTCACTCCCCGCGGTCGCGTCGGCCAGGGCGCTGGCGCCACCGACGATCTCGCTGATTTCCTGGGTGATTTCGGCCTGGCGGGCCGCGTTGGCAAGACGGGAGAGCGTGTTGATCAGCTCGCCCGCGTTGTCGGTGGCCGACTTCATCGCGCGCCGCGTGGCGGCGTGCTTCGAGGCCGCCGACTGGAGCAGCGCGTTGTAGATCCGGCTCTCGACGTAGCGCGGCAGCAGGGCGTCGAGGACGTCCTCGCCGGACGGCTCGAAGTCGTAGAGCGGAAGGATCTCGCCCTTCGCCCCGGACTCCGTCGCCACCTCGTCGAGACGCAGCGGCAGCAGCCGGGCGTCGACCGCCGTCTGGGTCATCATCGAGACGAACTCGGTGTAGACGATGTGGAGCTCGTCCACCCCGCCGTCCGCCGTGTCCTTCTCGATGGACTCGATCAGCGGGCCCGCGACCAGCTTGGCGTCCCCGTAGACCGGCTCGTCGGTGAAGCCCGTCCACGACTCCGCGATCGTGCGCTCACGGAAGTTGTAGTGGGCGACGCCGCGCCGGCCGACGATGTACGTGTCGACCTGCTTGCCCTCGCGCTCAAGGCGCGTGGTGAGCTGCTCCGCGGCCTTGATGGCGTTGGAGTTGAAGGCGCCGGCCAGACCGCGGTCGCTCGTGAGGAGCAGGACCGCGGCACGGGACGGGTTCTCCGCCTCCGTGGTCAGCGGGTGCCTGGTGTTCGACCCGGTGCCGACCGCCGTGACCGCGCGGGTCAGTTCCTGCGCGTACGGCGTGGAGGCCGCCACCTTGCGCTGCGCCTTGACGACGCGCGAGGCGGCGATCATCTCCATCGCCTTGGTGATCTTCTTGGTCGCGGTGACGGATCGGATGCGACGCTTGTAGACCCGGAGCTGGGCTCCCATGAGTCAGGTCCCTTCCTTACGTCACTTGGCGGCGGACGGGGCGTCCTCGCCGAGCAGCTTGCCGTCCGAGGTCTCGAACTGCTTCTTGAACGCGGCGATGGCCTCGGCGACGGCCTGCAGGGTGTCGTCCGACATCTTGCCGCCCTCGCGGATGGAGGTCATGAGGCCCTGCTCCTGGCGGTGCAGGTGCTCCAGCAGCTCCTTCTCGAAGCGGCGGATGTCCACGACCGGCACGTCGTCCATCTTGCCGGTGGTGCCGGCCCAGACGGAGACGACCTGGTCCTCGGTGGCCATCGGCTGGTACTGGTCCTGCTTCAGCAGCTCGACCATGCGCTGACCGCGCTCCAGCTGGGACTTGGACGCGGCGTCCAGGTCGGAACCGAAGGCGGCGAACGCCTCCAGCTCACGGAACTGGGCGAGGTCCACGCGCAGCCGGCCGGAGACCTGCTTCATGGCCTTGTGCTGGGCGGAGCCACCGACGCGGGAGACCGAGATGCCGACGTTCAGGGCCGGGCGCTGGCCGGCGTTGAACAGGTCGGACTCCAGGAAGCACTGGCCGTCGGTGATGGAGATGACGTTGGTCGGGATGAACGCCGAGACGTCGTTGGCCTTCGTCTCCACGATCGGCAGACCGGTCATCGAACCGCGGCCCATCTCGTCGGAGAGCTTGGCGCAGCGCTCCAGCAGACGGGAGTGCAGGTAGAAGACGTCGCCGGGGTAGGCCTCGCGGCCCGGCGGGCGGCGCAGCAGCAGCGACACGGCGCGGTAGGCGTCGGCCTGCTTCGACAGGTCGTCGAAGACGATGAGGACGTGCTTGCCCTCGTACATCCAGTGCTGGCCGATGGCCGAACCGGTGTAGGGGGCCAGGTACTTGAAGCCGGCCGGGTCGGACGCCGGGGCGGCCACGATGGTCGTGTACTCCAGCGCGCCGTTCTCCTCCAGCGCGCGGCGGACCGACGCGATGGTGGAGCCCTTCTGGCCGATGGCGACGTAGATGCAGCGGACCTGCTTGTTCGGGTCGCCGGTGCGCCAGTTGTCGCGCTGGTTGATGATCGTGTCGACGGCCAGGGCGGTCTTGCCGGTCTGGCGGTCGCCGATGACCAGCTGGCGCTGGCCGCGGCCGATCGGGGTCATGGCGTCGACGGCCTTGTAGCCCGTCTCCATCGGCTCGTGCACCGACTTGCGCTGCATGACCGTGGGGGCCTGCAGTTCGAGGGCGCGGCGGCCCTCCGTCTCGATCTCGCCGAGGCCGTCGATCGGGTTGCCGAGGGGGTCGACGACGCGGCCGAGGTAACCCTCGCCCACCGCGACCGACAGCACCTCGCCGGTACGGGTGACCGGCTGGCCCTCCTCGACGCCGCTGAACTCACCGAGGACGATGGCACCGATCTCGCGCTCCTCGAGGTTGAGGGCGAGGCCGAGGGTGCCGTCCTCGAACTTCAGCAGCTCATTGGCCATGGCCGAGGGAAGACCCTCCACCTTGGCGATGCCGTCGCCGGCAAGGGTGACCGTACCGACCTCCTCGCGCGAGGCCGCGTCCGGCTTGTACGACTGGACGAAGTTCTCCAGCGCATCCCGGATCTCCTCCGGCCGGATCGTGAGCTCCGCCATCTGAGTTCCCTGCTCTCCTTGTTGGGCCCGAAGTTTCACTTGGGGGGTATTCCACGTTTCGGGACTCCCCCCAATAAGAGGTGAATCCTCTGCACGGCCCAACCAGGGCCGTCGTAAGTACCTACTGCTTGTTGTGCTGCCGCGCGGGGGCGCTAGCCCGCCATGCGGCGGCCGGCGTCCTCGAGACGGTCCGCGATGGAGCCGTTGATCACCTCGTCACCGACCTGCACCCGGATCCCGCCGAGGACCCCGGGGTCCACGTCGAGGTTGAGGTGCATCCGGCGCCCGTAGAGCTTGGCGAGGGCGGCGCCCAGGCGCTGCCTCTGCCCGTCGCTCAGGGGCACCGCCGAGGTGACGACGGCGACCATGCGGTCCCGGCGGTCGGCGGCGAGCCGGGACAGGGACTCGAGTCCCGCTTCCAGGCTACGTCCCCGCGGGGCGGTCACCAGGCGCGTCACCAGACGCTCCGTGGTGGCGTCCGCGCGTCCGCCGAGCAGGCTGCGCAGCAGCTCGCTCTTGGCGGCGGCACCGGCCGACCGGTTGGTGAGCGCGGCGCGCAGCTCGGTGCTGGAGGCGACGATCCGGCCGAACCGGAACAGCTCGTCCTCCACGCCGTCGAGACGGCCCGTCTTCTGCGCGGCGGTGAGGTCGGCGGTGTTCGCCAGCTCCTCCAGCGCGTCCACCAGGTCGCGGGACTGCGACCAGCGGGAGCGCACCGTGCCGGACACCAGGTCGACGGTCGGGCCGCCGACCTGCCCCGAGAGGAGCCGCTGGACCAGCTCGGCCTTGGCCTCGCCGCCCTGCGCCGGGTCGGTCAGGACCCGACGCAGCGACACCTCGCGGTCGAGCAGCGCGGTGACGGCGGCCAGCTCGTCGGCGAGCGTGGCGGGGTCCACCGAGGTGGAGTCCGTCAGCGCGTCGAGACGCTCCCGGGCGGCGGCCAGAGCCTCGCGGCTCGCTCCGTGCATCCCACTCACCGGGTCGCCTCTGCCGTCGTGGCCTTGTCGTCCAGCTCGTCGAGGAAGCGGTCGATCACGCGGGACTGCCGGGCGTGGTCCTCCAGGGACTCGCCGACGAGCTTGCCGGCCAGCTCGGTGGCCAGCGAGCCGACGTCCTGGCGCAGCGCGGACGCCGCGGCCTTGCGGTCGGCCTCGATCTGGGCGTGACCGGCGGCGATGATCTCCTCACGCTGCCGCTGGCCTTCCGCGCGCATCTCGGCGATGAGCGTGGCGCCCTGCTCCTGCGCCTCCTGGCGCAGGCGCGCGGCCTCGTGCCGGGCCTCGGCGAGCTGGGCCTTGTACTGCTCAAGGACGCTCTGGGCCTCGGTCTGCGCGGCCTCGGCCTTCTCGATACCGCCCTCGATGGCCTCGCGACGCTCTTCCAGGACCTTGTTGATGGTCGGGAGGAGCTTCTTGGCGAGGAAACCGAAGACGATGACGAAAGCGATGAGGCCGATGACGATCTCCGGCCACGGCGGAATGAGAGGGTTCTCCTTCTCGCCGTCAGCCGCCAGGAAAACCAGGGCGGAGTTCACATCAGTGCCTTTCGTCGAAAGGGTCGGTCGTCAGGCCGTCTTAGTAGACGAAGGGCATGACGAGGCCGATGAGGGCGAGCGCCTCACAGAACGCGAAGCCCAGGATCTGGTTGGAGCGGATCAGACCGGCGGCCTCGGGCTGGCGGGCGAGGGCCTGGGTGCCGTTGCCGAAGATGATGCCGATACCGACGCCGGGGCCGATGGCCGCGAGACCGTAACCGATGGAACCGAGGTCACCGGTGACAGCAGCAAGGGTAGACATGCCAGTTCTTCCTTCTCTTTACGGACCGGTGGGGGTTGGCCACCGGACGATTGCGGGCGGGGCGGGCGCTCAGTGGTGCTCGGCGAGCGCGCCCTGGATGTAGCTGCAGGTCAGAAGCACGAACACATACGCCTGAACAGCCTGGATGAAGACCTCGAAGATGGTCATGACGAGGACCATCACGAAGGAGACGCCGGCGTAGGCGATGCCGATGCCGTTCAGCATGTACCAGGTGGCGATGGTGAACAGCAGCAGCAGGGTGTGACCGGCGAACATGTTCGCGAACAGTCGGACGGCGTGGGTGAAGGGCCGGACCAGGAGGTTCGAGAAGAACTCGATCGTCATGGAGAGCGGCAGCACCGGGCCGAGCGTCTTGTCGTAGCCCGTCACGTTCTTGAAGAACCCGACGAAGCCGTGCTTCTTGAAGGTGAGCGCGACCCAGGTGATGTAGACGATGAGCGCCAGGACCATCGGGTAGGCGATGATCGACGTCACCGGGAAGGCCGCGATCGGGATGATGGACCAGACGTTCATCATCCAGACGAAGAAGAAAAGGGAGACGGCGAGAGGTACGTACTTCTCGCCGTCCTTCTTGCCGATCGTCTCGTAGACGATGCCGCGGCGCACGAAGTCGTAACCGGCCTCGGCGACCATCTGGAGCTTGCCGGGGACCATGGTGGGCTTCCGGAACGCGGCCCAGAAGAAGCCCACCACGAGAACGGACCCGAGCAGGGCCAGCAGCATCGGCTTGTTGAAGTACATGCCGTTGCCGTCTGCGTTGCCCCAGAGCGGCTCGAAGAGGAACGAGTGCAGGCCGGGAGCCGGGAAGCCACATCCGTCGAAAATGTGGCAGTCGGTCTCGAAGGCGAGCACCTGCGTCGGGTCAGCACTCACCGCGGGCTCCTTCATCGTGGCGCATGGGTACGACAACCTCGTTGTGTCGGCGCGGCGCGCTGCCGCTGTTCGGCACGGGACTGGTGTTACGGATGTGGGGGCTGCTGTGGGGCATCTCGCCTCGCGATCGAGCAGATGTCAGCTCGGATACCCGCGCCCGCGATGCCGCAGTTGGCACCGGACGATAGCAGGATCTCTCATGCCTCTTTATCCCGGCCCTACCCCTCACGACGAGCGGCCCGTCTTTTCGGGCTTTTCGCCCGAAGGTTCGGGTTCGACGTAAAGAATCTTCGACTTCATGTGCGCCCGCGTCTGGGCGGCGATCCACACGAGGGTGCCGGCGACCAGGGTGAGCGCGAAGGCCCGGGGATTGAACAGCGTGGTGTTCTTGAACACGGCGACGAAGACGAACAGCAGAAGGATCTGCGCCGCGTAGAGCATCAGGCCCATGGCCTGGAAGAGGTGCGGAAGCGATCGGGCGGTCCGCTGGAGGATGTGGAGGCCGAGCCCCATGAAGAGGATCACCACCAGGGTCCCGACCAGGGCCCCGACCGCACCCTTGCCGCCGGCCACCACGCCGCTGACGACGGCGGCTACTGCGCCGGCGGCAGCCGTGGGCACGGCGGCCTGAAGCAGGATGCGGACGTCATTGGACGGCGGCATGGCGGCAACTCCGCTTTTTCAACAGGGGGCAGGGTGTCGTCATGGACGAGCGTAGTCCCGGGACGAGCGAGGCCCTCACGCCGAGGGACCGTCGCATTGCGGGCCATCGGCGCCATCCGGGGGGTTCTCGTGAACCGTATCACAAACTATTTGATGAGGTCTTTACCTGTCCGTGTGCTTGCGGTCACACATGAGAGTGACGGCGCGCGTTTGTGTAATTACTGAACCGAATTGTCTGATATTGCGGGAGTTCGCTCTCCCACGGATTGGCAATGCTCTCGTCAGATTCTTACCTTGTGCGCGACCGGGCCCCCAGGGCCGTGGCGCCGTTGGCCGCCCCCGCCGCCACCGGAACCTGCTCCTCCGCACCGGCCTCCGCGGCGCCCTCCGGGCCCTCCCCGGACGCCCCTCCCACCGCCGCGGGCACCGCGCGGCGGCGCCGGTAGCGGGGCGGCAGGAACCCCTCGGCCCAGCGCGGGGCGCGCGGGGTGAAGCGGGGCAGCAGGAGCAGCACCAGGCCGACGGCGCTGAGGAAGACGACGCCCAGCACGATCCACATGGACGCCGAGTTGACCGAGTAGGCGAGCGCCCCGAAGCCGATCAGCGCCGAGAAGAAGTACATGATCAGCACCGCCCGGCTGTGCGAGTGGCCGATCTCCAGCAGGCGGTGGTGCAGGTGCCCCCGGTCCGCCGCGAACGGCGACTGGCCGCGCCAGGTGCGCCGCACGATGGCCAGGACCAGGTCGGCGGCCGGGATGGCGATGATCGTCAGCGGCATCAGCAGCGGGATGTACACCGGCACCATCTGGTGCACCGCGCTGCGCTCGGAGCCGGAGAAGAGCTGCATCGCGTCCGGGTCGACCTGCCCGGTCACCGAGATCGCCCCGGCCGCCAGCACCAGGCCGATCAGCATCGAGCCCGAGTCGCCCATGAAGATCCGCGCCGGGTGCATGTTGTGCGGCAGGAAGCCCAGGCACATCCCCATCAGCACCGACGCGAACAGGGTCGCCGGGGCCGCCGCCTCGATGCCGTACGAGTACCAGATCCGGTAGGCGTACATGAAGAACGCGGCGGCGGCGATGCAGACCATGCCGGCCGCCAGCCCGTCCAGGCCGTCCACGAAGTTGACCGCGTTGATGGTGATCACGACCAGCGCCACCGTCAGCAGGGTGCCCTGCCACTGGGTCAGCGCCACGTTGCCCACGCTGGGCACCGGGATCCACAGGATCGTCAGACCCTGCACCACCATCACACCGGCGGCGATCATCTGGCCGCCCAGCTTGATCAGGGCGTCGATCTCGAACTTGTCGTCCAGGACGCCGATCAGCCAGATCAGCGCGGCGCCGGAGAGCAGGGCCCGTGGCTCGTTGGACTTCTCGAAGACCTCGTGGAGATTGGTGAGGTTGTCGGCGACCAGCAGACCCGCGCACAGCCCGAAGAACATCGCGATGCCGCCGAGCCGCGGCGTCGGCTCCCGGTGCACGTCGCGCGCCCGGATCTCCGGCATGGCACCCGCCACGATCGCGAACTTCCGCACCGGTCCGGTCAGCAGGTACGTGACCGCGGCCGTGATGCAGAGCGTCAGCAGGTATTCACGCACGGGCTTCCCCACAGGTCTCGCTGGCCATTCCCAGCCTCACACCCTAGCGAGGCGCGCATACGTATGAGGACTTCCGGGTAGCGACGATGGTTGCACGACTGCCGGTCCACCCGCCGCGCCCACCCCGGATCAGCCCGGATACGGCGGGAACTCCGCGGTCAGTTCCCGCACGTCCGCCCGCGCCGCCGCCGGGTCCACCGCGCCCCGCAGCACCCCGGCGAGCAGCGTGGCCACCACCCGCATCTCCCGCTCCCCCATGCCCTGCGTGGTCGTCGCCGCCGTGCCCAGCCGCAGCCCCCGGCCGTCGCCGTGCGGCAGCGGGCAGCAGTCCAGCACCATCCCGGCCGCCGCCAGCCGCCCCCGCGCCGTCCTGCCGTCGGTGCCGAGCGGACCGGGGTCGGCGGTGATCAGATGGGTGTCGGTGCCGCCGGTGATCACCGCCAGCCCCTCGTCGGCCAGGGCGGCCGCGAGCGTGCGGGCGTTGGCGACCACCTGGTGGGCGTAGGCGGCGTGGGCCCCGGTCGCCGCCTCCCCGAGCGCCACCGCCTTGGCGGCGACGGCGTTCATCTGCGCCCCGCCCTGGGTGAACGGGAACACCGCCCGGTCGATCCGCCCGGCCAGCTCGGCCCGGCACAGCAGCATGCCGCCGCGCGGCCCGCGCAGCACCTTGTGGGTGGTGGCGCAGACCACGTCCGCGTACGGCACCGGGCTGGGCGCCGCTCCCCCGGCGACCAGGCCGATCGGATGGGCGGCGTCCGCGATCAGGTACGCGCCCGCGTCGTCGGCGACCTCCCGGAAGAAGGCGTGGTCGATGTGGCGGGGATAGGCGATGGAACCGCACACGATCGCCTTCGGCCGGTGCACCCGGGCCAGCGCCCGCACCTGGTCCTGGTCGATCAGCCCGGTCTCCGCGTCCACGCCGTAGCCGACGAAGCGGAACCAGCGGCCGGAGAAGTTGGCGGGCGAGCCGTGGGTGAGGTGGCCGCCGTGCTCCAGGCCCATCGCGAGGACGGTGTCGCCCGGCCGCAGCAGCGCCGCGTAGGCCGCGAGGACGGCGGAGGAGCCGGAGTGCGGCTGCACGTTGGCGTGCCCGGCTCCGAAGAGGCTACGGGCCCGCTCCACGGCGAGCCGCTCGGCGGTGTCGACGATCTCGCAGCCGCCGTGGTGCCGGGCGCCGGGGTAGCCCTCGGCGTACTTGTTGACGAGCGGGGAGGCGAGGGCGGCCAGCACGGCGGGCGGGGTGAAGTTCTCCGCGGCGGTGAGCTGGAGCGTGGTCTCCTGCCGGCGCTTCTCGGCCAGCAGGATCTCCGCCAGCTCGGGGTCCCGACCCCGCAGGGCGGCGGCGGCCGGGGAGACCTCGTGGGTGACCGACATGGGGCGCTCCGGGCGTGCGTCGACGGTGGCGTGCGGCCGTCCCGTGATCCCCGGCGGACCGGTGCGCGGCGCCGGACCCGGTGCCGCGCGCGGCGGAGGGGCGTCCGGGTGCCCGGCCGTCCGGGCCTCCGGCGACGCCGTGAGGTGCCGTGGCCGCCGTCGCGCACCCGCCGGGGATCACGGGACGGCCCGTGGCACCAATGTAGGCCCGCCGCTCCCCGCCCGCCCGCCCCGCGCGGCGACCGGCGGAACCGCCCGCGCCGCGGCGCGGACCGGCCAGGGTCTTTCGTTCGGATCGGGCCGGATCGGGGAGCGGGTCCGGCGCCGTGCGTCGCCAGGCGGAGGAGGGAGTCGGGGCGGAGCCCCGGCGACCGACGACACGCGGCGAGGTGCGGCGCCGGACCCCGCGAGCCCGGCATGATCCGAACGAGGGGCCCTAGTGACCTGAGTCGGAGATATTCGGGTGGTTCTCGCGAGCTGCCCGGCGTGCCGGAGGCCGGATATCAGCAGGCCGGGCCGGAACCCTGTCGGCCGCACGGCATCCGGCTGATGGCCGCGATCTGACGAAGAATCTCTGACTCAGGTCACCAGGTCCGGGCCGCGACCCCCGTCAGCGCCGTGACCACCGGGTCCAGGGCCTCGTGTATCTCGTCTCCGATGGAGCGGAAGAACGGCAGGGGCGCCCCGTACGGGTCATGGACCTCGTCCGCCTCGGCGGTGGGCGCCAGCAGCCAGCCGCGCAGCGCGGCGGCGGCCCGGACCAGGGCGCGGGCCCGGCCGACCACCCCGTCCTCCAGCGGCGGCAGCGTCGCCGGGTCGATGGCGTTGACCAGGCGGGTGAACTCCTTGAGGGTGAAGGTGCGCAGCCCCGCCGAGTGCCCCATGGAGATGACCTGCGCCCGGTGGTCCCGGGTGGCGGTCAGCACCAGGTCGGCGCGGATGACGTGCTCGTCGAGCAGCTCGCGCCCGGTGAAGCCGGCCGCGTCCGCGCCGAAGTCCGCGAGGACCGTCTCCGCGTTGGCCTCCATGGGCGCGCCCTCGTGGCCCCAGGTGCCCGCGCTCTCCACGATCAGCGCGCCGCCCAGCACCCCGAGCCGCTCCGCCACGAAATGCCGGGTCAGCCGCTCGGTGATGGGCGAGCGGCAGACGTTGCCGGTGCTGACATGGAGGATGCGGAAACTGTCGCGCGGAAAGCCGAACGTCGTCGTCACCTCCGCGGCGCTCTCCTGGCCGCCTATGCCACGCCCCGTCCGAGGGGCCGTCAATTCGCCACCTCGAGGTCGGGTACCACCTTGCGCAGCTCCTCCGCCGACAGCGCGCCCGCGCGCAGCAGCACCGGCACGTCACGGCTGACGTCGACGATGGACGACGGCACGATGCCGGGGGTGGGACCGCCGTCGAGGTAGACGGAGACGGAGTCGCCGAGCATCTGCTGGGCGGCGTCGCAGTCCTCCGGGGCCGGGTGCCCGGTCAGGTTGGCGGAGGAGACCGCCATCGGGCCGAAGTCGGTCAGCAGTTCAAGGGCGACCGGGTGCAGCGGCATCCGGACGGCCACGGTGCCCCGGGTGTTGCCGAGGTCCCACTGGAGGGACGGCTGGTGCTTGGTGACCAGCGTCAGCGCGCCCGGCCAGAAGGCGTCCACCAGGTCCCAGGCCCGCTCGGAGAAGTCGGTGACCAGCCCGTGCAGGGTGTTCGGGGAGCCGATGAGGACGGGGGTGGGCATGGCGCGGTCCCGGCCCTTGGCGTAGAGCAGGGCGGCGACGGCCTCCGGGGAGAAGGCGTCGGCGCCGACGCCGTAGACGGTGTCCGTCGGCAGGACCACCAGCTCGCCACGGCGGACGGCGGACGCGGCCTCGCGCAGACCCGTCACTCGGTCGGTCGCGTCGTTGGTGTCGTATCGCCGTGCCATGTCTAGCGGTCCTCCTCGTACAGGTCCTGCTGCGGGGTCGAAGTCCGGTCGCCGGTCACGGCAGCGCCTTGCGGGCGGTCGCGAACCGCGGGCGGTTGTTGAGGTCGGGGTGGTCGGCCGCGTCGGCCCAGCCCCGCTCCTCGGCGAAGATCCACGGCACCTGGCCGCCCTGGGTGTCGGCGTGCTCGACGACGACGACCCCGCCGGGGCGCAGCAGGCGGTGGGCGGTGCGTTCCAGGCCGCGGATCAGGTCGAGGCCGTCCTCGCCGGAGAACAGGGCCATCTGCGGATCGTGGTCGCGGGCCTCGGGGGCGACGTACTCCCACTCGGTGAGCGGGATGTACGGCGGGTTGGAGATCACCAGGTCGACCTGGCCGTCGAGGTCCGGGAAGGCGGTGCGGGCGTCGCCCTGGCGCAGGTCGACCCGGGAGCCGGCCATGTTCCGGCGGGTCCACACCAGGGCGTCCTCGGACAGCTCCACCGCGTGCACGCGCGAGCGCGGCACCTCCTGGGCGAGCGCCAGCGCGACGGCCCCGGAGCCGGTGCACAGGTCGACGATGCAGGGCTCGACGACGTCCATGGCCCGCACGGCGTCTATGGCCCAGCCGACCACGGACTCCGTCTCGGGCCGGGGCACGAAGACCCCGGGCCCGACCTGGAGCTCCAGATAGCGGAAGTAGGCCAGGCCGGTGATGTGCTGGAGCGGCTCCCGGGCCTCCCGGCGGGCGACGACCTCCCAGTAGCGGGCGTCGAAGTCCGCGTCCCGGACGGTGTGCAGCTCGCTCCGCTTGACGCCGTGCAGATGCGCGGCCAGTTCCTCCGCGTCGGTGCGCGGCGAGGGCACGCCGGCGTCGGCCAGCCGCTGGGTGGCCTGGGCCACCTCCGCGAGCAGCAGGTTCACGCTGGTCCTCCGAGCTGTCTTCCGTTCGGTCGCGCGGGGCGCGCGGGTGGTGCGTCCGGGGGCCGGTTCCGCCGCCCCGGCGGGCGGTGCGGCCCGGCGGGCGCGGGCTAGGCCGCGGCCAGCTTGGCGGCCGAGTCCGCGTCGACGCAGGCCTGGATCACCGCGTCGAGCTCGCCGTCCAGGACATGGTCCAGGTTGTACGCCTTGAATCCGACGCGGTGGTCGGAGATGCGGTTCTCCGGGAAGTTGTACGTGCGGATCTTCTCGGAGCGGTCGACGGTGCGGACCTGGCTGCGGCGGGCGTCCGCGGCCTCCCGCTCCGCCTCCTCCTGCGCCGCGGCGAGCAGCCTGGAGCGCAGGATACGCATCGCCTGCTCCTTGTTCTGGAGCTGGCTCTTCTCGTTCTGGCAGGAGGCGACGACGCCGGTGGGCAGATGCGTGATCCGCACCGCGGAGTCGGTGGTGTTGACCGACTGGCCGCCGGGACCGGAGGACCGGTAGACGTCGATGCGCAGATCGCTGGGGTTGATCTCGATGTCGATCTCCTCCGCCTCGGGCGTCACCAGCACGCCCGCCGCGGAGGTGTGGATGCGGCCCTGGGACTCGGTGGCCGGCACCCGCTGCACCCGGTGCACCCCGCCCTCGTACTTCATCCGCGCCCAGACGCCCTGGCCGGGCTCGGTGGCGCCCTGGCCGCCCTTGGCCTTCACGGCGACCTGGACGTCCTTGTAGCCGCCCAGCTCGGACTCGGTGGAGTCGATGATCTCGGTCTTCCAGCCCACCCGCTCGGCGTAGCGCAGGTACATGCGCAGCAGGTCCCCGGCGAACAGGGCCGACTCGTCGCCGCCGGCGCCGGCCTTGATCTCCAGGATGACGTCCTTGTCGTCGCTGGGGTCGCGCGGGACGAGGAGCAGGCGCAGCTTCTCGGTCAGCTCGTCGCGGCGCCGCTCCAGCTCCTTGACCTCGGCGGCGAAGTCGGGGTCGTCGACGGCCAGCTCGCGCGCGGTCTCGATGTCGTCGCCGGTGGCCCGCCAGGACCGGTAGGCGCCGACGATCGGGGTCAGCTCGGCGTAGCGCTTGTTCAGCCTGCGCGCGTTGGCCTGGTCGGAGTGGACCGACGGGTCGGCGAGCTTCTTCTCCAGATCGGCGTGCTCGGCGACGAGTTCCTCGACGGCCTCGAACATCTTGGGCTCCTGCTACTGCGTGGCGTGGGGAGGGGGAAGGCGGGCGACCAAAAACGCCGGTCCCGGCGCTCCCCCGGGCTGGGGGCGCGGCCGTGGACCGGCGATCGGTGGCTCGCTACTTCTTGGAGCCGGCGGCAGCCTTGCCGAAGCGGGCCTCGAAGCGGGCCACGCGGCCACCCGTGTCGAGGATCTTCTGCTTGCCCGTGTAGAACGGGTGGCACTCGGAGCAGACCTCGGCGCGGACGGTGCCGGACGAGATGGTGCTGCGGGTGGTGAACGACGCGCCACAGGTGCAGCTGACCTGCGTCTCGACGTACTCGGGGTGGATGTCGCGCTTCAAGGTGTCTCCTAGGTTCGGGAGGGCGCCGGGTCGCAGCCGCGGGATGCGGAAGCGTGAACCGGAGCCGACGTACCAGTCTGCCAGGACCGGTGCCATGTCCCCAAACCGGGGGGTGGGGGCCGTTATTCCCCGCGCTCCGCGCCCACCACTCCCTGCGCCTCGCCGGTGGCCGTTCCCTCGGTGGCGCCGCGCGGGACGGGCCGGTCCGCGCGCAGGGCGTCCCACACCTGCCGCGCCTTCTCCGGCCGGATCAGGACGCGGTTGCGGTCGGCCGGGTCGTAGCCGACGGGGAGGGTGAGCAGTCGCAGGCCGCCGGGGCCGATGTCCTTGAGCCCGTCGGCGAAGG
Source organism: Streptomyces sp. NPDC107521 (assembly GCF_055598485.1). Classification (NCBI taxonomy): domain Bacteria; kingdom Bacillati; phylum Actinomycetota; class Actinomycetes; order Kitasatosporales; family Streptomycetaceae; genus Streptomyces; species Streptomyces sp. NPDC107521. The sequence goes on from NZ_JBVKAT010000007.1 coordinate 75,557, forward strand.
ACATCAGGGCGTTGACGGAGCCCAGCCCGGAGTCGGTGGTGACGGAGCTGGTGGCGGTGTCGGCGAGGTCGTAGAGCTTCTTGGGGCTGGTGAGCAGGCCGATGTCGTCGATCCGGTCGAGCAGGGCCCGGACGAAGGCCTGCTGGAGCTGGATGCGGCCGAGGTCGGAGCCGTCCCCGACGCCGTGCCGGGTGCGGACCAGGCCGAGCGCCCTGGCGCCGTCGAGGGTGTGGGTGCCGGCCTCCAGGTCGAGGTGGCTGTCCGGGTCGTGGATGTCCACGGTGGTGGTGATCCGCACGCCGCCGAGGTCGTCCACGATCCGCTGGAAGCCGCGGAAGTCGATCTCCAGGTAGTGGTCCATGCGCAGCCCGGACAGGGTCTCCACGGTCTTGACGGCGCAGACGGCGCCGCCGGTGGCGTAGGCCGAGTTGAACATCACGCCGCGCGCGGCGGGGTGCCCGGCGCCGTCCGGTCCGGTGCAGGCGGGCCGGTCGACGAGGGTGTCGCGGGGGATGGACACCACGTCGGCCTTCTCGTGGCCCGCCCGGATGTGCACGATCATCGCCGTGTCGGAGCGGGCGGTCCCGTCGTCGCCACCGCCACCGAGGTCGCGGTTGCCGCCGGAGCGGGTGTCGGAGCCGAGGACGAGGACGTTGCGGGAGCCGTTGGCGGACTTCTCGGGCCGGTCGCCGCCGAGGAGGTGGTCGATGTCGACGCTGCTGAGGTTGCCGTTGAGCTTGATGTACAGGTACGCGGCACCGGTGCCGCCGAGCAGCAGGATGCCCGCCGCCGTCCAGGCCGTGACCAGCAGGGCCGTGCGCCGCGCGCTCCGGGGGCCGCGGCGGGACCCGCGCCGGAGCCCTCGCCGGAGGCGCCGGGCCGCCCCGCCCGACGGCCCGGTGGCCGGGGGCTCCCCGGGTGCGGCGGGGTCCGGTCTGCTGCTGTCGGCCATCTGCTCCTCGGCTCGTCTCCCCGGTCGGCTGGCCCCTGCTCCCCGTCCTCGCGTCGGCCCGGGTCCCTGAGAACCCCCAGGGAACCATCGTCGCCCGTCCGGCCGTACCGGCAAGCCGGAGGGAGCCGGGCGCGGGGTGAGGGGTGTGCGGGGCCGCTCGCCGGAGGCCGCCGGGGCCGCTCGCCGGAGGCCGCGGTGGGACGGGTTCCCTCGCCGGGGTGGGCTTCCGGGGTCCCTGAGGGATCTCCCCGAGGGGAGAGGGGGCCGGCCGGGGCCTCGGAGAGCGGCGGGCGGCGGACGGCGGACGGCGGACGGCGGACGGCGGACGGCGGACGGCGGACGGCGGACGGCGGACGGCGGACGGCGGACGGCGGGCCAGGATGTCCGGAAGGAGGGCGGAGGGTGTCCCCTCCCAGGACCGCGCGGGGTCCCGGAGAGCGGCCGAACCGGGGATCCCGGAGGGGGAAATCCCGGGAGGACTCCCAGGGGAGCCCTGAGAGGGGCGGAGGCGGCCTCCGAGGGGCCGGCAGGCGGGGAGTGCCGCAGGAGCGGCGGCGGGGCGCAGGTGACATGCCCGAGGCCCGCGTGCGTCCCGCGTCGCCGTGGGGCGGGGGCGCCGTGGCGCGGTGACGTGAGGCCGAGGGCCATGGGGCCGTGTGTCCGTGTCCGTGGGCCCCGGGCCCGGCGGCTCCGGCGGCTCCGTGGCCGCGGGCGCGGGCGCGGGTCCGGGGCGCGGGGCCCGGGGATGCGAAAGGGCCGCCCCCGTCACCCTGCGGTGACGGGGGCGGCCCCGTGCCGGGCGCGCGGACGGGCCGCGCGGCCGTGGTGCGACGCTGTCAGTCCCCGTTGCCGGGGGCCGGGGTCGTCTTCTGGATCTGGAGCAGGAACTCGGCGTTCGACTTGGTCTGCTTCATCTTGTCGAGGAGCAGCTCGATCGCCTGCTGCTGGTCGAGGGCGTGCAGCACCCGGCGCAGCTTCCAGACGATGCCCAGCTCCTCGCCGCTGAGCAGGATCTCCTCCTTGCGGGTGCCGGACGCGTCGACGTCCACCGCCGGGAAGATGCGCTTGTCGGCGAGCTTCCGGTCGAGCTTGAGCTCCATGTTGCCGGTGCCCTTGAACTCCTCGAAGATCACCTCGTCCATGCGGGACCCGGTGTCCACCAGGGCGGTGGCGAGGATGGTCAGCGAGCCGCCGTCCTCGATGTTGCGGGCCGCGCCGAAGAAGCGCTTCGGGGGGTACAGGGCGGTCGAGTCGACACCACCGGACAGGATGCGGCCGGAGGCCGGGGCGGCGAGGTTGTACGCGCGGCCCAGACGGGTGATCGAATCGAGCAGGACGACCACGTCGTGGCCCAGCTCCACCAGGCGCTTGGCGCGCTCGATGGCCAGTTCCGCGACGGTGGTGTGGTCCTCGGCCGGACGGTCGAAGGTCGAGGAGATGACCTCGCCCTTGACCGACCGCTGCATGTCGGTGACCTCTTCCGGACGCTCGTCGACCAGGACGACCATCAGGTGGCACTCGGGGTTGTTGTGCGTGATGGCGTTGGCGACCGCCTGCATGATCATGGTCTTGCCGGTCTTCGGCGGGGCCACGATCAGACCGCGCTGGCCCTTGCCGATGGGCGAGACCAGGTCGATGATGCGGGTCGTCAGCACGCCCGGGTCCGTCTCCAGACGGAGCCGGTCCTGCGGGTAGAGCGGCGTCAGCTTGTTGAACTCCGGCCGCCCGCGGCCGTGTTCGGGCGCCATGCCGTTGACGGAGTCCAGGCGCACCAGCGCGTTGAACTTCTCGCGGCGCTCGCCGTCCTTGGGCTGGCGCACGGCACCGGTGAGGTGGTCGCCCTTGCGCAGGCCGTTCTTGCGGACCTGGGCGAGGGAGACGTACACGTCGTTCGGGCCGGGCAGGTAGCCGGAGGTCCGGATGAACGCGTAGTTGTCGAGGATGTCGAGGATGCCCGCGACCGGGATCAGGACGTCGTCCTCGGTGATCTGCGGCTCCTGCACCTCGTCGCGCCCGCGGCGGCCCCGGCGGTCGCGGTAGCGCCCGCGGCGCCCGCGGCGCCCGCCGCCGTCGTCGTCGTAGCCGTCGTCGTGCTGCTGACGGTCCTGGTGCTGCTGCTGGCGCTCCTGGCGCTCCTGCCGGTCCTGGCGGCCGTTGCTCTGCTGCTGGCGCTGCTGCTGGCCGCCGGCCTGGCCCTGCTGCTGGTCGTCGCCCTTGCCGCGGCGCTCGCGGTCACGGCTGCGGCGGTCGCGGTCACGGCCCCGGCGGCCGTCGCCGTCGTCGCCCTGGTGCTGCTGGCCCTGGGACTGCTGCGGGGCGGACTGCTCGGTCCTCGTCTCGGACCGGGGCTCGGTCCGGGCCTCGGCGACGGCCGTCTCGGCGCCGGCGGCCGGGCTGCCGGCCTCGGCGGTCGCGCGGCGGCGACGGCTCGGGGCGGGCGCCTCCTCGGCGGGGGCCTGCTCGGACGCGGCGGCCTTCGGGGAGGGCTGACCGGGGATCTCGATCTGCTGCTGGGCCGCGGGCTGCTCGGCGGCGGCGGCCTTCGCGGCCGGCTTCTCCGCCTGCTCGGCGGCGGGGGCCTCGTCGGCGCGGGCCCGGGAGGTCGTGCGGCGCTTCGGCTTGGTCTCACCGGCGTCGGCGGCGGGCGCGGCCTTGGCCGGGGCACCCCCGGCGGCCTGCGCCTCCTTGATGACCTCGATCAGCTGGCTCTTGCGCATCCGCGCGGTGCCCCTGATGCCGAGGCCGGACGCGACCTGTTGCAGCTCGGCCAGGACCATGCCCTCGAGGCCGGTACCGCGGCGCCGCCGGGAGCCGGCACCGGTGGCAGGCGCGGAGGCGTCTGTGGCGGGCGCGGCAGCGGTCTCCTCGACACGTGCGCCCATCAGATCGGTGGTGTCGCTCACGAAGGGTCCTTCCCTGGAGCGGACGTCGGCCTGTCTGGCTCGGCGACCGGTTGTGCTGTCCGGCTTCGGTCCTTGCTGTGCGGACCGTGCCGGGGCGGTTGTCCGCCCATTCGGCGGAAGAGATGACTGGTGATGGCGCGCCCCCTGGCCGTGGCACCCAGGGACTGGGTCACGCGGTGTGGTCGCACCGGTTCCGGAGCGTGCCCGTGGGGCCGCTCAGTGTCCGTGTAGGCCGTACTGTTCGCGTACGACATCCAGCACACAATGCGACTTGGGGGGCTCCCGGAAGGATGTCTGTCCCGGACGGGGACACGAGGCACCTCGCCATGGTGGGGTCGGGTGCAGACTTGAGGTTAACACTACCGGACCCAACAAACATTCCCCCTCTCGAAATACGGCAACCGTGTCAGGCCGCCAGTGGCAGGACGCTCGCGCCCCGGGTGTCGAGGCCCAGCCGGTTGGCCGCCCAGTCGGCACCCGCCAGCGCCTCCACCTTGTCCGCCGTACCGGCGTCGGCCAGCGCCATCACCGTGGGTCCGGCGCCGGAGATGACCGCGGGGACGCCGTCCGCGCGCAGCCTCTCGACCAGGGCGGCGCTCTCCGGCATGGCGGGGGCCCGGTACTCCTGGTGGAGGCGGTCCTCGGTGGCCGGGAGCAGCAGTTCGGGGCGCCGGGTGAGGGCCTCGACGAGCAGGGCGGCCCGGCCGGCGTTGGCCGCGGCGTCGACGTGCGGGACGGTGCGCGGGAGCAGTCCGCGGGCGGTCTCCGTCAGCACGGGCTTCCCGGGCACGAAAACCACCGGAACGATGGAATCGGCGGGCTCCATCCTGATCGCGCGCGCGGCTCCGGACTCCATCCAGGACAGGGTGAACCCGCCGAGCAGACAGGCCGCCACGTTGTCGGGGTGGCCCTCGATCTCGGTGGCGAGGTCGAGGAGCGCCGCGTCGTCGAGGCGGGCCTCGCCGCCTATGGTCACGGCGCGCGCGGCGACGATGCCCGCGCAGATGGCGGCGGAGGACGAGCCGAGGCCGCGGCCGTGCGGGATGCGGTTGGCGCAGACGATCTCCAGACCACGCGGCTGGCCGCCCAGCAGGTCGAAGGCGGTGCGCAGGGAGCGGACGAGGAGATGGCGCTCGTCGCGCGGCAGCGTCTCGCTGCCCTCCCCGGCGATGTCGATGTGCAGCCCGGAGTCGGCCACCCGGACGACCACGTCGTCGTACAGCCCCAGCGCGAGCCCGAAGGCGTCGAAGCCCGGACCGAGGTTGGCGCTGGTGGCGGGGGTGCGCACCCGGACGGCGGCGGCGCGGAACGCGGGACCGGCCATCGCTCGATGACTCTCCTTGAACGGCGTGGTGTGGACTGCCTGGTGGAACGGCGGGGTGGAGCGGGTGGTGGAACAGTACGGCCGTCCGGTGACCGGACGGCGTGCGGCCGGCGTGCGGTGACGGTCGCCCGGTCGCCGCCGCGCACCCGGGCGGGCGGCCCTCCGCTGCCGTCGGCGGGCCGCGGGGACGGCGCGGCGCCGCGGCATATGCGGCGGTCGGATTCGGTACAGCCTATCGAAGGAAGGTTCTGCGGCGACACAGGGCGCACGGCAGGCGCACGATGCGTGTCGTAAGCCCCCCGTGCACCCCCCGTTCAGGACATTCCCGGGCGGGCGGCGGTTACGCCCGTCCGGGACGGGCGCCCGCTCCCGGGGCCCCGCGGGGCGGTCCCCCGCCCGGTGTCCGCGCCGTCCGGGCGGCGGACCCGGCCGCCGCCCACCGCTCCCACCGGCGGTTTCACGGCGCAGGCCCCGCCGGACGTCCTGCGGGGCCGGGGCCGCGGACCGCCCTCGCGGCCGGGCCCCGGGCCCCGCGGGGGGACCCGGGGCCCGGCCGGGAGGGTCGTGCTCAGGCCAGGCCGAGGCGCTCGGCCGCGGTGGCCGCGTCGACCGGGACGGTGACCGGCTGCGGCGCTCCGGCCACGGCCCAGTCGGGGTCCTTCAGGCCGTTGCCGGTGACGGTGCAGACGATCCGCTGGCCCGGGTCGACCTTGCCCTGCTCGGCGGCCTTCAGCAGGCCGGCCACCGACGCGGCGGAGGCGGGCTCGACGAAGACGCCCTCCTGGGAGGCCAGCAGCCGGTAGGCGCGCAGGATCTCACGGTCCGTCACCTCGTCGATGGCGCCGCCGGACTCGTCCCGCGCGGCCAGCGCGAGATCCCACGAGGCGGGGTTGCCGATGCGGATGGCGGTGGCGATGGTCGACGGGTCCTTGACCACCTCGCCGCGCACGATCGGGGCGCTGCCGGAGGCCTGGAAGCCCCACATGCGGGGCGTCCGGGTGGCGGGCCCGTCGGCGGCGTACTCCCGGTATCCCTTCCAGTACGCGGTGATGTTGCCCGCGTTGCCGACCGGAAGGACGTGGATGTCGGGGGCGTCGCCGAGCATGTCGACGATCTCGAAGGCCGCGGTCTTCTGGCCCTCGATGCGCACCGGGTTGACCGAATTGACCAGCGCCACGGGGTAGTTGTCGCTGAGCGCGCGGGCCAGGGTGAGGCAGTCGTCGAAGTTGCCGTCGACCTGGAGGATCTTCGCGCCGTGCACGAGGGCCTGGCCCATCTTGCCGAGCGCGATCTTGCCCTGCGGCACCAGGACGGCCGAGACCATCCCGGCCCGCACCCCGTAGGCGGCGGCGGAGGCGGAGGTGTTGCCGGTGGACGCGCAGATGACGGCCTGCGCGCCCTCCTCCTTGGCCCGGCTGATCGCCATGGTCATGCCGCGGTCCTTGAAGGACCCGGTGGGGTTGGCGCCCTCCACCTTGAGGTGGACCTCGCAGCCGGTGCGCTCGGAGAGCACCTGCGCGGGCACGAGCGGCGTGCCGCCCTCGCGGAGCGTCACGACCGGGGTGCTGTCGGAGACCGGCAGCCTGTCCCGGTACTCCTCGATGATTCCGCGCCACTGGTGGGTCATTGCTCGTTACTCTCCTTCAACGCGCATGATGCTGGCGACACCCCGCACGGTGTCGAGGGTGCGCAGCGCCTCGACGGTGCCGGCGAGGGCGGCGTCGGACGCGCGGTGGGTGACGACGACGAGGGAGGCCTCGCCGTCCTTGCCGGACTGCCGCACGGTGTCGATGGAGACACCGTGCTCCGCGAACACGGTCGCGACCTGGGCGAGCACGCCGGGCTTGTCGGTGACGTCGAGGCTGATGTGGTAGCGCGTGACGACGTCGCCCATCGGGGAGACGGGCAGTGCGGCATAGGCGGACTCGCCGGGTCCGGTCGCGCCGCTGAGCCGGTTGCGGCAGACGGCGACGAGGTCCCCGAGCACGGCGGAGGCGGTGGGCGAGCCGCCGGCGCCGGGGCCGTAGAACATGAGCTGCCCGGCGGCGTCGGACTCGACGAACACCGCGTTGTAGGCGCCCCGCACACTGGCCAGCGGGTGGCTGAGCGGGATCATCGCCGGATGCACGCGCGCGGTGACCGACGCGCCGTCCACGGCCCGCTCGCAGATGGCGAGCAGCTTGATGGTGCAGCCCATGCCCTTGGCGGAGGCGAAGTCCGCGGCCGTGACCTCGGTCATGCCCTCGCGGTGCACGTCGTCGAGGCGCACCCGGGTGTGGAAGGCGATCCCGGCGAGGATGGCGGCCTTGGCGGCGGCGTCGAAGCCCTCGACGTCGGCGGTCGGGTCGGCCTCGGCGTATCCGAGGGCGGTGGCCTCGTCGAGCGCTTCCTGGTATCCGGCGCCGGTGCTGTCCATGGCGTCGAGGATGAAGTTGGTGGTGCCGTTGACGATGCCGAGCACACGGTTGACCTTGTCCCCGGCGAGGGACTCGCGCAGCGGGCGGATCAGCGGGATGGCACCGGCGACGGCGGCCTCGTAGTAGAGGTCCTTGCCGTGCTGGTCGGCGGCGGCGTGCAGGGCGGCGCCGTCCTGGGCGAGCAGGGCCTTGTTGGCGGAGACGACGGAGGCGCCGTGTTCGAAGGCCGTGGTGATCAGGGTGCGGGCGGGCTCGATGCCGCCGATGACCTCGATCACCACGTCAATGTCACCGCGTTTGACCAGGGCGGTGGCGTCGGTGGTGACCAGGGCGGGGTCGATGCCCTCGCGCACCTTGTCGGGCCTGCGGACGGCGACCCCGGCCAGCTCGACCGGGGCCCCGATGCGGGCGGCGAGGTCGTCGGCGTGCGTCGTCATGATGCGCGCCACCTCTGAGCCGACCACTCCACAGCCCAGCAGCGCCACCTTCAGCGGACGCGTACGCATCATCCGACCTCGTTTCCTCATACCGTCTACGGTTCGACCAGTCTCATGCAACGGACGGGATTTTCCGTGTTTCGTCCGAATCGTGAGACATTTATTTCATTCTCGCAGGGGTGGGGGCGAAGATCTTCCGCCCCCCACCGTCAGTGCCGTGTCTCATCCCACATCGAGGCCCAGCAGGTCCTCCTCCGTCTCCCGGCGGACGATCACACGCGCCCCGCCGTCCCGGACGGCGACGACCGGCGGGCGCAGGGCGTGGTTGTAGTTGCTCGCCATGGAGCGGCAGTAGGCGCCGGTGGCGGGGACGGCGATGAGGTCGCCCGGGGCCAGGTCGCCGGGGAGGAAGGCGTCCTTCACCACGATGTCGCCGCTCTCGCAGTGCTTGCCGACGACGCGGACCAGCACGGGCTCGGCGTCGGAGGCGCGGGAGACCAGGGCGACGCTGTACTGGGCGTCGTACAGCGCGGTGCGGATGTTGTCGGACATGCCGCCGTCGACGGAGACGTAGGTGCGCAGCCCCTCCAGGGGCTTGATGGTGCCGACCTCGTAGAGGGTGAAGGCGGTGGGCCCGGCGATGGCCCGGCCGGGCTCGACGGAGATCCGCGGGGTGCGCAGCTTCGCGGACTCGCACTCCCGGGTGACGATGTCGGTCAGCGCCTTGGCGATCTCCTGCGGCTCACGGGGGTCGTCCTCGCTGGTGTAGGCGATGCCGAGGCCGCCGCCGAGGTCGATCTCGGGGAGTTCGACGCCGTGCTCGTCGCGGATGTCGCGCAGCAGGGAGACGACCCGGTGGGCGGCGACCTCGAAGCCCGACATGTCGAAGATCTGCGAGCCGATGTGCGAGTGGATGCCGATCAGTTCCAGCGAGTCGAGCCGCAGGGCCCGCCGCACGGCCTCGGCGGCCTGCCCGCCGGCCAGCGGGATGCCGAACTTCTGGTCCTCGTGCGCGGTGGCGATGAACTCGTGCGTGTGGGCCTCGACGCCGACGGTGATACGAATCTGCACGCGCTGGCGGCGGCCGAGCTCCCCGGCGATGTGGGCGACGCGGACGATCTCCTGGAAGGAGTCGAGCACGATCCGCCCGACCCCCGCCTCGACGGCCCGGCGGATCTCGTGGACGGTCTTGTTGTTGCCGTGGAAGGCGATGCGCTCGGCGGGCATGCCGGCGGAGAGCGCGGTGGCCAGTTCCCCGCCGGAGCAGACGTCGAGGTTGAGCCCCTCCTCGTGCAGCCAGCGCACGACGGCCCGGGACAGGAACGCCTTGCCCGCGTAGAAGACGTCGGCCTCGCTGCCGAAGGCGGTGCGCCAGGCACGGGCACGGGCCCGGAAGTCGCTCTCGTCGAGGATGTACGCCGGGGTGCCGAACTCCTCGGCGAGCCGGGTGACGGGGATGCCGGCCACGGTGACGGTGCCGTCCGGGGCGCGCTCGACGGTCCGCGCCCACACCTTGGGGTCGAGGGCGTTGAGGTCGGCGGGCGGCGCGGCGTAGTGGCCCTCGGGGAGGACGTCGGCGTGACGGGGCCCGGCGGGGTGCGCGGAACGGCTCATGGCGTCTTGATGCTCTCTCAGAGATGGTCGGGTGCGTCGATGCCGAGCAGGGTCAGGCCGCCGGCCAGCACCGTCCCGGCGGCGGCGGCGAGCGCCAGCCGGGCGCGGTGGGCGGCCGAGGGTTTCTCCGCGCCGCACGGCAGCACGGTGGTCAGGAAGGGCAGCGCGGCGTCGGCGGTGACTACGAGGTGCCGGGCGAGCCGGTCGGGCGCGTGGTGCTCGGCGGCGGCGGCGAGGACGCGGGGGTGGGCGGCGAGGGCGGCGAGCAGGGCCCGGGGGGCGGGGGCGGGGGCTTCCGCGGTACCGGGCTTGCCGGGCCGGGCGTCGGCGGTGACGGCGGCATGGGGGGTGACGGCGTGGGCGGTGGCGGCGTGGGCGGTGGCGGCGTGGGGGGTGGCTTCGGCCGCGGTGTCCGTGCCGGCCCCGGCGTCGGGGGCGAAGCCGAGATCGGCGGCGTTGCGGAGGAGGGCGCGGCTGCGGGCGTGCGCGTACCGCACCCGGAACAGGGGGTTGCTCTCGCGCTGGACGAGATGCCCGTCGCCGGCGCGGGGCCGGTCGTGCGGGGCGGGGTGGAGCAGGGCCCAGCGCCCGGCGTCCCGGCCGAGGCGCAGCACGCCGCCGGGGGCGGGGACGGGGCGGATCCGGGCGGCGGCCTCCCCGGACCCGTCTCCGCAGGCGCCGACAGTGCCGACGGCGTCGACACGCGCGCCGAGGGCGGCCGTCCAGGCGGGGTCGGGCTCGGCGGCGCACCGGGTGCGGGCCGGGGTGCCCTGGGAACGCAGGATGCGGGCGGCGGCCTGGGCGACGACGACGGCGCGGGGCTCGTGGGCGCAGGTCAGCACGAGGGGGGCGGGGATGCCGGGGGCGTCCGGGTCGACGGCACCGGGGGCCGTGGGGGCGTGCCCGTAGCGGGGGCCGCGCCGGAGGATCTCGGCGACGAGGGCGGCGGGGGCGGTGGAGCCGAGGGTGAGGTTGAGGAACCCGGGCCCGGTGATGACGGCGTCCGTGACGCCGTCCGCATCGAGGAGGTACGCCCGCAGCACCTCGGCGACCCGGCGGGGCGGCTGCCCGGCGGCCCCGGCGAGCTGGAGGGCGATGGTGGTGGCGTAGTCGCCGCAGCCCCCGGGCCCCGGCGGCGCGACGACGGCCCGCTCGGGAACGCCCACGCCCAGCTCCCCCGCGTCGACGGCACGACGCACCGCGTGCAGCACGGTACGGGACAGCTCGGCGGGGGTCACGGGACAAGCGTAGGGGAGGAGGGGGGTGGGTAGGCGAACTGGTTTATGGCAGTCCCGACATATGGACGCGAGGGGGGCGACGAAGCGGGCGGACGGGACGGTTCCCGTCACCCGGGGGTGGGAGCGACGGGGGTGGGCGAGCGGGGCGGGGGGTGCCGGGCTGCGGCGGGGCATGGGGCGTGCGGGACATGCTCCGGCGGCGGATGGTCGCGTAGCCGCGGGGCGAGGGACCGGGCGACGGGAGGGTGCGGAGTCGCAGGAGGCGAGGCGGCGCGGGACAGCACCGGCCGTCGGAGGGTGCCCGCCGGACGGAAGGTCGGTGGTGGCCGATTGCGAGGGAGACCCGGAGGGATTCGGAAGCGATCGGCGGGGCCGGGCGGCCGGGGCACGACTGAATCGTCGGGCATGCCCGGGGGCGGAAGATCGGGAGTCGCCGCGGGCAGACGCGGAACGCGGCCGGCGGGGCCGGGTGGTGCGAGGCGGCACCGGCCGCCGGGGCCGGGAAGGGCGGAGAGACACTTCCGCCGAGGAGCGGAGGCCCCGGCGACCGTAACGCTACGGCCACCGGAACCGATGCGACCGCCCGGTACGGAACGCCACGCGGCAACCGGCGACGAGGTGACGCGGAACGCCGGGCGGCAAGCGGCAAGCGGCAAGCGGCAAGCGGCAAGCGGCAACATTCATCCACGACAACACGACGGCGGCACGCACGGGCAGACACTCGCGCACGCGCGGAACGGAGAGGGGACGGCCCGGCGGTCGGGATGGTCCGGCCGCCGCGTACACGCACGAAACGGGCGGGGCACGAGCCCTCACCCCTCAACCAGCCGGCCCGACCCCGGCCCGGCCCGACTCAACGAACCCCGGGTCCATGGGGACGACGGAACTATCCGGCCGACTCGGCCTGGGCGGCCGAGGACCCCCGGCTCTCCCGCTTGGGGCGACTCCCCCGGCGCTTGCCCTTCCCCTCGACGAGCCGCCGTACGAGGGCGACGAGATCGGCGGGTTCGAAGGGCTTGGAGAGATAGGCGTCGGCCCCGGCCTCGAACCCGGCGTCGACCTCGGCCTGGGTGCAGGCGCTGATGATCGCGAGGGGCAGATCGCGGGTGCGGGGATCGGCACGCAGCCGGGCGGCGGTCCGGATGCCGTCGAGGCACGGCATCACCACATCCAGAGTGACCGCGTCGGGACGTACCTGATGGACGACTTCCAGACACTCGGCACCATCGGCCGCGGTCACGACCTCGAAGCCCTCCAGTTCGAGGTTGACCCTGATCAGCTGCCGGATGACCTTGTTGTCGTCCACAACAAGAATCCGGCCGGACGCCCTAGGCACCCTCCGAGAGTAGGTCGGCCCCGGCCGCCGCGTCCGGGTTTTCCCCACTTCCACCCCGTGCGGGGGACAACGCCCCACGCCGATGACGCCCCCGACCTCGCGGAAACCCGTTCCGGACCACCCCACCGGAGCTGGTAGTGTTCTACCCGTCGCCGCGAGCAACACCACCGCGACGGACACGCCCCCGTAGCTCAGGGGATAGAGCAACGGCCTCCGGAGCCGTGTGCGCAGGTTCGAATCCTGCCGGGGGCACCCTTCATGAGGTGCCCAAAGACCCCGTCACCAGCGGAAACGCTGAGGATGGGGTCTTCGTGTATGAGCAGGCGTGTGCCGCTCGGAGCGGGCGTGTGCCGGGGGTCTGCGGACGGGGCCGGGATCTTGGGACATTACCCCGGGTGAGGGCCCGAGATCGGGAGAGAAGTTCCTCTACGTCGGCATGCCCGGGAGACGCCACACCAAGCTCTGCGACCCGCGTCAGGCAGGTGCAACATTCGCGCCTTCGGCGGCAGGAACCCCCACACAACGACGACCGAGCCGCGGAAGGCTGTCCCCGAGAGCTCAGGCTCTCTACTCTCCTGCCATGAAAGCAGATCTGACGCCCCAACAAGTCCTGCGTTCATGGCTGTTGACGACGCCGGGGGAACTGGGAGACAGCGCCCCGACAGCCCACGCCCTTCGTCAGATGGAGCGACGCTACGGATCCCGTCTGACACCCGGCGACTGGGAAGGAACCGAGCGGGACAATGAGCCTAAATGGCACAATAGGACCAGGTTCGAGCGGAAGAAGATGGAACGCGAGGGGCTGCTGATACCGGCACGTGAATCGCGGGGGGTATGGAGGCTGACAGAAGCCGGTTCGAACGCGTACAGGGAAAGTCGAGGTCTGGCGGCCAGCACTGCACTGCCGGGGGCACCGAGAGAGCGAAACGTCGACCCGCTACAGCCAGACGGCACCCGATCTCCAACACGCGTCGAGATGACCACTCAACGCATGGTTCGCAGCACCGCGGTCGCGGAGTACGTGAAGCGCGTTCACGACAGCACCTGTCAAATATGCGGAACTCGACTCATCACACCGACAGGTGCCTACGCCGAGGCAGCTCACATACAACCGTTGGGGCGGCCGCACGAAGGCCCTGACATACCGTCGAATGTGCTGTGCCTATGCCCCAATCACCATGTGCTCTTCGACCTCGGGACGCTGCACATCAACGATGACCTTGCCGTCATTGATCAGAACTCAGAAACACCGATAGGGCGACTCGAGGAAAATCCCGAGCATCAGATCGAGCGTCGCTACCTGGAATACCACCGGAGTCATATCGGTGGAGTCGGCAAAGGAGGTCGGTAGCCGCGCCAACAACCTCCGTGTGTGTGCGCCATGGGACGTGATCTTCGGTGAGCGTTCCAGCGCCACCCGCGACACGAGGGCCGCTTCGCGAATGGGCGACGATGCCCCTGGCCGGGAGCCAGAGGCATCGGTGAAGGTCAAGTGCCGTCATTCGTACTCGCGCAGCAGGTCCTCGATACGACGGCTGGTGACATACTGAGCCCTTTTCCATCTTCACTCCGAGCTGGCCAGATACAGGGTGAGGGTGGCCTGAACGAGGTCCGTGACGCGGGTGGTCGGGCAGCGGAGCCTGCGGAGGAGCCGCCAGGACTTTGGGGGTGGCGGCGGCATGCTCGGCCTGGGGCCGGATCTTCGCGTAGGACCGGTTGACGGCCTGATGGCCCCTGAGCAGAGCGTCTCCCGCCGGCCGCGGCAGGGCGCACGGATCATGCCCCCAGTTCCGTGGTGTCCCTTGTCTGCCCAGCAGACAATGCCGGCTCCTGCGCGAGCGTCGACGACACCGTGCTCGCGGGCCGCACGGACGTCGTGGACGGTCCCGGGCACGGCGGGAGATACCCACGGACGAGCGGCGAGGAAGCGCAGGGCGGAGCTGGACACGTTCAGCCCGGACGGGTTGACAGGAATGCGAAGTCTCTGGTGAGCACGGGTTCTTCTCGGTCGAAATCCCATCTGCCAGAGGCTTCACCTGTCTGTAAGCCCAACTGCCGAGCTCGAACCGGAGATGGGAAAAGGTTCACAGTCCGTTCTGGTCCAGTAGGCGCATCAGGTTGGGTTTGCGTTTCTGGGTCTTGCGGAGGGTCGTGACGTAGGCGGTGAACTCGGCTTCGGTGTCCAGGCGTTGGTGGCAGTCTCGGATGCTCAGGAGCAGATCGACGAGTCGGGTGTACGCGCGGTTGCCCGTCTCGTTGGTGAGCGGGGTGGCCAGGCGGAGGTAGACGGTGAGGGCGGCCGCGGGGCGGAGGGAGCGGGTCTGGTCGGCAAGGGCGAGCCACTGGGCGTCGTCCGCGCCGTGGCGCGTGGCCGCCTGCCAGGCCGCGGCGGTGTCCTTGTCGTCGAGGAGCACGTCCACGAGCAGGGTGGCGCGACGGGCGCTCCCCCGGCGGGAACTCCCACGCGCGGCGTCGGTGCGCAGGAGTTCGAGGGCCTCGTGCCGCTCGGCCGGTCCGCTGTCGGCCGAACGGGCCGCGTCGCGCAGCCGCCGGTAGGAGCGCAGGGTGGGACGGGCGGTGAAGTGGTCGCGGCGCAGGGCGAGGGCCTCGGTGTACCGGCCGGCGAGGTGGTGGAGGTCGGCGAGGTGATCGACGAGGGCTTCGGCGACGGTGGCGAGGTCCTCGCATTCGCGCAGGCCGCGTTCGGCCCACGCGCGGGCCTCCTCGTGCCGTCCGGCGTCCTCGAGTTCACGGGCGATGGCGAGGTGGGTGTGGCCGTTCGGCGCGAGATCCGCCGCCTGGACGGCGATCACCGTGTCGATGTCCCGGTCCGCCCGGGCCAGGCGGTTCATCAGGTACTTCTCGTTCCAGCCGGTGGGGTTCGCCCGCCACGCCTCCCGGACGAACCGGCGCATGGCGGCCATCCCGCGCTCCCCGAGCACGTCCTCGTGGCCGAGCGGATCGGCGTCGATCACTCCGCCGGTGTCGCCGACGGCCTGGGTGACCAGCCAGCGTGCCAGGTCCTCCGGGTCGGGCCGTGCCGCGCGGCACGCCTCGTGGTGGACCGTGACGAGACCGGAGCAGAGCATGCCGAGCCAGCTGTCGTCCTCGCCGACGCTGCCGACCCTCGCGGCCAGCAGTTCCAGCGCCTCCCTGGCCACGACCGCCGCGTCGGCGGCCCGGCCCGCGTGGAGCAGCCCTCGTATCGCCGCCAGCGCCTCGTCCGCGCGGTCGGCACCCTCGTGGAGGTCGACGCCCCCCTGCGGGCTTTCGAGCAAGAAGCTTTCCATGTCCAGGAGTTCGAGCACCCGGTCCTTGATCGCGGCGAGGTCGCCGCGGTCGCTCGCCGCCCGCAGTCCCAGGCGCCGCCTCAGACGCGCGTCGGTGGCCGCCTCACCCCGGACGAGGGACAGCAGATCCTCTCTCGCCAGGCCCGACAGCCAGTCGTCCAGGTCCCGCGCGCGCTCGCGTTCGTCATCCGACGGACCGGAGGGGCCGGCGCGCTCCGGCAGCAGGGACAGACCGAGGGCTACCAGGTGCTTGCAGAAGTTGCCCTCCTGCCCGTAGGGACAGTCGCACGTGCCCGTCGGCCCGTCGTCGCCGTCGAGGTCCAGCTCGACGGCGTACCGCTCCGTGCCGTCGACCGACGCCCTGATCCGGCCCTTGCCGGTCTCGACCCCCGAGACCCGTTCGACGTAGGCGTGCCCGCGCGCGAACGAGCGTGCTCCGGACGCCGATCGCAGTTCCGACTCGGTGAATCGCCCCACGTCTCCCCCACTCCCGTCGGCGGTCCCCCAAGCTAGCGGGTGGGCGCCGGGCGCATTCGGGGTTCGGCGCGGTCCGTCGACGAGAAGCACGTGAACCAGGGGGCCAGGGGTGTTGAAACGCGCCTGAAGGCTGCCTGGTTGGCGTTCGGCGGCTGCGTGGCGTTCTGCCCGAGAGGCGAGTTGGCCGCGTGTCGGGCCTGACTACGCTTCCCCATAGGTCTGTTCGGGGCTGGTTGCTTCCTGGCGTTCGTGGGCGGTTGCGTCCATGTCGTGCGGGCAGGTGTGGGGGCTTCGCCGTGTTCCGGGTCCCTGGCGGGAGCGATTCTTCGTGTCGCCGTTGGTGTCCCGGGTGATGCGGGGTGGTGAGTCCGGTCGCTTCAGGGTTCCGTGTCGGGCGCCGCCCGGATCGACGGAGGTTTGCGCTCATATGAGCGCCTTCCTGGCAGTCTCCCTCATTGTGTTCACGGAAAAAATCACCCCCCGGTCCACCGCGCGTGCGTTCCGGGCCGCCCGGCAGCTCTCGTCGCACGATCGCGTTCCGCAAGGGGGGCCGTTCGGCCAACCTTCGCGGGGCGGGAATCGATCGTGACGCACTGCACGCGCTTCGCTACTTTCGGTGGGTGCCGTGCGAACGAGAGGATCACCAGTGACCGCGACCGTCGTCGACGTGACCGATGCGGACTTCGAGGCGAAGGTGGCCACGGCCGCCGGGCCGGTGCTCGCCGTCTTCCGTGCCGAGTGGAGCAGCGTGTGCCGCGCCCTGGACCCGGTGCTGGCGGACGTCGCCGCCGCCCACGCGGGCCGCCTGACCGTTGCCCGGCTGGACATCGACGGGAGCCCGCGGACACCGCCGCGGTACGGCGTCACGGCCATCCCGACCCTGCACCTGTTCAAGGGCGGGAGCATCGCGGCCACGAGGATTGGGCCGGCCTCCAGGGACAACGTCGTGGAGCTGGTCACGCCGCACCTGTGACCGGGCGGGCGGTGGCGACTGCCGCGACATGCGGCTTTTGTCCGGTGCGGATTTACTGGGGGCACCGATCGTCCGCCGTACGTCACCGGAGGGGCCCATGGCCACCTTGACCGTCTGGAAGTTCGACACGCCCGAGGGAGCGGCCACCGCCGAGGAGACCCTGCTCCGGCTGCAGAAGCAGGAGCTGATCAGGATCCTGGACGCGGCGGTCGCCTCCTGGCCCGCGGGGGCGAGCAAGCCGAAGACCAAGCAGTTGCACAACCTCACCGGCGCCGGGGCGCTGTCCGGCACCTTCTGGGGGATGCTCTTCGGGCTGATCTTCCTCATGCCGCTGTTCGGGGCGGCCGTCGGCGCCGCGGCCGGTGCGCTCGGCGGGAAGATGGCCGACGTCGGGATCGACGACGACTTCATCGAGTCGGTCAAGTCCGAGGTCACGCCCGGCACCTCCGCGCTGTTCCTGCTCTCCCAGGACGCGGTCGTGGACCGGGTGCGGGAGGCCTTCCCCAGCGGCCACGCCCAGTTGCTCCAGTCCAACCTGAACGGTGAGCAGGAGGCCAAGCTGCGTTCGGTCTTCGCGGACTGAACAGGGCGGGTCATCGAACGTCTCGGCGGCGTGCCGGGAACCGGGCTCCACGCCCGGCTCCCGGCACGCCGTCGCGGGCGTCCGGCCGTCATGGGCGGGTGCCGAGCCCTCGTGGCGGGTGTGGGCCGTCGTCGCGAGGGCCCGGCCCCGTGAGCGTCCCTGCGGTCCTGATCCGCGCCGTCGTCGGCTCACTTGCCCCTGCCGCGCCACAGGAGGGCACCGCAGAGGCCGCCGAGCACGAACATGATGAGCAGCGCCAGGTACAGCGGCATGGTCACCACCGGTACCAGGAGCCTGATCCTGACCTCCCTGGTGTTCTGCACGATGAGCACGACGGCGAGCGCGGCCACCACCAGGGTGGCGACGCGGGACGGGGTGAGCGGGGAGCCGCGGCCCCCGCCCCTTCGGGTGCCGGACGACTGCGGGGACGATCGTTCTGGGCTCATGGAGCCAGGATCGGCTGCTCCGGCGGGTGGCGGTCCGTTGGGTACGGCCGGTCGGGTGCACCGCCTCCGCCCGCTCCGGCGGAGTTCCCCCGGCAGCCGGCCGGGGGAACGCGTCCGAGGAGGGTCGGGGCGGGCTCCCGGGCCGTCAGCCCCGGGTCCCGGTGCCGCCCTCTGGGCCCCGGTCCCGAGCCGCCGGCCCCGAGCCCGAGCCGTCGGCCCCCGAGCCCGCGTGAGGCCCGGGGACTCGTATGCCTCCGGTGGGTGTGGTGTGCCCCGGTCGAGGGTCAGGTGAGGGACAGCACCGCCGTCAGGGTCCGGCGCAGAAGGGGGACCGGGTCGGTGGCCGGGCCCGGGGAGCGCCAGGCGACGAAGCCGTCGGGGCGGACCAGGACCGCCCCGCCGCGGGTGACGCCGTGCGGCCTCGCCCAGTCGGCGCCGTCCTCGACGGCGAGGTCCGCGCCGGGGGCGTCGCCGAGGCGGTGGGAGCGCAGGGGGATGCCGGTGTCGTCGGCCAGGCGGAGCGCGGCCTCGTGCCATCCGGTGCCCTCGGCGGCGTCGCTGAGCAGGACGGGGGCGTCCTCGTAGAGGTCGAGGGTGGAGATCCGCTCCCCGCCCCGGCGCAGCCAGAGGTGGGGGGCGCGGCTGCCGGGGGCTCCGGTGAGGTCGAGGCCCTCGGGGACCACCGGCGTGGCCGGGTCGGCGCCGACGACCGCGCCCCGGGGGTAGCGGTAGCCGAGGGCGACGTTGAGGATGCCGCGCTGGGGGCCGGGGCCGCCCCCCGGGGTGGGCGGCGGGGCGAAGCCGGGGTGGCTGTGCTCGGCCGAACGGGCGGCGGCGCGGGCGCTGGTGGCCTCGGCGACCGGGCGGCGTTCCGCGTCGTAGGTGTCGAGGAGGCCGTCGCCCGCCCAGCCGCCGATGACCGCGGCCAGCTTCCAGGCGAGGTTGTGCGCGTCCTGGATGCCGGTGTTGGAGCCGAACGCGCCGGTGGGGGACATCTCGTGCGCCGAGTCCCCGGCGAGCAGGACGCGGCCCGCCCGGTAGCCGCGGGCGACGCGCTGGGCGGCGTGCCAGGGCGCCCGGCCGGTGATCTCGATGTCGAGGTCCGGGTCGCCGGCCGCGCGGCGGATGTGGGCGGCGCACCGCTCGTCGGTGAAGTCCTCCAGGGTCTCGCCCCGTTCGGGGTGCCAGGGGGCGTGGAAGACCCAGTTCTCGCGGTTGTCGACGGGCAGCAGGGCGCCGTCGGCGTCGGGGTCGGTCAGGTAGCAGACGATGAAGCGGCGGTCGCCGACCACGTCCGCGAGGCGGCGGGAGCGGAAGGTGACGCTGATGTTGTGGAACAGGTCGCCGGGGCCGCTCTGGCCGATGCCGAGCTGCTCGCGGACGGGGCTGCGGGGGCCGTCGGCGGCGATCAGGTAGTCCGCGCGGACGGTGGTGTGCTCGCCGGTCTCGCGGCTCTTGAGGACGGCGGTCACCCCGTCGGCGGCCGGCTCGAAGGACAGCAGTTCGGTGCCGAAGCGCAGGTCGCCGCCGAGGTCGCGGGCGTGCCGGAGCAGTTGGGGCTCCAGGTCGTTCTGGCTGCACAGGCACCAGGAGCTGGGACTGAAGCGGGCCAGTCCGTTGCCCGGGTCGATGTCCTTGAACAGCCACTCCCCGGCGTCGCCGACGAGCGTGGGCGTCTGCAGGATGCCGTGGTTGCCGGCGAGGGTGGCGGCGGCCCGCCGGATGTCCGGTTCGGTGCCGGAGACGCGGAACAGCTCCATCGTGCGGACGTTGTTGCCGCGCCCCCGGGGGTGACGGGAGGTGCCGGTGTGGCGTTCCACGAGGGTGTGCCGGACACCGAGCCGGCCCAGGAACACCGAGGCCGACAGTCCGACCAGGGACCCCCCGACGATCAGCACCGGCACCCGCAGGCCGCCGGGCCCGGGGCCGGGCTCGGACGCCGCCCCGGGGTCGGACCGGGGCGCGGATCGATCGGCTCTTTCCTTCATTGCTCGTCCTCCGTTGCGGCGCGGCTGATGTCTGACGGCGGGTCCCGGACACGTCGGGACCTGGGCCTTCATCCATGCCCCGCCGGGCCGCCCGCGGCCCAGGCTTCACCCGCTTAACCCGTCTGGTTCGCGGTCACCGCGGGCACGGCACACGATCGTCCTTGTGCGACCGGCACCCCTCGTCACAACGGCGTGACGCATCCGGGGGCGGCACGGTCCCCGCACCGCCGCGGCGGGCGCGCCCACGGCACGTCCCGGCGGACGGCCGGGCGGCCGCCCGGCCGGAGCATCGGCTCCCCGGCCGCGGCACCCGTTCCGTACCCGGGCCGTGAAGAAGACCCGAAAGACGTTTCCGAGAAGAGGTGGGCCGGATGACGGTCTCTCCCGTCGTACCGACGGACACCGTATCGACCGATGCCGCGTCCCTGGACGCCCCGGCCGCCGCCGCGACGACGGCCGCCGGAGCCGCCGAGGAGGGCGGCGTCTCGATATCCGCGTTCGACGGAGCCCGTGTGCGGGTCGTGCTGATGCTGGACATCCACGACGGCATGCAGCGGGAGTTCCTGAACGCCTACGAACGCATCCGCGACCGGGTGGCGGCGGTGCCGGGGCACGTGAGCGACCAGCTCTGCCAGTCCCTGGAGAACCCCACGCAGTGGCTGCTGACCAGCGAGTGGGAGAGCGCCGGGCCCTTCCTCGCGTGGGTCAACAGCGACGAGCACCTGGCGACCGTCGAGCCGCTGCAGGACTGCGTCCGCGACACGCGTTCGCTGCGCTACAGCGTCCTGCGGGAGACCCTCCCGGAGGGCGGCGCCGCCCCGGCCGACGGCCCGCTGCTCGGCGCCCCCCGGATCGGCGGGGACGTCGTGCGGCACGCGCTGACCTTCACGGTGCGGCCCGGCAGCGAGGAGCGGGCCGCGGAGCTGCTGTCGACCTATGTGTCGCCCGCGGCCGAGGTCGACGGCGCCACCCGGCTGCTGCGGACCTCGCTGTTCCTGCACGGCAACCGGATCGTGCGGGCCGTGGAGGTGCGAGGCGACCTCCAGACCGCGCTGCGGCACGTCGCCCGGCAGCCCGGTGTACGGGCCGTCGAGGAGGCGCTCAACCCGCACCTGGAGGAGGACCGGGACCTGGACGACCCGCGGTCCGCCCGCGCGTTCTTCACCCGGGCCGCGATGCCCGCCGTGCACCACATGACGGCCCCGGCCGGGACGGGCAGGACCCCGCGGGCCGCCACCGGATCGGCGGCGGCGGACACCGCCCCCACGACGCGCTGCGGGCTCCTCTACCCGGTGCGCCCCGGCGCCGGTCCCGAACTGGCGCGGCTGCTGGCCCGGCAGGACGAGGCCGCCGTACGGGAACCGGGCGGCCCGGTGCGCGCCGCCACCGTCTTCCACCGCGAGGACCTCGTCGTCCGCCTGGTCGACGTGGCCGGTGACCCGGCAAACGCCCCGGGCCGGGTGCTCGGGCTGTACGGGCGGGCGGCCGACGGGGCCCGGCGGCTGCTGGACACCGACGCCGCCGGGGCCGACGGTCCGCTGACCGACCCGGAGACGCAGGCCCGGCTGCTCGCGTACGCGCGGATGAGGCCGCTGACCGACCGGCGCGCCTCCGAGACCTGACGGCCGGGGTCCGCCCCGTCCGCGACGCTCCCCCACGGCCCGTCGTCCGCGGCCCGTCCCACCGGTCCGGCGGCCCCGACCCGGCGGCCCCGGTCCGCCACCCCGACCCACCGCCGTGTCCGGCGGTCCCGCCGAGGCGGGTGCCGGACACCGCGGTGCCCCTCCCCCAGCCTTCCGCCCACCCCGGAGTGACCGACATGTCAGACCAGCAGCAGGCACGCATCGTCTCCCTCGCCGACATCGCCCCCAACCGCCGTCGCGGCGGTGACGTCCGCGCCCTCCTCACCCCCACGACCGCCGGGTCGACCAGCGGCTTCATGGGCGTGGCCACGGTGCGGCCCGGCGAGCGGATCGCCGAGCACTACCACCCGTACTCCGAGGAGTTCGTGTACGTCACCGACGGCGCCCTGGAGGTCGACCTGGACGGTGTGCCGCACCCGCTCGCGACCGGGCAGGGCGTGCTCATCCCGCAGGACGTGCGCCACCGCTTCCGCAACACCGGTGACACGGAGGCGCGGATCGTGTTCCACCTGGGGCCGCTCGCGCCCCGCCCGGAACTGGGGCACGTCGACACGGAGGACGCGGCCGGCAACCCCCTGCCCGGCGCGGACCACGCGGGGTGCGCCGGGCACGGGCGGCCCACCGCCGCCGAGGCGTTGTCATGACCCGGCGTCGGGTGGCCGTCACCGGCATAGGCGTGGTCGCGCCGGGCGGCATCGGCGCACGGGCGTTCTGGGACATGCTGGCGGCCGGCCGCACGGCGACGCGCGGCATCACCCTCTTCGACCCGGAGGGGCTGCGGTCGCGGATCGCCGCCGAGTGCGACTTCGACCCCGCGGAGCACGGCCTGGACCTCGCGACCGTCCAGCGCAGCGACCGCTACGTGCAGTTCGGGCTGGTCGCCGCCGACGAGGCGATCCGCGACGCGGGGCTCGACATGGCGCGGGAGGACCCCTGGCGGGCCGGTGCCGTACTGGGCACCGCGGTCGGTGGCACCACCCGGCTGGAGCACGACTACGTGCTGGTCAGCGAGCGGGGCTCGCGCTGGGACGTCGACGCGGGGCGGGCCGAGCCGCATCTGGAGCGGGCCTTCACCCCGGCCACGCTCTCCTCGGCGGTGGCCGAGCGGGCCGGGGTGCGGGGACCGGTGCGGACGGTGTCCACCGGGTGCACCTCCGGGCTGGACGCGGTGGGGTACGCGTACCACACGATCGCGGAGGGGCGGGCCGACGTCTGCCTGGCGGGCGCCTCGGACTCGCCGATCGCCCCGATCACCATGGCGTGCTTCGACGCCATCAAGGCCACCTCGCCGAACAACGACGACCCGGAGCACGCCTCCCGGCCGTTCGACGCCGACCGCAACGGTTTCGTGATGGGCGAGGGCGCGGCGGTGCTGGTCCTGGAGGACCTGGCGCACGCGCGGGCCCGGGGCGCCGACGTGTACTGCGAGATCACCGGCTACGCCACCTTCGGCAACGCCTACCACATGACCGGGCTCACCAAGGAGGGCCTGGAGATGTCGCGGGCCATCGACTGCGCCCTGGACATGGCCGGGCTGGACGGCACCGCCGTCGACTACGTCAACGCGCACGGCTCGGGCACGCTGCAGAACGACCGGCACGAGACCGCGGCGGTCAAGCGGTCCCTGGGCGAGCACGCGTACGCGACCCCGATGAGTTCCATCAAGTCGATGGTGGGCCACTCGCTGGGGGCGATCGGCTCCATCGAGCTGGCCGCCTGCGTCCTGGCGCTGCACCACCAGGTGGTGCCGCCGACGGCGAACTACACGACCCCCGATCCCGAGTGCGACCTCGACTACGTGCCGCGCGAGGCGCGGGAGCGGACGCTGCGGCACGTGCTGTCGGTGGGCAGCGGTTTCGGCGGCTTCCAGTCGGCGGTCGTCCTCGGCGGCGAAGGAGGGCTGCGATGAGCGGACGGCAGCGGCGGCGGAACGCCGTCATCACCGGCCTCGGTGTGGTGTCCCCGCACGGCATCGGCGTGGAGACGTTCTGGAAGGCGACGTCGGACGGCACCAGCAGCCTCGGCCCGGTGACCCGGGAGGGCTGCGGGGACCTGCCGCTGCGGGTGGCGGGCGAGGTGCGCGGCTTCGAGCCGGCCGGGACGGTCGAGGAGCGCTACCTCGTCCAGACCGACCGGTTCACGCACTTCGCGCTGGCCGCCACCGAACTGGCCCTGGACGACGCCCGGTTCGGACGGGCGGACGTGTCGTCGCCGTTCTCGGTGGGAGTGGTGACGGCTGCCGGTTCGGGCGGCGGCGAGTTCGGCCAGCGGGAGCTGCAGAACCTGTGGGGCCAGGGCTCGCGGTACGTGGGCCCGTACCAGTCGATCGCCTGGTTCTACGCGGCCAGCACGGGCCAGATCTCCATCCGCAACGACTTCAAGGGCCCCTGCGGGGTGGTCGCGGCCGACGAGGCCGGCGGGCTGGACGCGCTGGCGCACGCGGCGCTGACCGTGCGCGGGGGCACCGACACCGTGGTGTGCGGGGCGACGGAGGCGCCGCTCGCGCCGTACTCCATCGTCTGCCAGCTCGGTTACCCGGAGCTGAGCCGGGAGTCCGAAGCCGGCCGCGCCTACCGCCCGTTCACCGAGGCGGCGTGCGGTTTCGCCCCCGCCGAGGGCGGCGCGGTGCTGCTGGTGGAGGAGGAGCGGGCGGCCCGGCGGCGGGGCGCCGACGTCCGGGCGACGGTGGCGGGGCACGCGGCGACCTTCACCGGCGCGTCCCGGTGGGCGGAGTCCCGGGAGGGGCTGGCCCGCGCGGTCCGGGGGGCGCTGGCGGAGGCGGAGTGCCGGCCCGAGGAGGTCGACGTGGTCTTCGCCGACGCCCTCGGGGTGCCGGAGGCCGACCGGGCGGAGGCCCTCGCCCTCGCCGACGCGCTGGGCCCGCACGCCCACCGGGTGCCGGTCACGGCGCCGAAGACCGGGACCGGCCGGGCGTACTGCGCGGCGCCGGTGCTGGACGTGGCGGCGGCGGTGCTCTCGATGGAGCACGGGCTGATCCCGCCCACCCCGAACGTCCACGAGGTCCGCCACGACCTGGACCTGGTGACCGGCCGGGCCCGGGCCGCCCGGCCGCGCACCGCGCTGGTCCTCGGCCGGGGGCTGATGGGCGGCAACTCGGCGCTCGTCCTGCGCCGGGGCGGTACCCCGGGGGCCTGACCACGGCCGGTCCGGCCGATCCGACCGGCGCCGCCGCGGGCGCGCGCCGCATCCAGCGAACCAGTGAAGGAGCACCACCCATGACCGACCAAGTGGACCACCAGGTGACCGTCGAGGAGCTGTCGGCGCTGATGAAGCGCACGGCGGGCGTCCAGGTCGACCCGGTCACCCTCCAGCAGCAGGCCGGCGACGGCTTCGAGGCCTTCGGCCTGGACTCCCTCGGGCTGCTGGGCATCGTGGCCGAGCTGGAGAAGCGCTACGGCCTCGGCCTGCCCGAGCAGGCCGAGCGGTGCAAGACGCCCGCGGACTTCCTCGCGCTGGTCAACGGCGCCCTCAGGACAGGAGTGTGAGCATGGCAGGGCACACCGACAACGAGATCACCATCGCCGCGCCGCTGGAGCTGGTGTGGACGATGACCAACGACGTCGACAACTGGCCGCGGCTGTTCAGCGAGTACGCCTCGGTGGACGTCATCGAGCGGGACGGGGACCGCGTGGTGTTCCGGCTCACCATGCACCCGGACGAGCAGGACCGGGTGTGGAGCTGGGTCTCGGAGCGGGTCGTGGACCCGGTGGCCCGCACCGTCCGCGCCCGGCGGGTGGAGACGGGCCCGTTCCAGTACATGGACATCGTCTGGGAGTACGCCGAGACCCCGCAGGGAACCCGGATGCGCTGGATCCAGGACTTCGCGATGAAGCCGGAGGCCCCGGTGGACGACGCCGGGATGACGGACAACATCAACCGCAACTCCCGTACGCAGATGGCCCTGATCCGGGACCGGATCGAGCAGGCGGCGGGCGAGCGGCGGACCGCCGCCGCGGTCGCGGACTGACACGGCCCCGCCGACCGGGAAGGCATCCGCATGCACCACACCCTGATCGTCGCCCGGATGGCCCCGGGCGCGGCACCGGACATCGCGAAGGTGTTCGCCGAGTCCGACCGGGGCGAGCTGCCCCATCTCGTGGGCGTCAGCCGGCGCAGTCTCTTCGAGTTCGGTGACGGTGTGTACCTGCACCTCATCGAGAGCGAGGAGGACCCGGCGCCCGCCATCGGCAGGCTGACCGGACATCCGGAGTTCCGGCAGGTCAGCGAGCGGCTGGAGCCGTACGTCTCGGCGTACGACCCGGAGACCTGGCGGGGTCCCCGGGACGCGATGGCCCGCTGCTTCTACCGCTGGGAGCGGTCCGCCCCCGGCTGACGCCCGCGCTCCCCCTCCGGGGCCGTCCCGCCGTCGCGGGGCGGCCCCGGCGCGTGGGCGGGGGCGTGAACGGGGGGCGCGGGTGAAGGGGCCCGGGGCGCGGGCGGGGCTCGGCGCCGGGAGGAGGGATGCGGGGCTCGGGCACGGGACGCGGGGCGCGGACCCGGAGCGCGGGCGAGCGGGCGCGGGCGAGCGGGCGCGGGCGAGCGGGGGACATGGACACGGGGGGGCACGGGCGCGCGGGGCGGGTGCGAGCGGGGAGGGACGCCGGTCCCGGGAGGTTGCACCGCCTCGCGTCAACCCCCCTGTGAGAAGGGTTACATGACCATCCGTACCCCTTTCGCACATCCATCCGGTTTGATCTTGGCGGAGGGAACGGCGCCGGAGGTGACGCGCCGTGAGGAGGAGGCACCCGCCATGAGCCCACACCGAGGCCGCCCGCCCGTGACCGCGCGGACCGCCGGAGCCGTCGTGCTGGCGGGTGCCGCGCTGCTGTACTGGAACGGGCACCGGACACCGGAGGCGGCGGACCCGCCGGCCCGGTCCGGGACCCCGGCGGCCGGGGGCACCGCGTCCCCCGGCGGGCCCTCCCCGGCCGCCGTACCGCCCGGCTCCGCGCCCGCCCCGGCCTCCCCCGCCGCGCCCCCGCCGTCACCGGGCGCGATCCCGGCGACCGGCCCCGGCACCTTCGTCACGGCGAAGGCGGACGGCCGGGTCGTGGGGCACGGCGGCCGGGTCCGGCGGTACATGGTGGTCGTGGAGAACGGCATCGACGTCAACCCGGAGAAGGCCGCTGCCGAGATCGCGGACGTGCTGGCCGACCCGCGCGGCTGGACCCGTGACGGCACCGAGTCCTTCCGGCTGGCCGGCTCGGAGCCGTACGACTTCGTGGTGCGGATCGCCACCCCGGGCACCGTCGACGCCATCTGCGGCCGGGCGGGACTGGACACGCGCGGCGAGGTGAACTGCAGCGTCGGCAGCGACGTGGTGGTCAACCTCAAGCGCTGGAAGCTGGGTTCGCCGGAGTTCGACGGGCCGATCGGGGAGTACCGGGCGCTGATCGTCAACCACGAGGTGGGCCACCGCATCGGCCGGGGCCACGAGACCTGCCCCGGGCCCGGCCGTCCCGCGCCGGTGATGATGCAGCAGATCAAGGGGCTCAAGGGATGCGTGGCCAACGCCTGGCCCCACGACCGCGCCGGCACCTATCTCGGCGGCCCCCCGGTCCCCTGACGCTCCCGGTCCCCTGACGCTCCGCCCCGCCGGGCACGGCGGGGCGGCGCCCCCGCGCCCCGCTCCCACCCTCCGCGCCCCGCGCCTTCGTCGTCCCTCTCCCCCGCTTCCCCTCCCCCCGTTCCCCCCTCACGCTCCTCCGCGACGGCGGCCCGGGGCGGCCGTGACCCGACCGTGAGCGGACCGTGAACGGCGGCGACTGCACGGTGACCGGGTGACTGTGGAAGGGTGGGCGGCGAAGGATCTGTTCCCTGGCGATCCGTACCGTTCCGTTCCGTACCGCTCGCACCGGGAGGGCGATCATGGCGCGCACCCGCACCGCACCCGGCCGGCCCCAGTCGCCCACCCGGTGGCGGCGGCTCGCCGCCCGGCTGCCGGACCTCCTCTTCCGGGCGGGCCTGGCCCCCCTCTTCCGGGGCCGCCTGCTCCTGCTGCACCACACCGGCCGGGTCAGCGGCCTGGACCGGCGGTCGGTGCTGGAGGTGGTGGAGTACGAGCGCCACGAGCCGGACGGCCGGAGCTGGACCGTCGCCTCCGGGTTCGGCCCGACGGCGGACTGGTACCGCAACCTGCTGCGGCAGCCCAAGACCGTCATCCAGTTCGGCAACCGCCACCACGCCATCACCGCGCGGTTCCTGACGCCGGACGCGGGCGCCGGGATCATGGCGGACTACGCCCGGCGCCATCCGGTTACCGCCCGGCGGCTGTGCGCGCTGATGGGCCTGGCGGTGGACGGTGGCGAGGAGTCGTTCCGCGCGGCGGGCCGGATCATCCCGTTCGTCCGGCTGGACGCGGCCGACGGGGGCCGCGGATGACGGACGGGCACCACCGCGCTCCCCCTTCCCCCGGGCGCCGCCCGGGCTTCGCGACGGCCGGAGGGGCACGATGAGCGGTTCCGGACCGAACGAACCGGGCGGCCCGGGCGAGCCGGTTGAGCCGGACGGACCCGGCGGACCGGGCGGACCCGGCGGACCCGGCGGTGCCGAGGAACCCGACGGCGCCGCCGGGGTTCCTCCGGGGCCGGACGGGACGCCTTCGCGGCCGTCCCCGCCCCCGGTGCCTCCCGTGCCCGCGCCGCCCCCGGTCCCCCCGGTGGGCGAGCCGGTGGGCGAGGACGTCTGGCGGAAGTTCCTGGCGGACACCGAGCGCGCGATCCTCGCCTCGGCGCCCAGGGAGCCCGCCGCCGCGGAGCGGGGCCGGGGCCGGACGACCGCGCCGCCGCCCCCGTCGGTCCCGCCCCCGCCGGCCCGTGCGCCGTACGCCGACACGGTGGGCGAACCGTGGCAGCCGGAGGAGCCCCGGTCCCGCCCCGCCTGGGGCGAACTGGACCGGGGCGGACGGCTGCGTCGCGCGGGCCGGGTGGCGGGCACGGCGGCGGCGGTCGCCCTCGCCCTGACGGCCTGGTCGCAGTGGGCCGGGGGCCCGGTCGCCCCGGTGGAGGGCCCCGCCGACACCATCGGCCGCCCGCTGGAGGAGACCCCCTTCGGCCTGCCGACGGAGGCGTCACCCACGGCGTCGACGCCACCGGCGGCACCGGCCGCTTCGGCGGTACCGGCCGCCCCGGCGGCGTCGGTGGCCCCGGCGGTGCCCGTGGCCACGGGGGCTCCGGAGGCGACGGCGTCCGCGGGCCCCGCGCTGTACGCACCCTCCGGGGCACCGGGAAGCTGACGCCGCCCCTCGCCGTGGACGGCGTGGCGGGCGGGCCCTGCCGGCGGTCGGGGCCGGGCGGCCCGGACGCGGGTCCAGCCGGGCGGGCCCGGGCACGGGTGCGGGTGCGGGCACGAGTGCGGGCACGGGTGCGGGCACGGGTGCGGGTGCGGGCACGGGTGCGGGCACGGGTGCGGGTGCGGTCGCTCGGGCAGCCCCGGATGCCGGTGCGATCGGGCGGGCCCGGATGCCGATCCGATCCGGCGGGCCTGATGACGTCCGTCGGGCGGGCCCGGCCGCCGGACGTACTCCCCCGGCACCCGGCGGTGGCGTCCCGGCAGGACCCGGCCCCGGTTCCGGACCCGCCGGTGCCGCGCGCGCCCGGGATCAGGCCGTGCGCTTGCGGGACGACGTCTTCTTCGCCGTCGTCCCCGCCGTGCCCTTCCCCGAGCCGCCGCCCGCCGTATTCCTCCCCCCGGCCCCCTTGGCGGCGGCCTTCTTCCCCGCCCCCGACCCCGACCCGGAGGCCGACCCGGACGCCGAGCCGGTGCGCGATCCGGCGGAGGACCGCGCGGTCGACTTCTTCGCCGCCGACCCCGGCTTCCCTGCGGCCGACTTCTTCGCCGCCGACGTCGACTTCTTGCCGCCGGTCCGCTTGGGGGTGGCCCGGGAGGACGCCTCGCGCCGCGGCAGCGCCCTGACCTCGGCGTCCTCGCGCCCGGCGGCATCACGCCCGGCGCCCTTCCCGCTCCCGCCCCCGCCCTCCGCCCCGCCTCCGCCGCTCTCGCCCTCGCCCCGCGACTCCCGGGCCGCCCGCACGCTGCCCTCCAGCGCGGCCATCAGGTCCAGCACCTTGCCGTGGCCCGCCGGTTCCGGGCTCTCCGGCGGCGCCTCGCCGGCCGACTTCGCGGCGATGACCTCCTCCAGGGCCTCGCGGTACTCGTCGTGCAGATCGTCCAGGTCGATCTCGCCGAGGGTGTCCATCAGGGCGTCCGCGAGGTCCAGCTCCTTGTCCCGGACGGTGACGTCGGCGTCCGGGGCCACGCCCTCGGGGGCGCGCACCTCGTCCGGCCAGAGCAGCCCGTGCATGGCGATGGCGTCCCCCACCACCCGGAGCATGCCGAGGCGCTCCCGGCCGCGGAGCGCGAACTTGGCGATGGCGACCCGGTCGCTGCGCTTGAGCGCCTCGCGCAGCAGGGTGTACGGCTTGGCGGCGGGCGCCCCGGCGGCGGCGAGGTAGTAGGCGGAGCCCATCTGGAGCGGGTCGATCCGGTCCCCGGGCACGAAGGCCACGATCTCGATGGTGCGCGCCGTGGGGATCGGCAGCCGGGAGAGGTCCTCGTCGGTGATCGGGACCATCGAGCCGTCCGCGTCCTCGTAGGCCCTGCCGATCTCCCCGGAGGTGACCTCCTGGTCGTCCAGCTCGCAGACCTTGCGGTAGCGGATCCGGCCGCCGTCCTCGGTGTGGATCTGGCGGAAGGAGATGGTGTGGCTCTCGGTCGCGTTCACCAGCTTGATGGGGATGCTGACCAGGCCGAAGGATATGGCGCCGTTCCAGATGGATCGCACGTGCAGCACCTTTCCGGTCGCGCCCACCGCCGGGCGGTTCATCCGTATTGCGTGAGATTCTCATGGTATGGCGCCTATCACCGTGGTGGAGGGGCGGCGGGTGGCCCTCAGCAACCTGGGGAAGGTGCTGTATCCGGCGACCGGCCTCACCAAGGGCGAGCTCCTGCACTACTACGCGACGGCGGCCGGGGCGCTGCTGCCGCACCTGCGGGACCGCCCGCTCTCCTTCCTGCGCTATCCGGACGGGCCGGACGGGCAGGTGTTCTTCACCAAGAACGTGCCGCCGGGTACGCCCGGCTGGGTCACCACGGCGGAGGTGGCCCGGTCGGAGGGGCCCGCGCGGATGGTGATGGTGCAGGACCTGCCGAGCCTGATGTGGGCGGCGAACCTGGTCGCCGAGTTCCACACCCACCAGTGGACCGCCGCCGCGCCCGGTGAGGCGGACCGCCTGGTGCTCGACCTGGACCCCGGCCCGCCCGCGACCGTCGCACAGTGCTGCGAGGTGGCGCTGTGGCTGCGGGAGCGGCTGGCGGCGGACGGTCTGGAGGCGTACGCGAAGACCTCCGGGGCCAAGGGGCTGCACCTGCTGGCGGGGGTGCGCGGGGCGTCGCCGGAGCGGGTGTCGGCGTACGCGAAGGGGCTGGCGGTGGAGGCGGAGGCGGCGCTGCCGGGACTGGTGGTGCACCGGATGACGCGGAGCCTGCGGCCGGGGAAGGTGTTCGTCGACTGGAGCCAGAACGCGGCCCGCAAGACCACCGCCGCCCCCTACACCGTGCGGGCCCGCGCCACGCCCGCCGTCTCGACGCCGGTGACCTGGGACGAGGTGGCGGACTGCGACGACCCGGACCGGCTGCGCTTCCTCCCCGGGGACGTCCTCGCGCGCCTCGCCTCCCACGGCGACCTGCTGGCCCCCCTCCTGGACCGCGACCGGGCGGCCCCGCCCCCCTGAGCGGGGCCGGGCAGCCGGGGCCCGTGGCGTCCGCGCGGCCGGGAACTCATGGTGCGCACGGCGCCGGGACGCGGCGGGAACCCGGGGTGCGCGCCGGGGCCGACCGGGGCGGGGGACCGGGGAGACCCCCGGCTCCGGGACGGCCGGGGCCGGGACACGGAGGGGCCCGGGACCCGCCCGGGGGCGGGCGGTCCTCGCGAGTGCGCGCGGGGCGAGCCGGGTTTCCAGGGGGGTCTCGGTGGTCGTTCGCCGGGTGCGCCAGGCAAGATGGACAGGCGTACGAAGCCGAACAGGGCGTGCGGGGCCAGGCCGCCCCGTCCGCCCTCCCCCCACAGGAGTGCTGTGCCCACCAGTCGCCCACGGCGCCGCGCCGCCCGCGCGTCCGCCGCCGCGGTGGCGGCGCTGGGGGCCGCCGTGGCGGTGAGCGGCTGCGGGGACACCGGCGGACTGCGGGGCGCCGGGGCGACCCCGACGGCCGTGAGCCCGGCCCGGCCCTGGCCGGAGCTGCCGCCCGCGTCGAGCCCCGCCTACGACATCGGCGAGGTGGAGCACCAGGACGTCGAGGGCGTCGGCGTGCCCGGCGGGGACATCCGGGACGTCGACCCGTTGGCCGCCGTACGGGCCGAGATCACCGCGCACCCCGAGCAGTACGACGGCGACCGGGCGCCGTACCGGGAGACGACCCGCCGCCTGGCCGACTGCTCGGCGGCCGGGCGGGGCGCCGGGTGCCCGGTGCTGCGGCCGTACTACCGGGACCTCACCGGCGACGGGCGGCCCGAGCTGACGCTGGGGTTCCGGCTGCTGCCGGAGAAGCTGACCGCCGTGCGCGTCTTCACCGTGGAGGGGGACCGGCTCGTCCGGATCATGGCCTACGAGGACGCCGTGAGCGCCGTCGAGCTGGCCGGGCGGTCGGTGATCGTCCGCGCGCCGTCGGAGGTCGCGGGCTACGAGTACCGGCTCCAGTGGACCTGGGACCCGGACCAGCGGGCGATGCTGCTCACCCGGGACGAGATGCTGCGCACCGGTGACGGCCGGCGGCCGTCGGGGCCGCCCTCCGCCTCCCCCTCCTCACCTCCGCCGTCCTCACCCGCGCCGTCCCCGCCCACGCCTCCGGCGGGGGTCCGGTGAGGCTCGTCCGCCCCCGCTGGGCCGGTCCGCTGGCGGTGCGCGCCGCCGTGTTCATCACCGTGATGTGCTGCGCGCTGGCCGCGCTGCTCGGTGTGCTGGTCCATGTCTCGGTGGCCGACCAGACCGAGGGCCGGGCCCGGGAGACGGCGCTGGTCCGGCTGCGGGACGCGACGGCGGCGTACGAGGCCGGGGACCCGCTGCGGCCGGGCGCCGCCATCGATCCGCCGGGGCTGCCGGAGCCGCTGCGCGCGCTGGCCGCCTCGGGCCGGCACGGCACGATGGCCACCGAGGAGGGCGGACGGTCCACGATGTGGGCGGCGGGTCCGGCCGAGGGGGGCCGGGTGCTCGCGGTCGGGGTCGACCACTCCCAGGGCAGGCGCACCATCGAGGACCTGGACCGGGCGATCGTGTGGTCGTCGGCGCTGGCGATCGGGGCGACGCTGCTGGTGGGGGCCTTCGCGGTGGCCCGGGTGACCCGCCGGCTGCACACCACGGCACGGGTCGCCCGGCGGATCAGCGCGGGCGACCTGGACGCGCGGGTCGACGACCCCCGGACCAAGGACCCGGTGTCCCGGCAGGACGAGGTGGCCTCGGTCGCCGCGGCGCTGGACTCCATGGCCGCCTCGCTCCAGGGCAAGCTGCTGGCGGAGCAGCGGTTCACCGCGGACGTGGCGCACGAGCTGCGCACCCCGCTGACCGGGCTGCACGCGGCGGCCGAACTGCTGCCGCCGGGCCGTCCGACGGAGCTGGTGCGGGACCGGGTGGCGGCGCTGCGCACGCTGACCGAGGACCTGCTGGAGATCTCCCGGCTGGACGCGGGCCGGGAGCTGCTGGAGACGGACACCGAGGACCTGGGCGAGCTGGCCCGGCGGGTGGTGGGCGCCTCGGGCACCTCCACCCGGGTGGAGGTCGTGCGGGAGGCCCGGGTGGAGACGGACCGGCGGCGGCTGGAGCGGGTGCTCGGCAATCTGGTGGCCAACGCGCACCGGCACGGGCGGGGGCCGGTGGTGCTGACCGTCGACGGCCGGGAGGTCTCCGTCCGGGACCACGGGGACGGCTATCCGGAGTACCTGCTCGCGCACGGGCCGCAGCGGTTCCGCACGGAGGGCGGTTCCAAGGGGCACGGGCTGGGGCTGACCATCGCCCTGGGACAGGCGGACGTGCTAGGCGCGCGCCTGGAGTTCACCAACCCGCCCGACGGCGGGGCCCGGGCGGTCCTGACCCTCCCCTGACCACGGACCCCGGCCCCACGACCCACGCCCCCGGCCCCGGCCCCGGCCCCCGGGAACTCCAACCCCGACGGCGCCCGGCCGACAACCCCACAACGCCCTGCACGACCGCCCTACCGCGCCCGACCCGCCCGGCCGGCCGCGTCCCGGCCGACCGCGCCCCGACCGGCCGCACCCCGAGCCGGCCGCCCGGCCCGCCCCACCACGCCGACCCACGCGGACCCGCGCCGACCCGCGCCGACCCGCGCCGACCCGCGCCGACCACCCGTACCCGCTCCGCCGCATCCCGCCGGGGTGCCGACCGCGAGCCGCCGGTGACGCCCCGGCCGGATCCCGTGGCCGTCGGCCCCTCACGCCAACACCCTCCCGACGACAGGCCGTTCGCGAACCCACGGCCCCGCCCCGGACTCCGGCGGCCGGGAACCCCGCGCCGTGGTCCGCCGTGCCCCACCGCGCACCCCCACCGCGCCCCACCACGTACCCCCGCCGCGCCGCAAGCCCCCGCCCCGCCCCGCACACGCCGCCGTACGCCCGCCCGGGGCCCCGATGGCGCAGTGAGACGGGCGGGGCGCCGGGGGCGCTTCTAAGGTGGCGTTTGCCCACCTTCGACACCGTTCCGGTGCACTCGTCCTCCCGGGAGGTTCCCATGCCGACGTGGCAGCCGCGCCCCGTCCCCGTCCGCCGGTTCGCCATAGCGGTGGCCGCCGGAGCGCTCCTCGCCTCCGTGGCCGCCACCCCCGCGGGCGCGGCCGACGGCCCGGACCCGGGGCCCTCGGCGGCCACCGGGCAGAACGCCCACGGCGAACGGCCCGGCGGCGGCTCCGGCGACGGGGGCGGCGGGGGCAACGGAGCCGGGGGTCACGAGGGCACCGGGGGCGGAGGCCACGAGGGCACCGGCGACGGGGGCGGCGGCACCGGGCGGCCGGAGCAGAGCGGCGCCTACCGGGGCGTCGTCACCGCCGACCGGCTGGCCCTGCGCACCTCGCCCACCCGCGGCGGGGACGTGATCCGCTACGCCCACCGGGGCGAGATCGTCTCCATCCACTGCAAGACCCCCGGTGACACCGTGCGGGGCAATCCGCTCTGGTACCTCCTCACGGACGGCACCTGGGCCTGGGGCACCGCCCGGTACATCGACAACATCGGCCCCGCACCGCGCTGGTGCTGACGCCGGAGGACCGCGGATGACGACGGCCGGAGCGGGACCCGGCACCGGGACCGGGCACGGCACGGGAGACGGCGGGCACGGCACCGGGCACGGCACCGGCGCCGGACCGGGCATCGGGATGGCCGTGGCCGAGGCGGACGCCCCCGAACCCACCGCCGGGCTCCCCCGGCGCCGCGGCGTCGAACTCGCCCTCATCCTGCTGGCCGTGCTGCTCTCGGTCTGCGGCTACTGCGCCGTGGGCCTCGCCCGGCACGGCACCCTCCCGCCCGGCGCCGCCGGCTACGGCGCCGGGCTCGGCGTGCTCGCGGTCCTCGCGCACCTCGCCGTCCGGCTGCGCGCCCGGTACGCCGACCCGCTGCTGCTGCCCATCGGGGTCCTGCTCAACGGCCTCGGCCTGGTCCTCATCTACCGGCTGGACCTGGAGACGCCGGGCGACCGGGCGGCCCCCGCGCAGCTCGTCTGGTCGACGCTGGGCATCGGGCTGTTCACCCTGGTCGTGCTGCTGCTGCGCGACCACCGCGTGCTCCAGCGCTACGCCTACGTGTCGGTCGCCGCCGCGCTGGTGCTGCTGACCCTGCCGATCCTCTTCCCGGCGGTCAACGGGGCCCGGATCTGGCTGCGGGTCGGGGACCTGTCGATCCAGCCCGGGGAGTTCGCCAAGGTCCTCCTCGCGGTGTTCTTCGCCGCCTATCTGGCCGCCAACCGGGGCGCGCTGGCGTACGCGGGGCGCCGGGTGTGGGGGCTGCGGCTGCCCACCGGGCGGGTGCTCGGCCCGATCCTCGCGGTGTGGCTGGTCAGCGTGCTGGTGCTGGTGCTGGAGCGGGACCTCGGGACCTCGCTGCTGTTCTTCGGCCTGTTCGTGGTCCTGCTGTACGTGGCGACCGGCCGCAGCGGCTGGATCGCCGTCGGCCTGCTGCTGGCCTCGCTGGGCGCGCTCGCCGTGGGGTGGCTGGAGCCGCACGTGCACGCGCGGGTGGAGGACTGGCTGCACCCCTTCGCCTCCATCGAGGCGGGCCAGGGGCCCAACCAGCTCGCGCAGTCGCTGTTCGCGTTCGCGGCGGGCGGCTGGACGGGGACGGGGCTGGGGCTCGGCCACTCGGCCCTCATCGGCTTCGCGGTGAAGTCCGACTTCATCCTCGCCACCGCGGGCGAGGAGCTGGGCTTCCTCGGGCTGGCCGCGCTGTTCCTGCTCTACGGGCTGCTGGTGGAGCGGGGGCTGCGGGCGGGCCTGGGCGCCCGCGACCCCTTCGGCCGGCTGCTGGCCGTCGGCCTCTCCTCCATCCTGGCGCTCCAGGTGTTCGTCATCGCGGGCGGGGTGACGGGGCTGATCCCGCTGACCGGGATGGCGATGCCGTTCCTGGCGCAGGGCGGCTCGTCGGTCGTGACCAACTGGGCGATGGTGGCGCTGCTCATCCGGATCAGCGACGCGGCCCGGCGCGGGGCGCGGCCATGACCCGCAACATCCGGCACGCCGCCCTCTTCTGTGCGCTGCTGCTGGCCGCGCTGCTCGCGAACGCGGTCCGGGTGCAGCTGGTCCGCGCCCCGGAGTACGACGGCAACCCGGCCAACCGCCGCCCGGACATCGCCCGTTACCAGCAGCCTCGCGGGAACATCCTGGTCGGCGGGCGGGCCGTCACCGGTTCCCGGGACACCGGCGAGCACCTGCGCTTCGAGCGGACGTACGCCGACGGTCCGCTGTACGCGCCGGTGACCGGCTTCGCCTCGCAGGCGTACGGCACGACGCTGCTGGAGCACGCGGAGGACGGGCTGCTGTCGGGCGCCGATCCGGTGCTGGCGCCGCTGCCGCTGTGGAACGACGTCACCGGCGGCCGCAGCCCGGGGGGCGACGTGGTGACGACCGTCGACCCGGCGGCGCAGCGGGCGGCGTACGAGGGGCTGGGGGCGCGCAAGGGGGCGGTGGCGGCGGTCGACCCGGCGACGGGGCGGGTGCTGGCGCTGGTGTCCACGCCGTCGTACGACCCGCAGTTGCTGTCCGGCAACGGCGCGGACGCCAACGGCACCTGGGCCCGGCTGAACCGCGATCCGGACAAGCCGATGCTCAACCGCGCGGTGCGGGGCACCTATCCGCCGGGGTCGACCTTCAAGGTGGTCACGGCGGCGGCGGCGCTGGACGCCGGGGTGGTGCGCGACCTGGACGCGCCGACCCTCACCCCCGACCCGTACACCCTGCCGGGGACGCGGACGCGGCTGACCAACGAGGGCGACGGGTGCCGGAACGCCTCGCTGCGGGACGCCTTCGAGTGGTCGTGCAACACGGTCTTCGCGAAGCTGGGCGTGGACGTGGGGGTGGCGGGGATGGCGGCCTCGGCGGAGGCGTTCGGGTTCAACGACGAGGGGCTGCGCATCCCGTTCTCCGTCGCCCGGTCGACGTTCGACACCGAGGTGGACCGGGCGCAGCTCGGGCTGTCGTCGATCGGCCAGTACAACACCCGGGCGACCCCGTTGCAGATGGCGATGGTGGCGGCGGCCGTGGCGGACGGCGGCCAGGTGCGGGCGCCGTACCTGGTGGAGCGGACGGTGCGGGCGGGCGGCAGCCTGGTGGCGGCGGCCGGGTCGCGGCCGGTGCGGGAGGCGATGCGGCCGTCGACGGCGCGGCGGCTGAAGGAGCTGATGGCGGGGGTCGTGGAGCACGGCACCGGCGCCAACGCGGCGATCCCGGGCGCCCTGGTGGGCGGCAAGACCGGCACGGCGCAGCACGGGGTGGGCAACGCGGGGACGCCGTACGCCTGGTTCGTGTCCTGGGCGCAGCGGGACGGGGAGGCCCGGCCGCGGGTCGCGGTGGCGGTGGTGGTGGAGGGGGCGCCCGGGGAGCGGGAGGAGATCAGCGGGGGCGGGCTGGCGGCGCCGGTGGCCCGGGCGGTGATGGAGGCGGTGCTGGGCGGGTGAGCCGGCGCGGGCGGCGGCCCCCGTCCGGCCCGGAGGGGTACGGGCGCCCCAACCACCGCCGGTCGCAGCGGTGTTGGGGGAGCGATCTAGCATCCGGTGCATGGATACTTCCGGACACCGGCTCGCCCAGGTCAACATCGCCCGTCTCAGGGCCCCTCTGGACTCGCCCCTGCTCAAGGACTTCGTCGACGCGCTCGACCCGGTGAACGCGGTCGCCGACGCGGCGCCGGGGTTCGTGTGGCGGCTCCAGGACGAGTCGGGCAACGCCACGGAGGTGCCGGTGCTCGGCGACTCCTGGCTGATCGTCAACATGTCGGTGTGGCGGGACACGGACGCCCTGACGGCGTTCATGTACCAGGGGCGGCACCGGGAACTGCTGGCCAGGCGGCGGGAGTGGTTCGAACGGCTGTCGGAGGCGGTGACCGCGCTGTGGTGGGTGCCGTCGGACCACCGGCCGACGGTGGCCGAGGCGGAGGAACGGCTGCTGCATCTGCGGGCGCACGGGCCGACGCCGTACGCGTTCACCCTGCGCACGTCGTTCCCGCCGGGGCCGGCGGAGCCGGTGGCGGCGGAGGCCGAGCCGGTGGCGGCGGGGGCGTCCCCGGTGGCCGACGGGAGACCGGAGGAGGCGGGCAGCCCGGTCTGACGGCGGCGCGGCACGGGTCCCGGCTCCGTCGGCCCGCGACCCGTGCCACCCGGGGGTTCGGGGCGCCGCCCCGGAGACCCGCCGAGGGAGCCCCTCCCCCACGGAGCCCGCCCGGGAGGTGCCGCCCCGGCTCCGCCCGCGAGCGGCCCGGGCCCCCTCCCCCCGCCCCTGTCACCGACAAGTGCCGCGCGGGGGATTGACGGTCTTGCTGACAGGCAGTCTCATAAGAGGGGATGAGTGACCGCCGGTAACACCGAACCGCACGACGAGGTGGGACAGCCATGACGATCCCGACGGAAGCCGACGCGCTCGACGGCCCGCGCGACGCGCTCGGTCCGCTCAAGGACCGGGAGCGGGTGGCCGAACGGCTGCTCGCCTCCTCCGCCCGCCACTCCTTCGACCCCGACCGGGAGCTGGACTGGGACGCCCCCTTCGAGGACGGCAAGTGGTTCTGGCCACCGGAGCTGGTCTCCCTGTACGACACCCCGATGTGGCGGCGGATGGGCGAGGAGCAGCGCGTCCTGCTCTCCCGGCACGAGGCCGCCGCGCTCGCCTCGCTCGGCATCTGGTTCGAGCTGATCCTCATGCAGCTGCTGGTCCGGCACGCCTACGACAAGCCGGCGACCAGCGCCCATGTGCGCTACGCGCTCACCGAGATCGAGGACGAGTGCCGCCACTCCAGGATGTTCGCCCGGCTGATCACCCGGAGCGGCGCCCCCTGGTACCCGGTCGGCCGGGCCCACCAGCAGCTGGGGCGGCTGTTCAAGACCGTCTCCACCACGCCCGGCTCCTTCACCGCCACCCTGCTCGGCGAGGAGGTGCTCGACTGGATGCAGCGGCTGACCTTCCCCGACGAGCGCGTCCAGCCGCTGGTCCGCGGCGTCACCCGGATCCACGTGGTGGAGGAGGCCCGCCACGTCCGCTACGCCCGGGAGGAGCTGCGCCGCCAGATGGTGACCGCCCCGAGGTGGTCCCGGGAGCTCACCCGGATCAGCTCGGGCGAGTTCGCCCGGGTCTTCTCCGTCGCCTTCGTCAACCCCGAGGTGTACACCGGCGTCGGCCTGGACCGGCACGAGGCCGTGGCCCAGGTCAGGGCCAGCGGACACCGCCGCGAGGTGATGCGGACCGGCGCCGGGCGGCTCACCGGCTTCCTCGACGACATCGGGGTCCTGCGCGGCGTCGGCCGCCGCCTCTGGCGCTCCTCGGGCCTGCTCGCCTGACGACCGCCCCGGGGCCCGGGACGGAAGGCCGGGGACCCGAGGCCGGGGCCGGCAGCCGACCGAAGGCCGGTCGTGACCGGGGCCTGGGCCTGGCCCGGAGCCGGGACCGCTCACGGGACCGGGGCCGGGACCGGGACCGGGAGCGGGCGTTCCCGGCGGGGCCGCCGCCGGGCCCCGGCCGCTACCCTGCGCCCATGACCCCGCAGGCCCCCACCCCCGCCTACCGCAGGCTCAGCGTCGAGGAGCGCCGCGGCCAGCTCCTCGACACGGCGCTCGGCCTCTTCGCCCACCGGCCGCCGGAGGAGGTCTCCCTGGACGACGTGGCGGAGCGGGCCGGGGTCTCCCGTCCGCTGGTCTACCGGTACTTCCCCGGCGGCAAGCAGCAGCTCTACGAGGCCGCCCTCGGCTCGGCCGCCGACGCGCTGCGGTCCTGCTTCGACGAGCCCCCGGAGGGCCCGCTGCCCGACCGGCTGGCCCGCGCCCTCGACCGCTATCTGGCCTTCGTCGACGGGCACGGCCCCGGGTTCAGCGCCCTGCTGCGCGGCGGCAGCGTCGCGGCGACCTCCCGCACCGCCGCCATCGTGGACGGGGTGCGCCGGGCCGCCGCCGGGCACATCCTGCGCCACCTGGACGCCGCCGACCCCGGTCCCCGGCTGCGGATGACGGTGCGCGTGTGGATCACGGCGGTGGAGGCGGCCTCGCTCATCTGGCTGGACGAGGGCCGGCAGCCGCCGGTGGAGGAGCTGCGGGACTGGCTGGTGGAGCAGTTCCTCGCGGCACTGGCGGTCACCGCCCGGCACGACCCGCGGACCGCCGCGCTCCTCGGGGCGCCCGCGGCGGATGTCCGACACTGATCCGGTGAAGAGCGAAGACACCCCCTTCGAGGGCGGTCCCATGGACGGCCGGGTGCTGCCCGTGCTGGTCGGCATGACGGGCCACCCCCCGAAGACCTACCGCATCCCCGTCCCCGCCCCCGGCGGCGGTCCGCCCACCGTGCTGGTCTACCGGCGCGTCCCCCGCTCCGAACGCCCCCGGGCCGGGTTCGCCCGCTGGAAGTACGCCTACGACCCCGGGGGCGACCGGGGCCCCCGGGTGCGCTGGCCCTGGTCCCGGCCGCACGCCACGCCGGACGGCAAGCCGGACGACGCCCACGGGTGACTCCGTTGCGCCGAACCGCGCACATCCGGCGCGCGGACCCGGCGCCATCGCCCGATATTCACCGTGCGGAGCGGAGGGCCCGCCCCGCGGCGGAGGTGATGGCGTGTCAGGAAGGTTCCCGCGTCTGGTGTGCACGGCGGCGTTGACGGCCGGTCTCGTCCTCGCGCCGCTGCCCGCCGGGGCCGCCCCGGGGCCGGGCGGCGCGGCCGGCGGCCGGACCCCGGCCGAACTGCTGACGGACCTCCAGCGGCTCTACCGGGAGGCCGAGAAGGCCACCGAGACCTACAACGGCACCGCCGAGCGGCTCGGCACCCGGCGCGCCGAGGTGAAGCGGCTGGACACCGAGCTGGCGCGGGCCCGGACCTCCCTCGGCGACAGCCGGGCCGCCGCCGGATCGCTGGCCCGCCAGCAGTACCGGGACGGCGGTGCCCTCTCCCTCTATCTCCGGCTGCTGCTGGCCCGCGATCCGCAGGGCGCCCTCGAACAGGGCCATGTGCTCGCCCGGCTGGCCCGGGAGCGGGCCGGGGTGGTGGGCCGGCTGGCCCGGGACGAGCGGCGGACCGAGGCGCTGGCCCGGCGCGCCCGCACCGCCCTGGGCGCCCAGCTCGCCCTGGCCGCCGAGCAGCGGCGGCAGCGCGACGAGGTCCGGCGCGGTCTCGCCGACGTGGAGCGGCTGCTGGCCGCGCTCACCCCGGAGCAGCGGGCCGGGGTGGCCGCGCTGGAGCGCTCGGGCACCGCCCTGGCGCAGGAGCGGCTGCTGGCGTCCGGCGCGCTCGGCGACGACGGGAAGCCGTCGGCGGCGGGCCGCAGCGCGGTGCGGTTCGCGGTGGGCCAGCTCGGCAAGCCCTACGTCTGGGGCGCGCAGGGCCCGTCGTCCTACGACTGCTCGGGGCTGACCTCGGCGGCCTGGCGGCGGGCGGGCCGGGCGATCCCGCGCACCAGCCAGGAGCAGTGGGCGCGGCTGCGCCGGGTGCCGATGTCCGCGCTGCGCCCCGGCGACCTGGTCGTCTACTTCCCGGAGGCGACCCATGTGGCGCTGTACCTCGGCGGCGGCCTGGTCGTGCAGGCGCCGCGCCCCGGGGCCCGGGTCAAGGTCTCCCCGGTCGCGGCCAACCCGGTCCTCGGCGCCGTGCGCCCCGACCCGGAGGGCGTGCCCCTGCGCCGGTACACGCCGCCCTCACTGCCGGCGGGGGCGGCGGCCGGGTCCGACGCGGGGTTCGCCGGGTAGCCCCGGGGCCGGGCGGCCGCCGGCCCGGGGCCGTCCGACGGCCGCCGCCGGCGTCGCCCGTGGGGCGGCCGACGGGAATCGCCGGACCGGTCTCAGGGGGCCTTGGCCGGGGCGGCCGGGGGCGTGGCGCCCAGCCCGGCCAGGTAGGAGCCGGTCAGCTCGGGGTCGTAGAAGAACTTCTCGAAGTCGGAGGGGTCGTCGAAGCCGTTGGCGAAGCGGTCGGCGGCCGGCTGGAGCTGCCCGGCGGCGCCCACGAGGTCCAGGACGTGCCCGGGCGGCGGGGCGAGCATGGCGTTGGTCCACTTGGTGACGTGCCGGGCGGTGTCCCAGTAGCGGTCGAAGGTCCGCAGCATCCACTCCTCGTCGAAGGGCCGGTCGCCGTGCTCGACGATCGAGGCGAGGTAGCTGGCGGCGCATTTGGAGGCCGAGTTGGAGCCCTGGCCGGTGACCGGGTCGTTGGCGACGACGACGTCCGCGACGCCGAGGACGAGTCCGCCGCCGGGCAGCCGTCCGACGGGGTGGCGGACGGTGGGGGCGTAGCGCCCGGCGAGGGTGGCGCCCGCGTCGGTCAGTTCGACCCCGGTGGCCCGCGCGTACTCCCAGGGGAGGAAGGTCCTCATCAGGCCGAGGGTGAGGGAGAGGTGCTCCGCCGGGTCCTTGACTCCCCGGAAGACGTCGAGGGGGCCGCCCGGTATGCCCTCCCAGAAGAGGATGTCGGCGCGGCCGGAGGTGGTGAGGGTCGGCATGACGAACATCTCGCCGACGCCGGGCACCAGGTTGCAGCGGACGGCCTCGGTGTCCGGGTGCTCGGGGCGCGGGCCCAGCCCGTGGACGTACGCCACCGCCAGCGCCCGCTGCGGCTCGGCGTACGGGGAGCGGGAGCCGTCCCGGCCGAACATCCCCACCAGTTCGCCCTTGCCCGCGGCGACCAGGACGAGGTCGTAGGCGCGGGAGAAGTAGTCGAGGTCGCCCACCGCGGCACCGTGGATGACCAGTTGGCCGCCGCGCTGGGCGAAGGTCTCCATCCAGCCGGCCATCTTCACCCGCTGGTCGACGGACTGGGCGAAGCCCCGCAGCCGCCCGAGCCAGTCGACCGCCCGGCGGGTGGGGCCGGGGTCGTGGGAGCCGGGGACGGCCACCGAGACGCCGAGCCCCTCGATCCTCGGTGCCTGGGACTCCCAGAAGTTCAGCCCGAGGTCGCGCTCGTGCTGGAGGGCGGTGTGGAACATGCACTGCGTCGACATGACCCGGCCGGTGCGGATCTCGTCCGCGGTCCGGTTGGACATCAGGGTGACCTCGTAGCCGTGGGACTGGAGGCCCAGGGCCAGTTGCAGGCCGGACTGCCCGGCTCCGACGACGAGTATCTTCCGCATGCGGCGTTCGACTCCTACTCGGGTTGCGTCTGCTGGGGCG
Organism: Streptomyces sp. NPDC107521; assembly: GCF_055598485.1. Classification (NCBI taxonomy): domain Bacteria; kingdom Bacillati; phylum Actinomycetota; class Actinomycetes; order Kitasatosporales; family Streptomycetaceae; genus Streptomyces; species Streptomyces sp. NPDC107521. The sequence continues at coordinate 119,027 of NZ_JBVKAT010000007.1, forward strand.
CGGCCGGCCGGTTCCGGCGGGGGGTCCGGGTGCACGGGGTCCCCGGGTGTCCGGGGGTCCGGTCTACTCGGGGGTCTCGTCGAGCGCGTGGCCCACGAGGGACAGCAGCGTCTCGACGACGGAGACCCGGTTGCGCGCGTCCATGATCACGACGGGTATGTGCGGGGGGACCGACAGCGCCTCGCGCACGTCCGCCGCGTCGAACAGCTCACTGCCGTCGAAGTGGTTGACGGCGACGATGTACGGCAGCCGGCAGCTCTCGAAGTAGTCCAGCGCCGGGAAGCAGTCCTTCAGACGGCGGGTGTCGGCCAGCACGACGGCGCCGATCGCGCCGCGCACCAGGTCGTCCCACATGAACCAGAAGCGCTGCTGGCCGGGGGTGCCGAACAGATGGAGGACCAGGCTGTCGTCGAGGGTGATGCGGCCGAAGTCCATGGCCACGGTGGTGGTGAGCTTGCCCGGGGTGGCGCTGAGGTCGTCGGTCCCGGCGCTCGCCTCGGTCATCAGCGCCTCGGTCTGCAGGGGCGTGATCTCCGAGACGGTGGTGACCAGGGTGGTCTTGCCCACGCCGAAGCCGCCGGCCACCACGATCTTGGTGGCGACGGGGGCGCGGGTGCGGTCGGTCTGCCACGGCAGCAGCGGTCCGTCGTCGGTCCCGGCGAGCGGAGCGCCGCCGACGGCGGCGTCAGAGACGGCGGAGTCCACTGAGCACCCTTTCGAGCAGAACACGGTCCGGGCGGCCCGTGCCATGGCCGGTCCCGGTGCCGTAGACACGGATCTTTCCCTGGTCCGCCAGGTCGCTGAGCAGCACGCGGACGACGCCGAGCGGCATCCTCAGCAGGGCGGAGATCTCGGCCACCGTACGCATCCGGCGGCAGAGTTCGACGATGGCCCGCATCTCGGGCATCACCCGGGAGGCCGGGCCGGCCAGTTCGCGGCGCTCCCCGGCGGCCTCGATCGCGGTGGCGCCGACGAAGGTCTCCACCAGCAGGACGTGGCCGAAGCGGGTGCGGCCGCTGGTGAGCGAGTAGGGGCGCACCCGGGCGGGCTTGCGGTCGGCGCCGCGCACCGGCAGGTCGCCGCGGTTCGCGGCGGCACGGTCGGTCATCGCGCGCTCCCGGCCGGCTCGCCCTCCAGCGACCTGCGCAGCTCGCTGCGGAGTTCGGGGGTCAGCACATGTCCGGCGCGGCCGACGAACAGGGCCATGTGGTAGGCCACCACGCTCATGTCGCAGTCGGCGGAGCCGTGCACGCCGAGCAGCGAGCCGTCGCTGATCGACATGACGAAGAGGCTGCCCTCCTCCATGGCGACCATGGTGTGCTTGACGCCGCCGAACTCCAGCAGCTTGGCGGCGCCCACGGTGAGGCTGCCCACGCCGGAGACGACGGTGGCCAGGTCGGCGGCGTGGCCCCGGGGCCCGGCGGGGGCGTCGTCGTGGTTCCTGCGGGCCTCGTCGTGGCGGCCGGGGTCGGAGGAGAGGAGCAGCAGTCCGTCCGAGGAGACCACGGCGACGGACCGGATGCCGGGGACCTCCTCGACCAGGTTCGTCAACAGCCAGTGCAGGTTGCGGGCTTCACTGCTCGGTCGGAGCGTACTGGGCGCGGTCAACTGCTTGCCTCCTCGACGGTGCCCCCCGTTGCTTCCTCGGTCGTCCCTGCTGCCGCCGGGGACCGGTGCCCGGCCGTCCGGTCGGCGATCTCCGCCTCGACATCGCGCCGCCCGGCCTCCGCCCCCCGGCGGAAGCCTCCCAGACGGCGTCGCAGCGCCTCGGCGTCGACGGAACCCGTGCGCGGCCGCTCGGCCGGCGTGGGAGTGGTGAGCTTCGGGGTCCGCTTGGGCAGCCCCTTGTCGGTGACGGGCTCGGCCTGCCGGTCGGTGGCCTCGTCGGGGGTGCGCTCATGGGCGTCGGGGCCGATGGCGTAGGGGTCGTCGGCGGGGGCCTGCGCCGGTGCGGGGAGCAGGAGCGCCATGGTGGTGTCGTCGGGCAGTTCCCGGCGGCCGCGGGTGGCCGGGGCGGGGTCCCCGGCGGGGCCGTCCCCCTGGGGGGCGTTCGCGTCGGGGGCGTCCGCGTCGGCGGCGCCGCCGGAGCGGGGCGCGGGGGTGCGGGGGGCCGCCGGGGGCTCGGGGGTCTCCGGAGCGGGCGGGGCGGCGGGAGCCGCGGGGGCCTGTGGGGCGGTCCCGGTCGCGGAGGTCCGGGGGGCCCCGGCCCGCGGGGGCCCGGGGGTCTCCCCGGCGGCGGTGGGCGCGCGGTCCGCGAGGGCGGTGGCGGGGGCCGCGAAGGGGGCGGCGGCGTCCGGGGCCGCCGGGGTGCGCGGGGTCTCCGTGCGCGGGGCGGGCTCCGGGGTGTCCGGGGTCCCGTCCACGGCAGCGGTGTCCGGGGCCGCCGTGGCTCCGGCGCCGGGCCGGGTCCCCCCGGAGGTCCCGGGGGTGGCGGTGGTCTCGGCGCCCTCGGTGCCGGGGGCGGCCGGGGCGGTGTCGGGCTCGGGGCCGGGGCCGGAAGCCGGGACGGAAGACACGGTGTCGGACGGGTCCGGGGCGGCGGACGGGGCCGCCCCCTCGGTGTCCTCGCCCGGCGAGGAGGCACCCTGCCGCTCGGAGGCGGCGGCGCCCGTGCCGGAGGCGTCGGTACCGGGGGCGTCGGTACCGGGGGCGCCCGAGCCGGGGGCGTCGGTGCCGGGGGCGTCGGTGCCGGGGGCGCCCGTTCCGGGGGCGCCCGTTCCGGGGGCATCGGTGCCGACGGTCTCCGGGTCCGGGGCGGTCGTGCCGGGGGCGTCCGGGTTCGAGGCATCCGGATCGGGAGCGTCCGAGTCCGCGGCATCCAGGTCCGGGACGTCCGTGCCCGGGGCATCCGTGCCCGGGACGTCCGGCGTCGAGGTGTCCGGCGTCGGGGTGTCCCCGCCCGCCCCGGCCCGCGCCGGGGCGTCCGCCTCACCCCGCGCCGGGTCCCGGGTGCCCTCCGTGACGGCGTCCGGCTCCGCGCGGCGTGCCGCCGGGACGGTGGGCGTCTTCGCGGAGCCCTGGGCGGCGCGGCCGGGCAGGACGTTGGAGTTGGCCTCCGAGTCGGCGCCCGGCAGCGAGACCGTGCCGGACTCCTCGGCCCCCGGGGCGGCGGCGGACGGCGCGACCGCGGCCGGCGGCTCCGCCGCGAGCAGCGTGGTCGGCAGGACCACGACGGCCGCGATCCCGCCCTGCTTCTGCTCCCGCAGCCGCACCCGCACCCCGTGCCGGTGGGCGAGGCGGGCGACGACGTAGAGGCCGAGCCCGAGCCCGTCCTCCTCGTCCTGCTCGTAGGGCGCCTCGGGGTCGAAGTCGGTGAGGCGGGCGTTGAGCCGCTCCAGCCGCTCGGCGGTCATGCCGATGCCCTCGTCCTGGACGGAGAGCATCACCTCGCCGTTCTCCAGCAGCCAGCCGGAGATCTCGGCGGGCAGGTCCGGCGGCGAGAACGAGGTGGCGTTCTCCATCAGCTCGGCGAGCAGGTGGGAGAGGTCGTCCGCGGCGAACCCGGCCACGTGCGCGCGCGGCGGCAGCGCGGCGATGCGGACCCGCTCGTACCGCTCGATCTCGCTGACCGCGGCCCGTACGACGTCGACCAGCGGCACCGGCCCGGAGCTGTGCTGGATGTGCTCGGTGCCGGCCAGCACGAGGAGGTTCTCGCTGTGCCGCCGCATCACGGTGGCGAAGTGGTCCAGCTTGAACAGGGTGGACAGGCGGTCCGGGTCCTGCTCGCGCTGCTCCAGGCTCTCGATGACGGCGAGCTGACGCTCGACCAGTCCGAGGGTGCGCAGGGCCAGGTTGACGAAGGTGCCGCCGATGCTCTTGCGCACCGTCTCCAGCCGGGCGGTGGATTCGGCCAGTTCGGAGCGGAGCTCCTCGCGGGCGTCGGCCATCCGCTGGCGCTGGCCGACCAGGTGCTTGCGGTCGGACTCCAGGGTGACGACCCGTTCGGCCAGCGTGGCGGCCTGCGCGTGCAGGGCATTGACGGAGCGGACGACCTGGGCGAACTCGTCGTTGCGGCCGGTGAAGGCGATGGGCTGCTCGGCCGCGGGCTGCTCGGCGGCGGCCAGCCGGGCGGAGCCCCGGCGCAGTACCGACAGCGGGCGGGTGAGGGTGCGGGCCATGGCCGTGGCGACGCCGAGGGCGAGCAGGATCAGGGCGCCGAGGGCGGCGATCCGCAGCTCCAGCCCGGTCACGTCGTCGTCCCGCAGTTGCTCCAGACCGGCGGTGCGCTTCTCGTAGAGGGCGGACTCGGCGCCGCGCATCGCGTCGATCCGGGCCGACAGGGCGGCGTCCAGCCGCTTGACCGAGGTGCGCAGGTCCTCGTCGGAGAGGACGGGCCGGTCGGTGAGCCCGGCCAGGTACTTCTCGGCCGAGTTGACCTCGGGTCCGGTGACGGTGGCGTCGTAGCGGTCGCGGCTCTCCCTGGGCGCGCCCTCGCGGAAGGCGGTGAGGGAGGCGTCGGAGCGCACCCGGGCCTGCTGGGCCGCGGTGGTGAGGGCGTCCCGGCGCTCGGTGTCGGCGTCGGAGGTGACCGTGGTCTCGGTGGGCAGCCCGGTGAGGGGGTCGATGACGGTCTGGGTGCTGCTGGGCACACTGAGGGCGGCGAGCAGCAGACCGCGGGTGGCGGCGGCCTGCTGGACGGCGGTGTCCAGCTCGGCCAGGGCGTGGGCGCCGGCGCCCGCGCGGGGCGGCATCCGCTCGGCCAGCTCCGTCGCCAGGGAGTGCAGCTCGGTGATGGTGCGGGTGTACTCCTCGTGCGCTTCGAGAGCGGTGCTCTTGCCGGTGAGCGCCGCTCTCCGCAGCGTCGCGATAGCGTCGAGGTCCTCGCGCAGGGCGGCGGGCGTGGCGGGATCGGCCCGCATCTCCTCCACCTGGCGGTCGACCCGGGCGCCGCGCTGCTCGGAGGGCGCCTTGGACCGCGGCCGCCCGGCGGCGATGTAGGGGGTGACCTCGTCCCGCTCGTCCGCGAGGGAGTGGGCGAGCGTCAGCGCGTCCTGGGTGCGGCCGGCCAGGGTCACGAGTGCCTGGGTGTCGTGGAGCTGCCCGGAGGCGGCGACGACCGAGGGCGCCCCGGCCCCGGCGACCGCGGCGGCGACGACCGCCACCGCGACGATGAGGCGGTTGCGGACGTGCGTGGGCCGGCCCTTGCCGACGGCGGGCGCCGGGGGGGCCGGTGGGGTGGCGGGTGCTCCCGGGGCGGAGGTGCCGGGGGTCCGCTCCGCGCTTTCCGCGGGGGCCGTCTGCTTGTCTCTGCGACGAGGCCGCGTCTTCTGCACCGGTGCTCGCATTCCTGACTCGTGTACCCGTGGGCCCGGGTGGCGCTCCGTCAAACTGGCCGGGCGGCGTGCGCCCTCCCCCAAGCTCCCGGCCGTCCCTCCCCGTCGGCTGCGCGTCGGGCGGGGTGGCCGCGTGAGCGGGGCAGACCCCCCACCGGTTCCCGACCATCCCAGTGCCGGTATGCGGTGGGCGGGCATCATCTGACCCGCCACCCGAAGGAGTGAACCCCGGAGGGGAGTTGAGGGGCAAGTTCCCCTGGCGCATGTCGGCCGCACCGGTGGCGTGCCGGTTGGACGTCCGCGACGGGCGGTGGGAGGATGTGCCGCCACGCCTTCCGGGACCACCGTATTCCCCGTCAAAAGCGGCACCGGAACAGGGCTGTCGCGTCGATTTGGTGAGAGTTGGCGGGCTTTCGCGGGTGACGTGAAGGGGTCGTGCAGACTGGCCGGATGCGTACGGAACTCGTCTCGGAACCCGGCCGGCCCGACCGCCCCAATGAGGACTTCGCGAGCGTCGGACTACCGGCGTCCGGACGGGGTGGCGCGCTCGTCGTCCTGGACGGGGTGACGCCGCCCCGGGGTGCCACGGGCTGTCTGCATTCCGTCCCGTGGTTCACCGCCCGTCTCGGCGGCGCGCTGACCGAACTGGCCGTTTCGCTCCCGGACGTCTCCCTGGCCGGGGTGCTGGGCCGGGCCATCGCCCGTACCGCGTCCGCCCACGCGGAGACCTGTGACCTTTCTCACCCGCGTACGCCGCAGGCGACGGTGGCCCTGGCCCGCTGGTCCGATTCCTGGGTGGAGTACCTGGTGCTCTGCGACTCGGCGCTGCTGGTGGAGGGGCCGGACGGCGGGGTCAGGGCGCTGCTCGACGACCGGCTGGCGCGGCTGCCGCGCTCGGCGCTGGCCTCGGAGGCGGAGGTGGACGCGGTGCTGCGGAACAAGGAGGGCGGCTTCTTCACGGCGGCGGCCGATCCGGCGGTGGCGGCGCGGGCGGTGACGGGGGTGCTGCCCCGGGGGGCGGTGCGGACGCTGGCGGCGCTGACGGACGGGGCGACGCGCTGGGTGGAGACGTTCCGGGAGGGCGACTGGGCGGACTGTCTGTCGGTGATCCGCGAGGAGGGCGCCCGCGCCCTGGTGGAGCGGGTCCGGCACCTGGAGCGGTCCGACGCGGCGCGCTCCCGCTCCTTCCTGGGCCGTTCCAAGACGCACGACGACGCGACGGTGGTCCACGCGGAACTGTGACCGGCACCGGGTGCGCCCCTCTCCCCCGGCGGGTGCCGCCGGGGACCGGGACGGTACGGACCCGGGCGGCGCCGACCGGGAACGGCACGAGGCCGGAACGGGCGCACCTCCGGAGCCGCCCCCGGGCGGACGGTCCCGAACCGTCGAGGGCGGGCCGGACGAGCGGACGCGGCGCGGGCGGACCGACGGCCGGGCCGACCGCTGGGCACGGCCGAGGCCGACCGGAACTCGGCACCGGCACCGGCACCGGCACCGGCACCGGTGACCGGACGCCACACGGGCGGGCCGGTCGCCGCGCGCCGGGCACGGCCGGAGCCGACCGGAACGCGGCGCGGGCGAAGTGAACGGACCGACACGGGCGGACCGACACGGGTGGACCGACCGAGGGCGCGGACAGGCCGGCGGACGCGACCAGTGCGGGTGGGCGACGGCCGGGCCGGAGCGCGTCCCGGGCGGGATGAGCGGAATCCGCACGCGTCCTGAACGGGGTGAGCGGACACCCGCGCGCGTCCCGGATGAGGTGAGCGGACACCGGCGCCCGTCCCGGATGAGGTGAGCGGACACCCGCGCGCGGCGCGGGCGGGGGGGTGAGCGGGGTCCGGCGCGCGGCTACTTGTCCATGCCCCGGTTCAGCTCGTGCAGCAGCCGGGCGAGTTCGGTCACCTCGCGCGGGTCCCATCCGGCCAGCCGGCGCGCGTAGCGGGCCCGGCGGGCGTCGCGGACCCTGCCGACCCGGTCCTGGCCGCGCGGGGTCAGGGTGATCAGCCAGGCGCGGCCGTCGGCGGGGTCCGGTTCGCGGGCGACGAGGCCCAGTTCCTCCAGGGCCCGCAACTGGCGGGACATCGTGGCCTTGCCCACGCCGATGTAGGCGGCGAGTTCGGTGGCGCGCTGCCCGCCGCACTCGCCGAGCCGGACGAGCAGCCCGTACGCGGAGGGTTCGAGGTCGGGGTGGACCTCCCGGGCCATCTCGCCCTGGCTGGCGCGGGCGCGGCGCAGCAGAACCGTCAGTTCCCGCTCCAGCGCCAGGAATCCGGGCTGGTTCACACCATTCGCGGGCACCGCCGGTCCGTCCCCGTGACCGCCGCCGATTCCGTCTTCGCGCACGTCAGCCCCTGTCTCGAAGTTCCCGGTCCTGAAAGTTTCCGCCAACGGCCCCCATCACCGCAGCTCCACAAGTATTTCGCAGGCTTAGACCAACGGAGGTTTCCCGTTCCCTTCCCACCCCCGTTCTACGTGCGTAGCGTCATGGACAGGACACGAATGGCATGGTCACGCCATACGGGCGGACCCCGTCGTGCCCACCCCCCACGCACCACACCCCCCCACCGAGCACCACCGAGCCATCGGAGGCACGTCATGCTCGCGCCCAGACCCGGATCCCCCCACCGCCGCCGGACCGCGGCCGCCGTCCTGTTCGCCGCCTTCTCCCTGCTACTGGCCCTGCCGGCGTCCCCCGCGTCCGCCGCCGACACCCCCGCCCGCGGCAGCGCCCACCTCGGCATGGGCGTCGTCGCCCACGACGGGCAGCAGCGCGGTTCCGGCCGCGCCGCGAACGCCGCCGTCCAGACCGAGGGCGTCGACGTCTCCAGCCACCAGGGCAACGTCGACTGGCCCACCCTGTGGTCCGGCGGCGTCAAGTGGGCCTACGCCAAGGCCACCGAGGGGACGTACTACACCAACCCCTACTTCGCCCAGCAGTACAACGGCTCCTACGGCGTCGGCATGATCCGGGGCTCGTACCACTTCGCCACCCCGGACACCACCGGCGGCGCCGTCCAGGCCAACTACTTCGTCGACCACGGCGGCGGCTGGTCCCGGGACGGCAGGACGCTGCCGGGCGCGCTCGACATCGAGTGGAACCCGTACGGGGACACCTGCTACGGGAAGAGCGCGGGCCAGATGGTCTCCTGGATCGCGGACTTCCTGAACACCTACAAGGCCCGCACGGGCCGCGACGCCGTCATCTACACGGCCACGAGCTGGTGGACCCAGTGCACCGGCAACTACGGCGGCTTCGCGGTGAACAACCCGCTGTGGATCGCCCGGTACGCGGACGCGGTGGGCACGCTGCCCGCCGGGTGGGGCTTCCAGACCATGTGGCAGTACACCTCCTCCGGCCCGACGGTGGGCGACCACAGCCGGTTCAACGGTGCCCTGGACCGGGTCCAGGCGCTGGCCAACGGCTGACCCCCGCCCCCTTCCGCACCGCGCGCACGGGCCCGGAACCCCGGGAAGGGGTTCCGGGCCTCCGCGCGCGGAACCCCTTCCCGGGCCCCCGCGCGCGGACGGCTCACGCGGCCAGCGGCGCCTCCCGCCGTCCGGCGCCGGCGGCCGGGGCCAGGGCCAGTTCCAGCACCTGGCGGACATCGGTGACGGCGTGGACGTCCAGCGCCGCCAGCACCCGGGCGGGGACGTCGTCCAGGTCGGGCTCGTTGCGCTTGGGGATGATCACCGTGGTGACGCCCGCCCGGTGCGCCGCGAGCAGCTTCTGCTTGACCCCGCCGATCGGCAGCACCCGTCCGGTCAGCGACACCTCACCGGTCATCGCCACGTCCGTGCGCACCGGGCGGCCGGAGAGCAGTGAGGCCAGGGCGGTGATCATGGTGATGCCGGCGCTCGGGCCGTCCTTGGGGACCGCGCCCGCCGGGAAGTGGATGTGCACACCCCGGTCCTTGAGGTCGGCCACCGGCAGCTCCAGTTCGGCGCCGCGGCTGCGCAGGTAGCCCAGGGCGATCCGCGCCGACTCCTTCATCACGTCGCCGAGCTGCCCGGTCAGCGTCAGCCCCGCCGCGCCCGTCTCCGGGTCGGCCAGCGACGCCTCGACGTACAGCACGTCGCCGCCCGCCCCGGTGACCGCGAGGCCGGTGGCCACGCCCGGCACCGAGGTGCGCCGCTCCGCCGGGTCCTGCGCGGACTCGGGCACGTGGTGCGGCCGTCCGATCAGCTCCCGCAGCCCGGCGCCGGTGACCGTGCGCGGCAGCTCCGCCTCGCCCAGCTCGTGCTGGGCGGCCACCTTGCGCAGCAGCCGGGCGAGGTGCCGCTCCAGGGTGCGCACGCCCGCCTCGCGGGTGTACTCGCCGGCCAGCCGCCGCAGCGCGTCCTCCTCCACGGTGACCTCGTCGGCGCCGAGACCGGCCCGCTCCAGCTGGCGCGGGAGCAGGTGGTCACGGGCGATGACGACCTTCTCGTCCTCGGTGTAGCCGTCGAGCCGGACCAGCTCCATCCGGTCCAGCAGGGCCTCCGGGATGGCCTCCAGGACGTTGGCGGTGGCCAGGAACACCACGTCGGACAGGTCGAGTTCGACCTCCAGGTAGTGGTCGCGGAAGGTGTGGTTCTGCGCCGGGTCCAGGACCTCCAGCAGGGCGGCGGCCGGGTCGCCCCGGAAGTCGGAGCCGACCTTGTCGATCTCGTCGAGCAGGACGACCGGGTTCATGGACCCCGCCTCCTTGACGGCCCGCACGATCCGGCCGGGCAGCGCGCCCACGTAGGTGCGGCGGTGGCCGCGGATCTCGGCCTCGTCGCGGACGCCGCCCAGGGCCACCCGGACGAAGGCCCGGCCCATGGCGTGGGCGACGGACTCGCCGAGGCTGGTCTTGCCGACGCCGGGCGGGCCCACCAGGGCGAGCACGGCACCGCCGCGGCGCCCGCCGACGACGCCCAGGCCCCGGTCGCCGCGGCGCTTGCGCACCGCCAGGTACTCGGTGATCCGCTCCTTCACGTCCTCCAGGCCCGCGTGCTCGGCGTCCAGGACGGCACGGGCGCCGCGGATGTCGTAGGCGTCCTCGGTACGCTCGTTCCAGGGCAGTTCCAGGACGGTGTCCAGCCAGGTGCGGATCCAGGAGCCCTCGGGCGTCTGGTCGGAGGACCGCTCCAGCTTGGCGACCTCCTTGAGGGCGGCCTCGCGGACGTGCGCCGGCAGGTCGGCGGCCTCCACGCGGGCCCGGTGGTCGTCGGACTCCTCGCCCTCCCCGTCGCCGTTGAGGTCCCGCAGTTCCTTGCGCACCGCGTCGAGCTGGCGGCGCAGCAGGAACTCGCGCTGCTGCTTGTCCACGCCCTCCTGGACGTCCTTGGCGATGGTCTCGGCGACGTCCTGCTCGGCGAGGTGGTCGCGGAGCTGCTGGGTGGCGAGCCGCAGCCGGGCGACCGGGTCGGCGGTCTCCAGCAGGGCGAGCTTCTGCTCGGTGGTGAGGAAGGGCGAGTAGCCGGAGTTGTCCGCGAGCGCCGAGACGTCCTCGATGGCCTGGACCCGGTCGACGACCTGCCAGGCGCCCCGCTTGCGCAGCCAGGCGGTGACGAGGGCCTTGTACTCGGTGACCAGCTCGGCGACCTGGCCGGGCAGCGGCTCGGGCAGGGACTCGTCGGCCCGGGTGCCCTCGACCCAGAGCGCGGCGCCGGGACCGGTGGTGCCGGCGCCGATGCGCACCCGGCCCCGGCCGCGGATCAGGGCGCCGGGGTCGCCGTCCGCCAGCCTGCCGACCTGCTCGACGGTGCCGAGGACGCCGGTCGCGGCGTAGGCGCCGTCGACGCGGGGGACGAGGAGGAGCCGGGGCTTGCCGGACCCGCCGCCCGCGGCGGCCTGGGCGGCCTCCACCGCGGCCCGCACCTCGGCGTCGTTCAGGTCCAGGGGGACGACCATCCCGGGCAGCACGACCTCGTCGTCGAGCGGCAGCACCGGCAGGGCGAGCGGTGTGAAGGCGTCGGACTCAGCAGCCATGATCTCCCCTTTGACAGTCAAGTTGAGTTACGTCGACTCAATGCATGAGGGCGGCCCATTGTTCCCGCCCCGGCGCCGCGTTCGCTGTGAGCGATCGGCGGGCGGGGAACGGGCCGGGCGCCGCCCAGGCGGCCGGCACGGGAGGCCCCGGACCCGCCCCCGGGCAGCGCCACCGCGCCCCCGGCGGCGCCCGGCCCCCGGTTCGCGCCCCCACTTCCGGCCACCGTCCCCGCCGCGCGGGCGGGCCTGCCAGGATGGACCGATGCCCGCCATCACCGCCCCCGATCCCCCCGGCCGCCCCCAGGTCCTCGATCGCCGCGAGGGCCCCTACGGCGAGGTCGTCCTGCGCCGCCACGGCGACCTGCTGCAGATCATCGCCAACGGCTGCTTCCTCATGGACACCTCCGACGGCCGCTCCGAGCGGCGGCTCGTCGACGCGGCGGCCGAGGCGCTCGACGGACGGCCGGCGCCGCATCTGCTGATCGGCGGGCTCGGCGTCGGCTTCTCGCTCGCACACGCCGCCGCCGACCCGCGCTGGGGCCGCGTCGCCGTCGTCGAACGCGAACCGGCCGTCATCGACTGGCACCTTGACGGGCCGTTGTCCGAACTGTCCGCCGAGGCCCTGGCGGACCCGCGCACCGAGATCGTCCGGGCCGATCTCGTGACCCACGTCAACGAGACGCCGGACACGTACGACGCGCTCTGCCTCGACATCGACAACGGCCCCGACTGGACCGTCACCGAGAGCAACGACGGGCTCTACACCCCGGCCGGACTCGCGGGCTGCGCAAGGGTGTTGAGGCCCGGCGGAGTGATCGCCGTCTGGTCCGCGCGACCTTCTCCGATTTTTGAAGAGACGTTGCGCAATGCCGGGTTCCAACGGGTGCGTACCGAAGAGATCCCGGTTGCCCGGGGCGTTCCCGACGTGGTCCATCTCGGCGTCGGGCCTGGATAGCAAAGCCGCGGCGATCCCCCGTACGCTGCTGCCCTGACGCGGATCTTCCGGGCGTCGGGCGCAGTCATGGGATCACCCCACGGATTCCGGAAAGCACACCTCAGGGGCGGGCGATGGACCAGACACAGACCTCCCACAGCGGCACGGCGGGCGCCACGCAGGGCGCACAGCGCCGGGTGCTGGTGGTCGAGGACGATCAGACGATCATGGACGCCATCGCGAACCGCCTGCGCGCCGAGGGGTTCCTGGTGCAAACGGCGGGTGACGGACCGTCCGCCGTCGACACGGCCGAGGCGTGGCAGCCCGACCTGCTGATCCTCGACATCATGCTGCCCGGCTTCGACGGCCTGGAGGTCTGCCGCCGGGTCCAGGCGCAGCGCCCGGTGCCGGTGCTGATGCTGACGGCGCGCGACGACGAGACGGACATGCTGGTCGGGCTCGGCGTCGGCGCCGACGACTACATGACCAAGCCGTTCTCGATGCGGGAACTGGCCGCGCGGGTGCACGTCCTGCTGCGCCGGGTGGAGCGGGCGGCGCTGGCCGCGACCACCCCCCGGAGCGGCATCCTGCGCCTGGGCGAGCTGGAGATCGACCACGCCCAGCGCCGGGTGCGGGTGCGGGGCGAGGACGTCCACCTCACGCCCACCGAGTTCGACCTGCTGGTCTGCCTCGCCAACACCCCGCGCGCGGTGCTCTCCCGCGAGCAGCTGCTGGCCGAGGTGTGGGACTGGGCGGACGCCTCCGGCACCCGGACCGTCGACAGCCACATCAAGGCGCTGCGCCGCAAGATCGGCGCCGAGCGCATCCGCACGGTGCACGGCGTGGGCTACGCGCTGGAGACACCGGCGCCATGAGCCGGGAGCGGCAGGCCGCACGGAGGAGCCCCGGGGAACCGTGGGGCGGTGTCCGGCCGTTCTCGATCAAGACCAAGCTGGGCGCGCTGGTCGTCACCTCGGTCCTGATCACCACCGGTCTGTCGGTGATCGCCGTGCACACCAAGACCGAGCTGCGGTTCATCACCGTCTTCTCGATGATCGCCACCCTGCTGATCACCCAGTTCGTGGCGCACTCGCTGACCGCGCCGCTGGACGAGATGAACGCCGTGGCCCGCTCCATCTCGCACGGCGACTACACCCGCCGGGTGCGCGAGAACCGCCGCGACGAGCTGGGCGACCTCGCCGTCACCATCAACCGCATGGCGGACGACCTGGAGGCCCAGGACCGCCAGCGCAAGGAACTGGTGGCGAACGTCTCGCACGAGCTGCGCACCCCCATCGCCGGGCTGCGGGCGGTGCTGGAGAACATCGTGGACGGGGTCACCGAGCCGGACCAGGAGACGATGCGCACCGCCCTGCGGCAGACGGAGCGGCTGGGCCGGCTGGTGGAGACCCTGCTCGACCTGTCCCGCCTGGACAACGGCGTGGTCCCGCTGCGCAAGCGCCGGTTCGAGGTGTGGCCGTACCTGTCGGGGGTGCTGAAGGAGGCCAACATGGTCGCCTCGGCCCGCGCGGCCATAGGCTCCGGCTCCGGCAGCCACACCCGCACCGACGTGTACCTGGCCCTGGACGTCTTCCCCAGCGACCTGACCGCGCTCGCCGACCCGGAGCGCATCCACCAGGTGGTCGCCAACCTCATCGACAACGCGGTCAAGCACAGCCCCCCGCACGGACGGGTGACGGTGCGGGCCCGGCGCGGGGACCGGCCGCACTCGCTGGCCCTGGAGGTCCTGGACGAGGGGCCCGGCATCCCGCGCTCCGAGTGGCACCGGGTCTTCGAGCGGTTCAACCGGGGCGCGGTCTCCCGGCCGCACGGTCCGGGCAGCGACGGGGGCACCGGTCTGGGCCTGGCCATCGCGCGCTGGGCGGTGGAGCTGCACGGCGGCCGGATCGGCGTGGCCGAATCCGAGCGGGGATGCCGCATTCTCATCACTCTTCCGGGGGACAATTCCCTGATGAGTTGACGTAGGGTTCGAAGCGGAGGACCAAGATCCACGATCATCCCCGCTGGCGGACACGTGTGATCAGGTGCGAAGCCGCGACGACGCCGCGCCGGGTCCCGCTCCCGCATTCCCGTCAGACACGGAACCCCGCTTGTTTCCCGCCATTTCCCGCGATGAAACGCGCTCCGTCGTGTGACTTACGCGACGTTGAACCGTCCGGTCTGACCTTCCGGCCCCGGGAGGCGTAGCCTTGATTCCCGCTGTCCACCATCTTGTGAAGAAGCGGAAGAGGGCGGTTCTCGCCGTGTCGCCACAGTCCAGTAACTCGAGCATCTCCACCGACACCGACCAAGCGGGCAAGAACCCCGCAGCCGCGTTCGGTGCCAACGAGTGGCTCGTCGACGAGATCTATCAGCAGTACCTCCAGGACCCGAACTCCGTGGACCGGGCCTGGTGGGACTTCTTCGCCGACTACAAGCCGGGCGCGGCCGCCGCCCAGGCCGCGTCGGGCGCCGCCCCGGCGGACGCCTCCGCGCCGCCGGCCGCACCCGCGCCGCAGGCCCAGGCACCCGCCCCGGCCGCCCCTCCGCAGCCCGCCCCGGCCAAGGCCGCGGCGCCCGCGAAGCCCGCCGCCGCCCCGGCCAAGGCCGCCGCTCCGGCGAAGGCCGCCGCTCCGGCGAAGGCCGCCCCGGCCGCCGCGCCGAAGGCCGAGCCCGCCGCGGGCGCCCCCGAGGGCCCCGAGCTGGTGGCGCTGCGCGGCCCGGCCGCCGCGGTCGTCAAGAACATGAACGCGTCCCTGGAGCTGCCCACGGCCACGTCCGTGCGCGCCGTCCCGGTGAAGCTGCTGTTCGACAACCGCATCGTCATCAACAACCACCTCAAGCGGGCCCGGGGCGGGAAGATCTCCTTCACGCACCTGATCGGCTACGCGATGGTGCAGGCCATCAAGGCCATGCCGGCGATGAACAACTCCTTCGGCGAGAAGGACGGCAAGCCCGTCCTCGTCAAGCCGCCGCACGTCAACCTCGGCCTCGCCATCGACCTGGTCAAGCCCAACGGCGACCGCCAGCTCGTCGTCGCGGCGATCAAGAAGGCCGAGACCCTGAACTTCTTCGAGTTCTGGCAGGCCTACGAGGACATCGTCCGCCGCGCCCGCGACGGCAAGCTGACGATGGACGACTTCACCGGCGTCACGGTCTCCCTGACCAACCCCGGCGGCCTCGGCACCGTCCACTCGGTGCCCCGCCTGATGCCCGGCCAGTCGGTCATCATGGGCGTCGGCGCCATGGACTACCCGGCGGAGTTCCAGGGCACCAGCCAGGACACCCTGAACAAGCTCGGCATCTCCAAGGTCATGACGCTCACGTCGACCTACGACCACCGGGTCATCCAGGGCGCCGCCTCCGGCGAGTTCCTGCGCCAGGTCGCCAACCTGCTGCTCGGCGAGAACGACTTCTACGACGAGATCTTCGAGGCCCTGCGCATCCCCTACGAGCCGGTCCGCTGGCTCAAGGACATCGACGCCTCGCACGACGACGACGTCACCAAGGCCGCCCGCGTCTTCGAGCTGATCCACTCCTACCGGGTCCGCGGCCACGTCATGGCCGACACCGACCCGCTGGAGTACCAGCAGCGCAAGCACCCCGACCTGGACGTCAACGAGCACGGCCTCACCCTGTGGGACCTGGAGCGGGACTTCGCGGTCGGCGGCTTCGCCGGCAAGGCGCTGATGAAGCTGCGCGACATCCTCGGCGTGCTGCGCGACTCGTACTGCCGCACCACCGGCATCGAGTTCATGCACATCCAGGACCCCAAGCAGCGCAAGTGGATCCAGGACCGGGTGGAGCGCCCGCACTCCAAGCCGGAGCGCGAGGAGCAGCTCCGCATCCTGCGCCGGCTGAACGCGGCGGAGGCCTTCGAGACCTTCCTGCAGACCAAGTACGTCGGCCAGAAGCGGTTCTCCCTGGAGGGCGGCGAGTCCGTCATCCCGCTGCTCGACGCGGTGCTGGACTCGGCCGCCGAGTCCCGCCTGGACGAGGTCGTCGTGGGCATGGCCCACCGCGGCCGGCTGAACGTGCTGGCGAACATCGTCGGCAAGTCCTACGCGCAGATCTTCCGCGAGTTCGAGGGCAACCTCGACCCGAAGTCGATGCACGGCTCCGGCGACGTCAAGTACCACCTGGGCGCCGACGGGACCTTCACCGGCCTGGACGGCGAGCAGATCAAGGTCTCCCTGGTCGCCAACCCCTCCCACCTGGAGGCGGTGGACCCGGTCCTGGAGGGCGTCTCCCGCGCCAAGCAGGACATCATCAACAAGGGCGGCACGGACTTCACCGTCCTGCCGGTGGCGATCCACGGCGACGCGGCCTTCGCGGGCCAGGGCGTGGTGGCCGAGACCCTGAACATGTCGCAGCTGCGCGGCTACCGCACCGGCGGCACGGTCCACATCGTCATCAACAACCAGGTCGGCTTCACCGCGGCCCCCGAGTCCTCGCGCTCCTCCATGTACGCGACGGACGTGGCCCGCATGATCGAGGCCCCGATCTTCCACGTGAACGGCGACGACCCGGAGGCCGTGGTCCGCGTCGCGCGGCTGGCCTTCGAGTTCCGCCAGGCGTTCAACAAGGACGTGGTGATCGACCTCATCTGCTACCGCCGCCGCGGTCACAACGAGTCCGACAACCCGGCCTTCACCCAGCCGCTGATGTACGACCTGATCGACAAGAAGCGCTCGGTGCGCAAGCTCTACACCGAATCCCTGATCGGTCGCGGCGACATCACCCTGGAAGAGGCCGAGCAGGCGCTCCAGGACTACCAGGGCCAGCTGGAGAAGGTCTTCACGGAGGTCCGCGAGGCCACCGCGCAGCCGTCCTCCGTGCCCGCCTCCGACCCGCAGGCCGAGTTCCCGGTCGCCGTCTCCACCGCGGTGTCCAGCGAGGTCGTCAAGCGGATCGCCGCGTCCCAGGTCAACATCCCCGACCACGTCACCGTGCACCCGCGGCTGCTGCCGCAGCTCCAGCGCCGGGCGGCCATGGTCGAGGACGGCACCATCGACTGGGGCATGGGCGAGACCCTCGCCATCGGCTCCCTGCTGCTGGAGGGCACCCCGGTCCGGCTCGCCGGCCAGGACTCCCAGCGCGGCACCTTCGGCCAGCGGCACGCGGTCATCATCGACCGCAACACCGGCGAGGACTACACGCCGCTGCTGTACCTGTCCGAGGACCAGGCCCGCCTCAACGTCTACAACTCCCTGCTCTCCGAGTACGCGGCGATGGGCTTCGAGTACGGCTACTCGCTGGCCCGCCCCGACGCGCTCGTCATGTGGGAGGCGCAGTTCGGCGACTTCGTCAACGGCGCGCAGACGGTCGTGGACGAGTACATCTCGGCGGCCGAGCAGAAGTGGAACCAGACCAGCGGCGTCGTGCTGCTGCTGCCGCACGGCTACGAGGGCCAGGGCCCGGACCACTCCTCGGCCCGCGTCGAGCGCTTCCTCCAGCTCTGCGCGCAGAACAACATGACGGTCGCCATGCCGACCTCCCCGGCGAACTACTTCCACCTCCTGCGGTGGCAGGTGCACAACCCGCACCACAAGCCGCTGGTGGTCTTCACCCCGAAGTCGATGCTGCGCCTCAAGGCCGCCGCGTCGAAGGCGGAGGAGTTCACCACGGGCCAGTTCCGCCCGGTCATCGGGGACGCCTCGGTCGACCCGGCCGCGGTGCGGAAGGTCGTCTTCTGCGCCGGCAAGGTCTACTACGACCTCGACGCGGAGCGGAAGAAGCGCGGCGTGACGGACACGGCCATTATCCGCATCGAGCGCCTGTACCCGCTGCCGGGCGCGGAGCTGCAGGCGGAGATCGCCAAGTACCCGAACGCCGAGAAGTACCTGTGGGCCCAGGAGGAGCCGGCGAACCAGGGTGCCTGGCCGTTCATCGCGCTCAACCTGATCGACCACCTCGACCTGGCGGTCGGCGCGGACGTCCCGCACGGCGAGCGCCTGCGCCGCATCTCGCGTCCGCGCAGCTCGTCCCCCGCCGTCGGTTCCGCCAAGCGGCACCAGGCGGAGCAGGAGCAGCTCGCGCGCGAGGTGTTCGAGGCCTGATCCCGCGAAGGGCCCGTCCCGCTCCGCCCGCCACCGCGGCGGACCGGCCGTGACGGGCCCGGTGCGACAGCCGCGCAGACCCGGTTCCCGTTGCGACGGGGGCCGGGTCTTCGCGTTGCGAGGGGTCCCCGCGCGGCGGACGGGTCGGCGGCGCGGGCCGCGCGGCGCGGCACGGGCGCGGCGCGGGCGCGGCGCGGCATGGGCGCGGCCTGGTGCCGGTGCGGCATGGGCGCGGCCTGGTGCCGGTGCGGCATGGGCGCGGCCTGGTGCCGGTGCGGCATGGGCGCGGCCTGGTGCCGGTGCGGGCCGGGGGCGGCGGTGCCGGTCCGTTCCCCGGGAGGGGACGGCCACCGGTCCCGGGGCGGGCCCGGGCCGTGTGCCGTGTGCCGTGTGCCGTTCACCCGTACGGGGGTGCCGGGCGGACGGTCCGGCATGTATCGCGTGTGTGTATCGCGTTCCGGGTGTCGCGTCCCCTCCGCGGGGTTCGCCACGGCGGTCCCGGGAGGGTCGCGGGCCCCATATTCTGAGGGCATGTACTTCACCGATCGAGGCATCGAGGAACTGGAGAAGCGGCGTGGCGAGGAGGAGGTCACCTTCGAGTGGCTGGCCGAGCAGTTGCGGACGTTCGTGGACCTGAACCCCGACTTCGAGGTGCCCGTGGAACGGCTGGCGACCTGGCTCGCCCGGCTGGACGACGAGGACGACGACGAGTAGGACCCGTCCGGCCTCCGGGGCCGCCTCCCCGGGCGACGGGGCGGGCGGGGCCCGACGCCGAGCCGGGCGACGGTACTCCGGGCCGGCCGGGCCGCGCGGCTCGGCACCGGGCAGGGACCCGGCGGTACGGCCCGGCACCGGGCAGGCGCCGGGCGGCGCGGTTCCCGTCTCCCCGGGCGGCCCGCCCTCCACGGCCCCGCCGCCACGGCACGGCGAAGAGGCCGAAGACCGCCTCCGTCCGCCCCGCGCCTCCCGCGCGTCCCCTCCCCCCGGCCGTGCCCGCTCCACCCCGCCGCGGCCCGCTCCACCCCGCCGCGGCCCGCGGTGCGCCCCGTACATCACCGGAACAGGTGTCTTGACTTTCACGACCCGCGATATATCGTGAATATGAGAACGCGATATGGCGCGTTCGGTCGAGGAGGTCTGCGCCATGCCCGAATGGTCCGTCGCCGAGCCCGGGACACTCACCTTCGACGAGCCCGTGGCCCGGCTCCGCGTACGCGTCGTCGACGGAACGGTCAACGTCATGGGCGTCGAGGAGGATTCCGCCCGCCTGGAGGTCTCCGAGCTGGAGGGGCCGCCGCTGGTCGTTACCCAGCAGGGCGACACCCTGACCGTGAGCCCTGGAAGGGCTTCCTGAAGTGGCTCGACGGGAGCGGCCGGCGCCGCTCCGCCGTGGTCTCGCTGGCCGTGCCCGCGCACACCCGGGTGGAGGTCGGCGTGGTCGGGGCGGCGGCCGTGGTCTCCGGGATCGGCGGGCGGACGGAGGTCCGGGGCGTCAGCGGGGACAGCACCCTGGTGGGCCTCTCGGGCCCGGTGCGCGCGGAGACGGTCACGGGCAGCGTGGAGGCCCAGGCCCTCACCGGCGACCTGCGCTTCTCCTCCGTCTCCGGCGACCTCACCGTGGTGGAGGCGGGCTCGTCCTCGGTGCGGGCCGACTCGATGAGCGGCTCCATGATCGTCGACATCGCCGGCTCCGGCGGGCCCGCCGACATCGGGCTCAACAGCGTCTCGGGCGAGATCGCCATCCGGCTCCCCCACGCGGGGGACGCCCGGGTGGAGGCCAACAGCGCCAGCGGCTCGGTCTCCAGCACCTTCGAGGACCTGCGGGTGAGCGGTCAGTGGGGCGCCAAGCGGATCACCGGCCGACTCGGCACGGGGCTCGGGCGGCTGAAGGCCACGACGGTCACCGGTTCGATCGCCCTCCTCCGCCGGGACGAGGAGGACACCCCGGGCACTCCGGCGGAGCCTGGGCACCGCCCGGGAGGCGGCCCGGGGGACACGTCCGCCACCGGCCCCACCGGCCCGGACGGCGGCGGTGCGTCCGGCACGCCGGACGACGGCACGAACGAAAAGAAGGTGCTCTGACATGCCCCCCGTCTTCGCCCACGGCCGCCTGCGCCTCTACCTCCTGAAGCTGCTCGACGAGGCCCCCCGCCACGGCTACGAGGTGATCCGGCTCCTGGAGGAGCGCTTCCAGGGCCTCTACGCCCCCTCGGCCGGCACCGTGTACCCCCGGCTGGCCAAGCTGGAGGCGGAGGGCCTGGTCACCCACACCACCGAGGGCGGCCGCAAGGTCTACGCCATCACCGACGCGGGCCGCGCCGAGCTGGCCGGCCGCAGCGGCGAACTGGCCGATCTGGAGCTGGAGATCCGCGACTCGGTGGCCGAGCTGGCGGCCGAGATCCGGGCCGACGTGCGGGGCGCCGCGGGTGATCTGCGCCGCGAGATGCGCGCGGCGGCCGGCGCGGCCCGCCGGGGGGAGGCCGGCGGGGAGACCGACGGAGCCGCCCAGACCGGTGACAAGGAGGCGTGGCGCGCGGCCAAGGAGGAGATGCGGCGCGTCAAGCAGGAGTGGAAGGAGCAGGCCCGCCGCGCCAAGGACGAGAGCCGCCGGGCCCGCGAGGAGGCCCAGCGCGCCCGCCGCCAGGCCAAGGAGGCGCAGGAGTGGGCGCGCGGCCGGGCCCAGGAGGAGATGCAGCGCATCGCCCAGCGGGTCCAGGAGCAGGTGCAGGACCACTTCTCCCGTGGCGACTGGCCGACGGGGCTGAAGGAGGGCCTGGGCGAACTGGCCAAGGAGATGGGCGAGTTCAGCAAGGAGTGGGGCTTCGGCACCGGCGGCGGGGAGCAGAAGCAGGCGGCCCGCACCGACGGGCCGAGGTACGACTGGCCCAAGGAGGACTTCCCCGCGGAGTACGCCCCCGTCTGGGCCGAGGAGGACGCCGCCGCGTCCAGCGGCGATCCGGCCCGCGATCTGGACCGGCTGCTGGACCGCTTCCGGGACGACATCCGGGACGCGGCCCGCGACCACGGGGTCACGCCCGAGCAGCTCCGCGAGGCCCGTCAGGAGCTGTCCGCGACGGCGGCCCGTATCGCGGCCCTGCTGCACGTGCCCAGGCCCTGACGCCCGGCGGGTGGGGGTTCCCCGGAGGGCGTCCCTGCCCGGGCAGGGGTGCCCTGACAGGGACATAGTGCAGGGGTGCCCAGGGAGGGACGCAGTGCGGGGGTGCCCGGGCGGGGACACAGTGCGGGGGTGCCCAGGCAGGGGCATCCGGGTGGGCGTCCCTCAGGCGCACCGTCTGCCTCCGACCCGACGAGCACTCGGGTGCGATCAGCACTCGGCTGAGGACGCCGTGGGTCACCCCGTGGTCGGGTCGGCACCTCGGCGGGGATCCCGGGCCCGATGGCCAGGGCCGGGAGAAGGTGTTCGTCGCCGATCTGCCGGTCGCGCCACGGTGCCGCGCAGGGACCTCTCCAGCACCTCCTTGGCGCCCGGCCGAATCCCGACTGTTCCGGGCTCCCGGCCGACGACCGGCTACCGGGGACCCCGCCCGAAGCCAGACCGTCCGCCGGCGCCCCGGCCGCCGCCCGGAGCACCGGGCGCGGCCCGGGTGCCCGTCGGACCGAGGGCTGCCGCCGGGCCGCGAGCCGACGGCCGTCGTGGCCCTCGCTGCCCACAGCCGGGTACCCGTGGCCCGAGGGCCTGCCGGAGCGAGGACTGTCGGAGCGAGGGCCTGCCGGAGCGAGGACTGTCGCCGGGGCGGTGCCACCGTCGGTCCGGACCCGGGGAGGAGGGCCGGGAGGCAGGGTCGAGGCGGGGAGCAGAGTCGGCGGGGCAGGGCGGAGCGGTGATCCGTCCGTCGGCCGGACGGTGTGCCGTCGGGGTGGCCGCGAGCGCGACCGGTGGGGCCGGGTCGGCATCGAAGGGCCGGCCCACAGATCCCATGACCGTGTCTCGCCCACGGTCGGTGTGTGCCGTCGGAGAGGTGTGCCGCCGCACAGCGCCGCCCCCAGAACGGGACGGGTCCCGCACAACACGTGCCACCGGGAAGCAGGATGACGGCGCGTCAGGCGGTGGTGAGCACGATCTTGCCGAAGTGGCCTCCGGACTCCATCCGTGCGAAACCCTCCCAGGCGCGGTCCAGGGGGAGCACCTCGTCGATGACCGGGCGCACACCGGTCGTGGCGCAGAAGGACAGCAGGTCCTCCAGCTCGTCCTTGGTGCCCATGGTGGAGCCGACGACCTTCAGCTCCAGGAAGAAGATCCGGGTCAGCTCGGCGTGGGAGGGCCGGTCGCCGCTGGTGGCCCCGGAGATGACGAGGGTGCCTCCGGGGCGCAGCGACTTCACCGAGTGGGACCAGGTGGCCGCGCCCACGGTCTCGATGACGGCGTCCACCCGCTGCGGCAGCCGTGCCCCCGGCTCGACGGCCTCCACGGCGCCCAGCTCCAGGGCCCGCCGCCGCTTCGCCTCGTCCCGGCTGGTGGCGAAGACCCGCAGCCCCGCGGCCCGGCCCAGCACGATCGCGGCCGTGGCCACGCCGCCGCCCGCGCCCTGCACCAGCACCGAGTCCCCGGGGCGGACCCCGGCGTTGGTGAACAGCATCCGGTACGCGGTCAGCCAGGCGGTCGGCAGGCAGGCGGCCTCGGCGAAGGAGAGCTCCCGGGGCTTGGGCAGGACGTTCCAGGTGGGCACGGCCACCTGCTCGGCGAAGGTTCCCTGGTAGCGCTCGGTGAGGATGGAGCGGGGTTCCCGGGGGCCCACGCCGTGGCCGCTCTGGCCGATCACCGAGTGGAGGACGACCTCGTTGCCGTCGGCGTCGACCCCGGCCGCGTCGCAGCCGAGGATCATCGGCAGCCGCTCCTCCGGGAGGCCGACGCCGCGCAGGGACCAGAGGTCGTGGTGGTTGAGGGAGGCGGCCCGGACATCGACGACGCTCCAGCCGGGGCGGTCCCCGGGAGCCGGGCGCTCCCCGGTCTCCAGGCCGGAGAGCGGGTGGTCGCGGTCGATTCGGGCGGCGTAGACGGCGAACATGCCCCCGACGATAGGTTCCGCGCCCGCCATCCGAAACCGCGCCTCCCTGTGACACGCCCCCTCTTGCCACGGCCCCGCGGCAGGTGCTGCCGATGGGCGCCCGGCTGCGGGGAGAGGATCGGCACGGGGGCAGGTGTCCGAAATCCGTGAACACTCCGCCCCGAAGTGTTCACGGATTTCGGACACCTGCCCCGCGCTGCCTTCGCGGTCCCACGAGACGGGCCGGCCCGGAACGGCGGACGGCCCCGCCCCTCGGAGGGGCGGGGCCGTCGGCGCTCGTGCGGCGGCGCCGTCAGCGGCGCGCGACGCCCTCCGCGCGGGCGGCGGCGGCGACCGCCGCGGTCACGGCCGGCGCGACCCGCTCGTCGAACGGGGACGGGATGACGTAGTCCGCTGCGAGGTCGTCGCCCACGACGGAGGCCAGCGCCTCGGCCGCCGCGAGCTTCATGCCCTCGGTGATCCGGGAGGCGCGCACCTGGAGCGCCCCCGCGAAGATGCCGGGGAAGGCCAGCACGTTGTTGATCTGGTTCGGGAAGTCCGAGCGCCCGGTGGCGACGACCGCCGCGTACTTGCGGGCGATCTCCGGGTGCACCTCGGGGTTCGGGTTGGCCATGGCGAACACGAACGCGCCCTCGGCCATCGAGGCCACCGCGGGCTCCGGGACCGTGCCGCCGGAGACGCCGATGAAGACGTCGGCGCCCGCGAGCGCCGACTCCAGCGAGCCGGAGAGGTTCCGCCGGTTGGTGAAGGAGGCCAGCTCGCGCTTGACCGGGGTCAGGTCCTCGCGGTCGGACGAGACGACGCCCTTGCGGTCGGCGACCGCCACGTCGCCGATGCCGGCCCCGATGAGCATCCGGGCGATGGCCACCCCGGCCGCGCCCGCGCCCGAGATCACGGCCCGCAGCTCGCCCAGCGTCCGCCCGCTCAGCCGCGCGGCGTTGCGCAGGGCGGCCAGCGTGACGACGGCCGTGCCGTGCTGGTCGTCGTGGAAGATCGGGATGTCGAGGCGCTCCTGGAGCCTGCGCTCGATCTCGAAGCACCGCGGCGCCGAGATGTCCTCCAGGTTCACGCCGCCGAAGGAGGGGGCGAGCCGGACGACGGTCTCGACGATCTCGTCGGTGTCCGTGCAGTCCAGGGCGATCGGGACCGCGTCCACGCCGCCGAACTGCTTGAAGAGGATGGCCTTGCCCTCCATCACCGGGAGGGAGGCCTCGGGGCCGATGTCGCCGAGCCCCAGGACGGCCGTGCCGTCGGTCACGACCGCCACGACCGACGACTTCCAGGTGTAGTCGTGCACGAGGTCGGGCTGCTCGGCAATCGCGGTGCACACCTTCGCGACGCCGGGCGTGTAGGCGAGGGACAGGTCGTCCGCGTCCCGGACCGGCACGGTGGCCTGCACGGCCATCTTGCCGCCGCGGTGGAGCGCGAACGCCGGGTCGAAGGAGTCGAGCGGCTCGCCGCCCGTCTCCGTACCGGTGTCGCTGCGAGGATTGACGATCTCCGCTGCCACTTTGTGTTACCCCTTAAGTGTTCATGGTTGAGGGTTGTCCACTCCAGGTGAGGAGCGGGCGGGCACCGCGCAGGAACAGGACCGCTGGTCGCACATGAGTCCCCGCGCGACGGGCGCGCCGCACACGCGCCCTGAGCCCCTGATGAGGGGTGTAATGAACCTTCTTACCCGACGGATGCCTCCCCCGACGAGTCCGATAAGCGCAAGCTCACATGTCGGACCCCGAAGGCGGTACGACGGTGACACGACTCATCACCGGGTTCCGGTCGGCCCGGCGGCGTCTCCCGACCGCCCGCGGGAGCGTCCGCCCGGCGGGGGCCGGGGCCCGGCAACCCTGCTCGATTACCGGCGGGTACCGGAGATCTTCCGGCCGGAAGCCAGGATTCCCGGAAAGGTTCGGTCGTGATGCACCGACCTGCTCCGGTTCGGTCCGCGACCCGTTATCCGATTTTGACATCGCACGGCCCCTGAACGGCGGAGTCCGAATGGCAAGATGCCGTAATCACACGAGGCAGCGGCACTCGAAGAGATGTGCTCCGCGGGCCTCCGGCGCCTGCCGGTCCCCGGCCGGCGCCCCGTCCCATCGGCAACTCCCATGATCCGCCGGAGGAACCCCATGACCGCACGCTTCACCCGTCGTACGAGCGCCGCGCACTCCCGGCTGGCGGTGGTCGGCACGCTCGCGGTCGCAGGCGCCCTGCTGGTCACCGGCTGTGGTGACCAGACGAAGTCCAAGGACTCCGGCGACAGCGGCACCAAGGCGTCGGGTGCCCCGCTGGCGGACAAGCTGCCGCAGGCGATCCGCGACAAGGGCGTGATCAAGGTCGGTTCGGACATCGCGTACGCGCCGGTCGAGTTCAAGGACGGCTCCGGCAAGACGGTCGGCATCGACCCCGACCTCGCGGACGCCCTGGGCAAGCAGCTCGGCGTGCGGTTCGAGTTCCAGAACGGCACGTTCGACACGCTGATCGGCGGCCTCGCCGCCAAGCGCTACGACATCGCCATGTCCGCCATGACCGACACCAAGGACCGCCAGGAGGGCATCGACGGCGACACCGGCAAGAAGGTCGGCGCCGGCGTCGACTTCGTCGACTACTTCACGGCGGGCGTCTCCCTGTACACCAACAAGGGCGACGACCAGTCGATCACCACCTGGGACGACCTGTGCGGCAAGACCATGGCCGTGCAGCGCAACACCTTCTCCCACGACCTCGCCAAGGACCAGGCGAAGAAGTGCGGGAAGGCGGGGAAGAAGACGCTGAAGATCGAGGACTTCGCGACCAACCCCGAGGCCGAGACCCGGATGCGCTCCAAGGGCGCCGACATCGTCTCCGCCGACTTCCCGATCGCCGCGTACTCGGTGAAGAACTCCGGCGGCGGCGAGTACTTCGAGATCGTCGGCGACCAGGTCGAGGCCGGCCCCTACGGCATCGCCGTCGCCAAGGGCAACGACGAGCTGCGGGACGCGCTCCAGGCGGCCGTCCAGGCGGTCATCGACAACGGCGAGTACCAGAAGATCATCGAGAAGTGGGGCGTCGCCGACGGCGCCATCACCAAGTCCACGATCAACGGCGGTTCCTGAGGCGCCCCGATCGCCGCGGCTGAAAGGCTCCCTCCGTGACTGTTGACGTCAACAAGGCGGCCGGTCCGGACGCGACGCCCCCCACCGGACCGACGGCCGTCAAGGCCGTTCCGGTCCGGCACCCGGGGCGGTACGTGTCCGCCGTCGTCGCGCTGGCCCTGCTGGGCGCGGTCGTCTACGCGTTCGCCCGGGGCAGGATCAACTGGGGCGCGATCCCCGACTACTTCTTCGACGACCGCATCATCGACGGCGTCTGGAACACCCTGCTCCTGACCGTGCTCTCGATGGCGATCGGCATCGTGGGCGGTGTCGTGCTCGCCGTGATGCGGCTGTCGAAGAACCCGGTGACCTCGTCGGTGGCGTGGTTCTACATCTGGTTCTTCCGCGGCACCCCGGTCCTGGTGCAGCTCTTCGTCTGGTTCAACCTCGGCCTGGTCTTCGAGTACATCAACCTGGGGCCCGTCTACAAGGACTACTGGTCGTCCTTCATGACGCCGCTGCTCACGGCGCTGCTCGGGCTGGGGCTCAACGAGGCCGCGTACATGGCCGAGATCTGCCGGGCCGGGCTGCTCTCGGTCGACGAGGGGCAGACGGAGGCGTCGCACGCCCTGGGCATGAGCCACGCGAAGACGCTGCGCCGCATCGTCATCCCGCAGGCGATGCGCGTCATCGTGCCGCCCACCGGCAACGAGGTCATCAACATGCTGAAGACGACCTCGCTCGTCTCGGCGGTGCAGTTCTACGACCTGTTCAAACAGGCCCAGGACATCGGCCAGAACGCCGGCTCCACGGTCGAGATGTACTTCCTGGCCGCGGCCTGGTACCTGATCATGACCTCGGTGCTGAGCATCGGGCAGTACTACGTCGAGCGCCACTACGCCCGCGGTTCCAGCCGCTCCCTGCCGCCGACGCCCTGGCAGCGCCTGCGCGCCGCGGTCCTGCCCACCCGCCGTACCAAGGAGGCCGCGGCATGACGGAGTCCTCCCCCGCCATGGTGAAGGCCGAGGGCGTCCACAAGTCCTTCGGCGCCGTCGACGTCCTCAAGGGCATCGACCTGGAGGTGCGGTCGGGCGAGGTGTTCTGCCTGATCGGCCCCTCCGGCTCGGGCAAGTCCACCTTCCTGCGCTGCATCAACCACCTGGAGAAGATCAACGCCGGGCGCCTCTACGTCGACGGTGAGCTGGTCGGCTACCGCCAGAAGGGCGACCGGCTCCACGAGCTGAAGGACAGCGAGGTCGCCCTCAAGCGCCGGGACATCGGCATGGTCTTCCAGCGCTTCAACCTGTTCCCGCACATGACGGCCGTCGAGAACGTCATGGAGGCGCCCGTCCAGGTGAAGGGCGTCCGCCGGGCCGAGGCCCAGCAGCGCGCCATGGAGCTGCTGGACCGGGTCGGGCTGGCCGACAAGGCCCGCAACTACCCCTCGCAGCTCTCCGGCGGCCAGCAGCAGCGGGTCGCCATCGCCCGCGCCCTCGCCATGGACCCGAAGCTGATGCTGTTCGACGAGCCCACCTCCGCGCTCGACCCCGAGCTGGTCGGCGACGTGCTCGACGTCATGCGGGACCTGGCCCGCACCGGCATGACCATGGTCGTCGTCACCCATGAGATGGGCTTCGCCCGCGAGGTCGGCGACAGCCTGGTCTTCATGGACGGCGGGGTGGTGGTCGAGTCCGGCAGCCCGCGCGACGTGCTCACCGATCCGCAGCACGAGCGGACGCGGGCGTTCCTGTCGAAGGTCCTCTGACCGGCGCGCCGGGTCGGCGGCAGATCCTCCACGGCGCCGCGTCGGGGGCGGTACGGGTTTTCCGTACCGCCCCCGACGCGTGTTACGGCAGGGGCGCGGCGTACGGGCCCGCAGGGGCCACCGGGCCGGGCGGCCCGACGGGCCGGTGGGCTACTTGAGCGCCAGCAGGAGGGTGTCCGAGGGGGAGCACCACACCGGCCGGGCCTCGCCGAAGCCCTTCTCCCGCAGCACCCGGGCGTGCCAGGCGGCCGGCGGGGTGTCGCCGTCGGCGTGCTCGCCGTAGATCTCGAAGCGGCGGGCGGTCGGACCGGCGAGGACCGGGTCCTGGGCGGCCAGCTCCCACCACGCGTTCCAGTCGACGGCGCCCGCCCGCTTGGCGCGCTCCATCCGGGCGTGCCGCTGCGCGCGCTCGGCCGCGTTGATCCGGGGCGTGGTGTCGTCGATCATGTGGTCCGCGTTCATGAAGACACCGCCGTCGCGGACGAGTCCGGCGATCCGGCCGTAGAGGTCCGCGAGGGGATCGGCGTGGAGCCAGTGCAGCGCCGTGGCGGTGAGCACGGCGTCGTAGGAGTCGTACGGCAGCTTCGCCGTCCAGTCGGGGTCCTTGAGATCGGCGGTGACGAGGGAGACCCGGTCGTCGCCCCCGAAGGTGCCCCCGGCGATGGCGAGCAGCGCGGGGTCGAGGTCGACGCCGGTGCTGGTGGCCTCGGGGAGGCGGGCGAGCAGACGGGCGGTGATGGTCCCGGTGCCGCAGGCGAGGTCGAGGACGCGCGGCGCGGGGCCGGTCAGCGCCTCGACCATGTCGAGCATGATCCGGAAGCGCTCCTCGCGGTCGGGCATGTACCACTCCTGCTGCCGGTCCCAGCTCTCCTGCCAGCCCGCCGCCCAGTCGGCGGTGGCGCGCGCGGGAGCGCCCCCGCCGGTGCCGGTGGTGCCGCCGGCGCCCGTGGCGGTGTCGGTGCCCGCGACCGTGCCGCGCCCGGTGTCCGTGTCCGTCATGAAACCCTCCGTCGCACCCGCATACGTAATACCCTGTAGCCACGACCAGCCATTACCTGATCGCAGGCACGACCCTAGAGCCCCTTCGTAAGGACTACAAGTGGAACTGGCCTATTACTCGGATTACGCCGTGCGTCTCGTCAACACGGAGGAACCGGTCCGGGGACGGGACGGCCTGACGTCCGTCGAGGCCGTCCGCGATCTCTTCGGCGTGAACCAGTCGGCGGCCCGCCGCGCCACGGACGCGGACGTGACCCGCTTCCGCGCGGTCCGGGGGCGCCTGCGCGCGGTCTTCGAGGCGGCCGACGGCGGCGACGAGACCCTCGCCGTGGACCTGCTGAACTCCCTGCTGCTGGAGTTCCCGGTGAGCCCGCAGATCTCCGGCCACGACCACCGCGACGACGACGGCAGCCCGCTGTGGCACATGCACCTGGCGGACCACCCGTCCAACGCGACCGCGGGCTACGCCGCCATCGCCGCGATGGGCCTCGCCTTCCACCTGACCGAGCACGGCGTGGACCGGCTCGGCCTGTGCGAGGCGGCGCCCTGCCGCAACGCCTACCTGGACACCTCGACCAACCGCTCCCGCCGCTACTGCTCCGACCGCTGCGCCACCCGGGCCAATGTGGCCGCCTACCGCGCCCGCAAGCGGCGGGAGGCGGACCGGTCGCTCAGCACCGGCCGGAACGAGGAGAGCACCCAGCGGGCGGCGGCCAGCGGCGACCGCTGACCCCTTCGCCGCGGCCGGTACCGGAAGCGCACCCGGCCCAGCACCAGTTCCTCGGGGACGACTCCGTAGTCGGTGCTGTCGCCGCCCGCGAAGGCGTTGTCCCCGAGCACCCACCAGCCGGAACCGCGCCGTTCCACGGCCCGTTTGACGACGAGGAGGTCCTGCTGGAAGGGGTGCCGCAGCACGATCACGTCACCGGGCCCCACCCTGGCACCCCAGTGCACCAGCAGCCGGTCCCCGTGGTGCAGCGTGGGCACCATCGAGGGCCCGGTCACCTCGGCCGGCCCCAACGGCAGCAGCCCCCTGGGCCGTCCGCTCTCCCGCGACAGCTCCGGCATCACCCGGCACCTCCCCGTTCTTCCTCCGCCAGTCTCAGTCTCACCACGGACTTTTGTCCTAAGCCCACGGGGGCACCCGCGAAATCAGGTCTCCCAGGGAGTAATGTCCCCCCTGAGAAGACGATCACGAGGAAGGAACGCTGCATGCTTTCCCGCCTGTTTGCCCCCAAGGTCACGGTCAGCGCCCACTGCGACCTGCCCTGCGGCGTGTACGACCCGGCCCAGGCCCGCATCGAGGCGGAGTCGGTCAAGGCCGTCCAGGAGAAGATGGCCGGCAACGACGACCCGCACTACCAGGCGCGCGCCACGGTCATCAAGGAGCAGCGCGCCGAGCTGGCCAAGCACCACGTCTCCGTCCTGTGGAGCGACTACTTCAAGCCGCCGCACTTCGAGAAGTACCCCGAGCTGCACCAGCTCGTCAACGACGCCCTCAAGGCCCTGTCGGCCGCGAAGGCGTCGACCGACCCGGCGACGGGCCAGAAGGCCCTGGACCTGATCGCCCAGATCGACAAGATCTTCTGGGAGACGAAGAAGGCTTGATCCCGGCCCACGCGGCTGATTCCGCACCCGGCCCCAGGCCGCCGCTTCCGGCGCCCACGGGGCCGGGTGCGGTCGTCTTCGGGCAGGAGGGCACGCCGGGCGCGCGTAGGACCGGCCCATCCGTACGCGGGCCTTTCCCTCCGGAGCCGGGCACACCGCGCGTCCGCCCGTCACGTCGGTGGGCTGCCGCTCGGCGCTCTGCGGATCTGACGCCGTGTTGGACCGCCAGGCGGTGAGGGCTGTGCGTTGACGGACCGGTCGAACGGTGTCCGCTCCCGGCTCGTCCGGCGGCACGCACCCGGTGGGGCAACCGTGTGCGTCACGTCCCCTTCCGTCCACCGATGTGGGCCGTCGTGCGACCGGCCGTGTCGTGGCCGGGCCGGGAGTGCTCCTGCCGGCTGCCGGGGAAAGAGGGGCCCGGCTGCGCGCCGGAGGCCCCGGAGATCCTGGGCGCACCGCGCCTGCTTCACGCTTCTGCCGCCGCCTCCGACGGCTCACACAGGCGGCCCGGGAGGTCCGGGAGGTCCGGGAGGTCCGAGAAGAGCCCTCCCCCACCCCCGTCTAGCCGCCGCGCGTCGCCTTCCGTGTCGGCTCCGGAGGGCGTCGGGCCGCGCTTCCGTCCGGGTTGGCCTCGCAGCGCGGATTGCGGCAGGGGCCCGCCGTCCAGGACGGGACCCAGGCGCCCAGGGTCTTGTGCCGCCGGACGACCGTTCCGACCGGCTGTCCGCAGACGGGACAGACGGGTGCGTCGCTGTCCATGTTTCCAGGGTAGAGCGCTCCGCTTCCGGCCGCCGGGCGGAAGCCCGCCGCAGCGCCCGGCACCCGGCACCCGGCACCCGGCACCCGGCACCCGCGGGAAGGGAAGCCGCGCGGGCCACGCCGGGGTCGGTCACCGGAGCCGGCGCGGCCGGATCTCCGGAACCGGGCTCGGGCCGCGCCCGGCGTCCGACGTCCGGTCCGAGGACAGGTCCGGAACGCGGCCTGGACGGTCGTCCGAGACCCGGCCGGGCAGACATCCGGGACCCGACCCGGGCAGATGTCCGGACCTGGCCCGGGCAGCGGGCCTGCGACGTGGCCCTGCCGGAGGCCCGGGGCCCGGCGCAGGGCAGCGGTGCCCGGCCTCGGACCGGGGCGCGCGCTCGGCTCCCGCAGGTCCGGTCCGCTCAACCGCCCCGGACTCCCCGGACACCCCGGGCCCCGGCGTTCCCGATCCCAAAGCCCAGCCCTCCGAGCACCCCAGACAGCCCCGGCCCTCCGGCAAACCGCGTGTCAGCCGCGCGGCTCGCGCCACATCGGCCACATCAGGGGGCCCTCCGGCAGTTCCAGGGGCTGTCCAACGGTCGCGAAGCCGAGGCGCTCGTAGAGCACCCGGCTGCGGTCGCTGCTCGCCTCCAGATAGGCGGGCCGGCCCTCGCGGTCGCAGCGGTCGAGGACGGTGCCGAGGAGCGCGGTGCCCAGGCCCTCGCCCTGTCGCCCGGGGGCCACACCGATCATCCAGAGGTACTCGTGCGCCCGCCCGGCCGGATGGATGCCCGCCGTCAGCCGCGCGATCCGCTCGATCCGGTCGTTCCCGGGATCGACGGCCAGGCGCATCCGGACGGGGGTGTCGTCGTCCGCGCCGTCGTCCTCCCCGGCGGGCACCGAGAGCCACATCGCGCAGGCGGCGCCGTCCTCGGTCAGGTCGACGCGGCCCTCGGCGAGGACCACGTCGGCGAAGGCGGCCATCAGCCGGTGGTGGGTGCGGCGGCGGTACTCCGCGCCGGGGAAGACCCAGCCGCTGACCGGATCGTCCTGGAACGCCTCGTCGAGCAGCCGGACGACCAGCTCCCGGTCGCCGGGTCCCGCCGTCCGGATCGCCACGCCCATGTCCGCCCGCCCTTCGGTTCAACCTCGCCTGTCTGCACGGCCGTTGAAGCCTAACGGGTGGCTCGGGCGGCGCACCGGCCGGTGCGGCGTCCCGTTGGCCGCGCCCGGGAGCGCACGGCTCCGCAGGGCCGGGGACAGGGGACGGGCCCCGCACACCGTGGGGCAGTGCGGGGCCCGCTGCCGGGGCCCTGGGCGGTGCGGCCGTACGCCGGTCCGACGCCGTACGGCCCTGCACGGGCCCCGGGTCCTGCCCGGGCGGCGGCCGTCAGGCCCTGCGCCGGGTCACGAACTCGGCCAGCGCCAGCAGACCGCCCGCGGCCTCCGGATCGGGCACGGCGCGCGACAGCGCCTGCATGGCACGGGCCATCCGGTCCGCCGCCTGGGCCTGGGCCCAGTCCCGGCCGCCCGCCCGCTCCACGATCCTGGTGGTCTCCTCCAGGTCCTCCGTGCCCTCCGCGTAGGGCGCCGCGTACAGCTCGGCGAGCTCCGCGGCGGCCGGGGTGCCGGAGGTGAGCGCCGCCACCACCGGCAGCGACTTCTTGCGGGCCGCCAGGTCCGCCCCGGCCGGCTTGCCGGTGCGGCGCGGGTCGCCCCATATGCCGATGACGTCGTCGATGAGCTGGAAGGCCAGCCCTGCCTCGCGGCCGAAGGCGTCCAGCGCCGCCACGTCCTCGGCGGAGGCGCCCGCGTACAGCGCGCCGAGCGCGCAGGCGCACCCGAGCAGCGCGCCGGTCTTGGCCTCGGCCATGGCGAGCGTCTCGTCGAGGGTGACCTCGGTCGGGCAGCGCCGCTCCATGGCCGTGTCCACGTGCTGCCCCTCGCACAGCTCCATGACGCAGTCGGCGAGCCGGGTGGCCGCCTCCGCGGACGCGGGGTGCGCGTCCGCGGCGAGCAGCCGCAGGGCGAGCGCCTGGAGGGCGTCCCCGGCGAGGATGGCGTCGGCGTCGCCGAACACCGTCCACGCGGTGGGCCGGTGGCGGCGGGTGGCGTCCCGGTCCATCACGTCGTCGTGCAGCAGGGTGAAGTTGTGGACCAGCTCCACCGCCGCCGCGGCCCGGACGGCCGCGGCACGGGCCGCGGGCCCCCCGAGCGCGGCGGCCGAGGCGAGGACGAGGGCGGGGCGGATCGCCTTGCCCGCGTTGCCGTCGGCGGGGCTGCCGTCGGCGTGCTGCCAGCCGAAGTGGTAGAGCCCGATGCGACGCATGGTGGCGGGCAACGACGCCACGGCCTCCCGCAGTTCCGGGTCGACCGAGGCCCGGGACCGCCGCAGCAGCTCCGCCGCCTCGTCGGACGCCCCCGTACCGGGACCGCCCGGAGCCGGACCGTCCTGCCCCTCGGGCACCGCCCCCGGCTCCGTGCCCCCGCGTATCCCGAGGGGCTCGTGCCGTTCCAGCGTTCCCGTGGGAAGGGACAGTTCGGTGGCGCCGTACCCAGCGTCCGTCATGGACTCATCTCTCCCGTCCGCCCGCGTGCTTGCCCGTACCCCCGGGGTGTACCCGCCCCGGAGGGCGGGAACACGGCGCGGGGGGAACGGACGTCACTGCCAGCGGCCGATCTCGACGTTCTCCAGGACGCCGAGGGCGTCGGGCACGAGGACGGCGGCCGAGTAGTAGGCCGTGACCAGGTACTTGATGATGGCCTGCTCGTTGATGCCCATGAAGCGCACCGAGAGGCTCGACTCGATCTCGTCGGGGATGCCGGTGGCGCGCAGGCCGATGACGCCCTGGTCCTGCTCACCGGTACGCATCGCGATGATCGAGGTGGTCCGCGCCTCGGTGACCGGGATCTTGTTGCACGGGTAGATCGGGACACCGCGCCAGGTCGGGATGCGGTTGCCGGCGATGTCGATCGTCTCGGGGACGAGTCCGCGCTTGTTCAGCTCGCGGCCGAAGGCGGCGATGGCGCGCGGGTGGGCGAGGAGCAGCTTGGTGCCGCGCCGGCGGCTGAGCAGCTCGTCCAGGTCGTCCGGGCCGGGCACCCCGGCGTGCGGCTGGATGCGCTGGTCGTACTCGCAGTTGTGCAGCAGGCCGAACTCGCGGTTGTTGACCAGCTCGTGCTCCTGGCGCTCCTTCAGCGCCTCGACGGTCAGGCGGATCTGCTGCTCCGTCTGGTTCATCGGCTGGTTGTAGAGGTCGGCCACGCGCGAGTGGATGCGCAGCACGGTCTGGGCGACGCTCAGCTCGTATTCGCGGGGGCGGGCTTCGTAATCGACAAAGGTGTGCGGGATATCGGGCTCACCGGTGTGGCCGGCGGAGAGGTCGATGGCCTTCTCGCCCTGCTTGTTGGTGCGCTGCTCGGGGAGGGAACGGAGCTGCTGGAGGTGGTCGCGCAGGGACTCCGTGCGCTCCGCGACCTGCTCCAGGTCCTGGCGGGGCAGGACCAGCACCGTGCAGGCGGTGACGGCGCGGGCGGTGTACTCCCAGATGGCCCCCGGGTCGAGCAGGGCCCCGTCGCCGAAGTAGGCGCCGTCGGCCAGGACCCCGAGCACGGCGTCGTCGCCGTAGGGGCCGGTGCCGACCTTCTCCACCTTGCCGTGCGCCAGCAGGTAGACGGCGTCGGCCTCGGTGCCGAAGGAGGCGATCACCTCGCCGGGGCCGAACTCGCGCTGCTGGCAGCGGCGGGCCAGCTCGGCGAGCGCCCCCTCGTCCTCGTAGGACCGCAGGGCGGGCAGTTCGCCCAGCTCCGCGGGGATGACCTCGACGCGGTCGCCGGTCTTCACAAACGTCACCCGGCCGTCGCCGACGGCGTACGTCAGGCGCCGGTTCACCCGGTACGTGCCGCCCTGGACGTCCACCCAGGGAAGGGTGCGCAGCAGCCAGCGCGAGCTGATCTCCTGCATCTGCGGCACGGACTTGGTCGTGGTGGCCAGGTTCCGCGCTGCCGCCGTGCCGAGGCTCTGCTGCGGCCTCGTCTGCTCGGTGCGGACCTCTTCGCCTACCGACATATGGAATTGCCCTCCCGGTCATGCCGGACGGCTGCGCCCGGCATCAATGTGCACGGGTCAGCCTTCACGACGGAGCCCGCCAGTGCTATTACACGAAAGAGCGAGAATGGATCATCGGTGCGCGGGGCAGGGATGATCATTCGTTCGAAGTGCCGGTGCGGGGGCCTCCAACGGCCTTTCCACCGTTGCTCATTCGCCATTCCGTCCGAAATCGTTCGCACGCGATACGAACAATGGGGAAGGCGGCCCGAACAAGCAGTAGGGATCGCTCCGTTTCGGTACAAGCCCGGTACCCGGCGGTCGCGTCCGGCGGCCGTCGCACGGAACGGAGGAGCCGGCCATGGCCTCACCCATGTCCGCGGACAGCTTCCTCGGGGCGCTGAGGGCCGAGGGCCTCACCGTCGTCGAGGTCGGCGACTGGCGGCACCACAACCGCGACCACAAGGGCCCCTGGGGGCCCGTCCACGGCGTGATGGTCCACCACACGGTGACCAGCGGCGGCGCGCGCACCGTGGAGATCTGCCGCACGGGCCACGAGGACCTGCCGGGGCCGCTGTGCCACGGCGTCATCACCAAGGACGGCCGGGTCCACCTGGTGGGCTACGGCCGCGTCAACCACGCCGGGTCCGGTGACGACGACGTGCTGCGCGCGGTCGTCGCGGAGAAGCGCCTGCCCGGCGACAACGAGGCGAACACCGACGGCAACCGGTACTTCTACGGCTTCGAGTGCGAGAACCTGGGCGACGGGGAGGACCCCTGGCCCCGCGCGCAGCTGGAGGCCGTCGAGCGGGCCGCCGCGGCGGTCTGCCGCCACCACGGCTGGACGGAGCGGTCCGTCATCGGCCACCTGGAGTGGCAGCCCGGGAAGTCGGATCCCAGGGGGTTCACCATGGCGTCGATGCGCGAACGCGTCCGGGACCGGCTGAAGTGACCCGGCAGGGCCGCCCGTCGCACGGCACAATGGCCGTGTGACCAGCACCGACAGCACCGGCCGGAGCGGCGGACGGCCCTCCCTGCCGGGCCCCCGGCTGCCCTCGCCGCTGGTGCCGGCCGCCGACGCGCGGTTCGAACGGCACGGGGTGCGGCTGCTGCTGAAACGGGACGACCTCATCCACCCGGAGCTGGTCGGCAACAAGTGGCGCAAGCTCGCGCCCAACCTCGCCCGGGCCGGCGGGCGCGCGGTCGTCACCTTCGGCGGGGCGTACTCCAACCACCTGCGGGCCACGGCCGCCGCCGGACGGCTGCTCGGCCTGCCCACGGTCGGCGTGGTGCGCGGCGAGGAGCTGGCGCACCGGCCGCTCAACGCCTCCCTCGCCCGGTGCGCCGCCGACGGCATGCGGCTGTGCTTCACCGACCGCGCGACGTACCGCCGCAAGTCCGACCCGGAGATCCTGGCGGCCCTGCTGCGGGCCGCGGGCGCGGAGGGCGCGTTCGTCGTCCCGGAGGGCGGCAGCAACGCGGCGGCCGTCCGGGGCTGCCGGGATCTCGGCGGGGAGCTGGCCGGACGGGCGGACGTGGTGGCGCTGGCCTGCGGCACCGGCGGCACCCTCGCGGGCCTGGCCGCCGGACTGCCCGCGGGGAGCCGGGCGCTCGGGATACCCGTCCTCAAGGGGGGCGGTTTCCTCGCCGGGGAGATACGGCGCCTCCAGGAGGAGGCGTTCGGCGGCCCCCGGGGCGCCTGGAGCCTGGACGACCGCTTCCACTGCGGCGGGTACGCCCGCTCCACCCCCGGGCTGGAGGCCTTCGCCGACGACTTCGAGGACCGCCACGGGCTGCCCGTGGAGCGCGTCTACGTCGCCAAGATGCTGTACGGCCTGCTGGCCCTGACCCGGGAGCACGCCTTCGCGCGCGGGACGACGCTGGCGGCCGTCATCACCGGGCGGCCCTTCGCCTGACCGGATCGCCGTCCGGGCACCCGCGCGGGAGGGCGGACGGTGCGGCGCTCGCGCGCGGGAGGACGGACACGGGGGGAACGGCCGGGCCGGAGTCACCCGTCCGAGCGCCCGCGCGGGAGGGCGGACGGAGGCGCCCCGGCCCCGGTCCCGCCGCCGCGCGCGGGCTACGCCGCCTCCCGGTAGGCCGCCGCCTCCTCCAGGTCCAGCCTGCGCAGCAGGGTGCGCAGCATCTCGTCGTCGATGTACCGGCCGTCCCGGAGCCGGACGAACACCGCGCGCTCGGCGCCGATCATCTCCCGCGACAGCCGCCGGTAGGTGTCGTCGACGCTCTCCCCGGTCACGGGGTTGACCTGGCCGAGCCGTTCCCAGACGGCGTTGCGGCGGCGCTCCATGACCATGCGCAGGCGGTCCGCGAGCGGGCCGGGCAGGGCGTTGCGCTCGTCGGTGAGCAGGTCGTCCAGGCGTTCCTCGGCGGCCCGGGAGGCCTGGGCCTGGGCGTTGGCCTCCGCGAGGGTCTCGGCCCGGGTGTCGTGGGCGGGGAACCCCAGGAGCCGGATCAGCGGCGGCAGGCTCACCCCCTGGACCACCAGGGTGCCGATGACCGTGGTGAAGGTCAGGAACAGGATCAGGTTCCGTTCGGGGAAGGGCCCGCCGCCGTGGACGGTGAGCGGGACGGAGAAGGCGATGGCCAGGGAGACGACGCCGCGCATCCCGGCCCAGCCGATCACGAAGGGCGCCTTCCAGCCGGGATCGTCCTCCCGCGCGCGCACGCGGGCGGAGAGCAGGCGCGGCAGGAAGGTCGCCGGGTACACCCAGACGAAGCGGGCGGCGGCGACGACCAGGAACACGGCGACGGCGTACCAGGCGGCGTCGGCGACGGCGTAGGTACCGAGGCCCCTGAGGACGACGGGCAGTTGCAGCCCGATGAGGGCGAAGACCGCCGACTCCAGGACGAAGGCGACCATCGTCCACACCGCGTCCTCCTGGAGGCGGGTGGCGAAGTCGACCTCCCAGGCGCGGTGGCCCAGGTACAGGGCGACGACGACGACCGCGAGGACCCCGGAGGCGTGCACCTGCTCGGCGGCGGCGTACGCGACGAACGGGATGAGCAGGGAGAGCGTGTTCTGCAGCAGGGCCTCCCGCAGATGGGTGCGCAGCCAGTGCAGCGGCACCATCAGCACCAGTCCGACGCCCACGCCGCCGACCGCCGCGAGCAGGAACTCGCCGATGCCGCCCGCCCAGGTGGCGCCCTCGCCGACCGCCGCCGCGAGGGCGACCTTGAAGGCGGTGATCGCGGTGGCGTCGTTCACCAGGGACTCGCCCTGGAGGATCGTGGTGATCCGGGACGGCAGGCCCACCCGGCGGGCGACCGCCGTGGCCGCGACCGCGTCGGGCGGTGCCACGACCGCGCCCAGCACCAGGGCGGCGGTCAGCGGCAGCCCCGGCACGATCAGGTAGGCGGCGCAGCCGACGACGAAGGTCGCGAAGAGCACGTACCCCACGGACAGCAGCGCCACGGGCCGCACGTGGGCCCGCAGGTCGAGGTAGGAACTGTCGGTGCCCGCCGTGTACAGCAGGGGCGGCAGCAGCAGCGGCAGGACGACGTGCGGGTCGAGGGTGTAGTCGGGGACCCCGGGGAGGTAGCTGACCGCCAGCCCGGCCGCGACCAGCAGCAGGGGTGCCGGGACCGGGGTGCGGCGGCCGGCGGCGGCGACCGCGGCGCTCCCCGCCACCAGCAGCAAGAGCGGCATCACGTCCATCGGCCTCGCCCGTCCTCCGCGTTCGCGCGCTCACCCGCGCACCCGTCGTAACCTGGGCATCATGAAACAGTGCACGCACGTCGACGCGCTGCCGCACCCGGAACCGCAGCCGCTTGGCGGCACCTGTCCCGAATGCCTGGCCGAGGGCACGGACCCGGTTCAACTGCGGCTGTGTCTCACCTGCGGTCACGTCGGCTGCTGCGACTCCTCGCCGCGGCGGCACGCGACGGCGCACCACGAGGAGACCGGCCATCCCGTGATACGGACCTTCGAACCCGGGGAGGACTGGCGCTGGTGTTTTGTCGATCATGTTCTGGTGTGACCGGCCCGTGACCTGTGCCGGAGACGGTTCGACCGTCTGAGCCATGGGTACGTCAACCCGGCGCGCGCTCTTCCGATTTGGACCCGCCGAACCCCTAGCCACTGTGCGTGTTCACGTGTTTACTATGAGTGACAGCAGGGGCCGGGGTCCCGGGGACGGGAGACATCGGAGCGCGATAACGTCACCGCTGAACCACGTGTCGCGCTACCCCGGGGTCGTCCCGGCCCGGTAGCGCATGTACCACCTTGGAGGTGAGGGTGTCCCAGATCGCAGGCGAGCCCGCGACCCAGGACTTCGTGGAAGTCCGGCTGCCGGCCGCGGGTGCCTACCTGTCGGTGCTGCGTACGGCGACGGCCGGCCTCGCGGCCCGTTTGGACTTCACCCTCGACGAGATCGAGGACCTGCGCATCGCGGTCGACGAGGCCTGCGCGATCCTGCTGCAGCAGGCCGTGCCCGGCTCGGTGCTCAGTTGCGTCTTCCGCCTCGTCGACGACTCGCTGGAGGTCACCGTCTCGGCACCGACCACGGACGGTCACGCGCCCTCGCGGGACACCTTCGCGTGGACCGTGCTGTCGGCCCTCGCGGGCAAGGTCTCCTCCGCCGTGGACGAGGACAACACCGTTTCGATCAGCCTCTACAAACAGCGCGGCGCCGGACCCGGGCCGGCGTGAGGAACGGGGACGGGCCGGTGCGGGACGAGGAGCGCGGGACACGGGAGCTGTCGGCCGAGGGCACGGGTGTGCCCAGCGAGGCCCGGCGCGTGGCGGACGGCATCGACGGAATCCCCGAGCAGGCCCGCCCGCATCCGGAGGACGAGGCCGCGCCCGGAGCCGGCGTCCCCGGCGCGGGGCAGCGGCCCGGCGACGGTGCCGTGCGGAACGCGCCTCCGGACGGACCGGCGGGGAGCACCCCCGTCGGGCCCGGCCGGGGCGGGGCGTCGGCTCGGGAAAGGGCGACGGACGGGACGATGAGCGAGCACGAGCGGGACTCCGAGGACGCGGCGCCGGCCGTGCGCGGCGCGCAGGGCGCGCGGCACGACCCTCAGGACCGCAGCGGGGCGCGCGCCCTGTTCATGGAGCTGCGCACGCTGGAGAAGGACGGCCCCGAGTACGCGGAGCTGCGCAACCGGCTCGTCCGCATGCACCTGCCGCTCGTCGAGCACCTCGCCCGCCGCTTCCGCAACCGGGGCGAGCCGCTGGACGACCT
This sequence comes from Streptomyces sp. NPDC107521, assembly GCF_055598485.1. Taxonomy (NCBI): domain Bacteria; kingdom Bacillati; phylum Actinomycetota; class Actinomycetes; order Kitasatosporales; family Streptomycetaceae; genus Streptomyces; species Streptomyces sp. NPDC107521. The sequence goes on from NZ_JBVKAT010000007.1 coordinate 159,712, forward strand.
GACGCAGGTCGCCACCATCGGGCTGATCAAGTCCGTCGACCGCTTCGACCCGGAGCGCGGGGTGGAGTTCTCCACGTACGCGACCCCGACGGTGGTCGGCGAGATCAAGCGGCACTTCCGGGACAAGGGCTGGGCGGTGCGCGTCCCGCGCCGGCTCCAGGAGCTCCGGCTGGCCCTCACCACGGCCACGGCGGAGCTGTCCCAGCTGCACGGCCGCTCCCCCACGGTCCACGAGCTGGCGGAGCGGCTGGCGATCTCCGAGGAGGAGGTCCTGGAGGGCCTGGAGTCCGCCAACGCGTACTCCACGCTGTCCCTGGACGTCCCTGACACCGACGACGAGTCCCCGGCCGTCGCGGACACCCTCGGCGCCGAGGACGAGGCACTGGAGGGGGTCGAGTACCGGGAGTCCCTCAAGCCGCTGCTGGAGGACCTGCCGCCCCGGGAGAAGCGCATCCTGCTGCTCCGCTTCTTCGGCAACATGACCCAGTCGCAGATCGCGCAGGAGGTCGGCATCTCCCAGATGCACGTGTCGCGGCTGCTGGCGCGCACCCTGGCGCAGTTGCGGGAGAAGCTCCTCGTCGAGGAGTAGCCGCCGCCGCAGGGCCGGGAGGTGCCGTCCGAGACGCGGCCCGGTGACGCCTCCCGGGCGGTGACCGCCGCCGCGGTCCACCGCCCGAGGGCGGGGGCGCGGACGGCCGGGCTCAGGAAGCGGTCACTTCCTGTTCCCGCCGGGCCCCTTGATCCCGAGGGCCAGCGTCGTGGCCGGGTTGACCAGCATGAGCAGCGCCGTGACGGCCACCGCGCCGAGCGCGACGCCCGCGGGGACGGCCACCCCGTCGGAGCCGATCAGGTTGACGGCGACGGGCAGGGCCAGGATCTGCGTGATGACGGCGGGGCCCCGGCTCCAGCCCCGGCAGGCGAGCAGCCCGCGCGCGGCGATCAGGGGCAGCAGTCCGAGGACCATCAGGGTGACGCCGCCGGTGAGGGCCGTGGTCCGGTCGTCGGGGTGCCCGGTCAGGCCCTCCACCAGCACCCACACGCCGCCCACGACGAGCACCAGCCCCTCCAGCGCGGCGAGCGCCGCCACGGCGGTCAGCCGGCCCGGACGGGGCTCCGGCGCGTCGGCGGGGGCTTCGGGGGCGGGGGTCTGCTCGCTGCTCACCCTGGAAGGGTAGCCCCCGGGCGCCCCGCTCCCCGGGCGAGGCCCCGGCACGGATCGCCCGCCGGGCACGCCGTACCTCCTCGCGCGCACGCGGCTTCCCGAGCGACGCGGCTTCCGCACCCGCGCCCGCGGCATCCGCGCCGGGCGGTGCTCCTGGCGCACCGGTTCCCGGCGACCGCGGCGGTGACGGGGATGTGTGCCGTCCCGGCGGAGGGGCGTTCGCCGGCATCGCGGCCACGCGGGTGCCCTCCCCGCCCGGGGCGGGTGGCGGCCTCCCGCCGCGCGCGCCGTCCCGCCCCGCGCGTCGGCCCCTCCCGAGGCGGCACGTGTTCGGGGACACACATCCCGGCCGGGCATGTCCCGTCGCAGGCGTCCCGGCCGCGCGCACCGCCGGCGCCGGTGCCGGTGCCGACCGCCCGGGTGCCGTGACGGGCCCGTCGTCCACCGCGCCGGACCCGGCTCCGCACCGTCCCGGGTCAACCGGTTCCCGCCCCGGGCGTCCGTCCCGTTCTCCCCCGCCCCTTACGCCCGCACTTCCGCCGTTTCTCCCGCCGGAGACCCACCTCGGTCTGGGACGAGTACCCCGCAGTAGGTACCCTGCACCCCATGCGTGCACTTCTCGTGGTCAACCCGGCGGCAACCACCACGAGCGCGCGTACGCGCGACGTCCTGATCCACGCGCTCGCGAGCGAGATGAAGCTGGAGGCGGTCACCACCGAGTACCGCGGCCACGCACGCGATCTCGGCCGCCAGGCGGCGCAGAGCGCGGACATCGAGCTGGTGGTGGCCCTCGGCGGTGACGGCACGGTGAACGAGGTCGTCAACGGGCTGCTGCACGCCGGGCCCGACCCCGACCGCCTGCCCCGCCTCGCGGTGGTCCCCGGCGGCTCCACCAACGTCTTCGCGCGCGCCCTGGGCCTGCCCAACCACGCGGTGGAGGCGACCGGTGCCCTGCTGGACGCGCTGCGCGAGGGCCGCGAGCGGACCGTCGGCCTCGGACTGGCCTCGGGAACCCCCGGCACGGACGACGAGTCGGTGCCGTCCCGCTGGTTCACCTTCAACGCCGGGCTCGGCTTCGACGCGGGGGTGGTCGGGCGGGTCGAGCAGCACCGTGAGCAGGGCGCGAAGTCGACGCACGCCCTGTACGTGCGCCAGGTGGTGCGTCAGCTCATCGGCGAGCCGCACCGCCGCAGCGGGACGATCACCCTGGAGCGGGAGGGCGAGGACCCGGTCACCGGTCTGGTGCTCTCCATAGTCTCGAACACGTGCCCCTGGACGTTTCTCGGCAATCGCCCGATCTACGCGTCGCCTAAGGCCTCGTTCGATACCGGTCTCGACGTGCTCGGCCTGAGCCGTCTGTCGACCGCCGCGGTTGCCCGGTATGGCACCCAGTTGCTCACTTCGTCCCCCGAGCGGGGCCCCCGGGGCAGACACGCGGTCTCCCTGCACGACCTGAGTGCCTTCACCTTGCATTCGAAGGCGCCACTGCCCCTCCAGATGGACGGTGACCATCTGGGGCTGCGCACCAGCGTGACGTTCACAGGCGTACGCCGTGCACTGCGTGTGATTGTGTGAGCAGAAGGGCCCAAAGTCCTTTCACTCGAACGTTTAGGCCAGGGTCCACCCCATGGAAGTACGGCTGTGACCTAGTCGACACCGAAGAATCAAAAAAAACTTTCCGGAAGGGGTTGTATCCGCCGCCGAGGTTTGCGAATCTCTACATGGCGATCGGGACGGCCCGCAACACCGGCCTCCACTGATCACCGGAACCCCTCCTCAAATCACAGGACCGCGCGCCAGGGAACCTGGCGGTAGGCCCTTCCCTTGTTGAGGGATTCGTGAAAGCGTTCACATTCACAAGCACTTGCACGTAATACCAAGGAGAGGTAGCAGCCATGGACTGGCGTCACCGCGCCGTTTGCCGCGAGGAAGACCCCGAGCTCTTCTTCCCCATCGGCAACACCGGTCCCGCGCTGCTGCAGATCGAGGAAGCCAAGGCCGTCTGCCGTCGCTGCCCGGTAATGGAGCAGTGTCTGCAGTGGGCGCTCGAGTCCGGCCAGGACTCCGGCGTCTGGGGTGGTCTCAGCGAGGACGAGCGCCGCGCGATGAAGCGCCGTGCCGCCCGCAACCGGGCTCGTCAGGCATCCGCCTGACCAGCCACCCCTGCTGACAGCCTGAGCTTGGCGGCGCGTACAGCGTGTACGCAACTCCCGCCCCCGAGCCGCAGCGCGCAGTACCCCGATGCGCAAGCACGAGCATTGGCCCCGGACTTCACGGTCCGGGGCTTTTCGCTGTTCCCGGCCGTTTCCGGAAAGGCGTTCCGCCGACGGCTCTTTGGCGTTGTCTTTCACCGCATCAGGTTGACGGGGCCACCCTCCCCCGCACCCGATTGACCCGATGGACACCTCCTGTTGACGCGGCGGACCTTTCCGCGCCGCGCTCGCGTCACTTGGGCCGTTCCTTCCTCGTCGCCACGGGAATGTCGAGGATCACCCGGGTGCCCCGCCCCGGAGCGGGCACCATGTCGAAGGAGCCGCCCAGTTCGCCCTCCACCAGGGTGCGGACGATCTGCAGCCCGAGATTGCCGGAGCGGTGCGGGTCGAAGTCCTCGGGCAGGCCCACCCCGTCGTCCTGGACGGTGACCAGGAGGCGGGCCTGCTTCGTCGTCCCGCCGCGCACGGCCGAGACCTCCACCGTGCCCGTCTCGCCCTGCCGGAAACCGTGCTCCAGCGCGTTCTGCAGCACCTCGGTCAGCACCATGGACAGCGGGGTGGCGACCTCGGCGTCCAGGATGCCGAAGCGGCCGGTGCGCCGGCCGATGACCTTGCCCGGCGCGATCTCCGCCACCATGGCCAGCACCCGGTCCGCGATCTCGTCGAACTCCACCCGCTCGTCCAGGTTCTGGGACAGCGTCTCGTGGACGATCGCGATGGAGCCGACCCGGCGCACCGCCTCCTCCAGCGCCTCGCGCCCCCGCTCGGACTCGATCCGGCGGGCCTGGAGCCGCAGCAGCGCGGCCACCGTCTGAAGGTTGTTCTTCACCCGGTGGTGGATCTCCCGGATGGTGGCGTCCTTGGTGATCAGTTCGCGTTCCCGGCGCCGTAGTTCCGTGACGTCGCGGAGCAGGACCAGGGACCCGATGCGGGTGCCCTTGGGCTTGAGCGGGATGGCGCGGAACTGGATCACCCCGCCCCGCGCCTCGACCTCGAACTCGCGCGGCGCCCAGCCGCTGGCCACCTTGGCGAGCGCCTCGTCGACCGGACCGCGGGACGGGGCGAGTTCGGCGGTCGTCTGTCCGAGGTGGTGTCCGACGAGGTCGGCGGCCAACCCCATCCGGTGATAGGCCGACAGCGCGTTCGGTGACGCGTAGTGGACGATCCCGTCCGCGTCCAGGCGGATCAGACCGTCCCCGACGCGGGGCGAGGCGTCCATGTCGACCTGCTGGTTCTCGAACGGGAAGGCGCCGGCCGCGATCATCTGCGCGAGGTCGGAGGCGCTCTGCAGATAGGTGAGCTCCAGGCGGCTCGGGGTGCGCACGGTCAGCAGGTTGGTGTTGCGGGCGATGACGCCGAGCACCCGCTCCTGGCGGCGCACCGGGATCGACTCGACGCGGACCGGGACCTCCTCGCGCCACTCCGGGTCGCCCTCGCGCACGATCCGCCCCTCGTCCAGGGCGATGTCCAGCATGGGGCGGCGGCCCCGCGGCACCAGATGGCCGACCATGTCGTCCTGGTACGAGGTGGGGCCGGTGTTGGGCCGCATTTGCGCCACGGACACGTACCGCGTGCCGTCCCGGGTGGGGACCCAGAGGACCAGGTCGGCGAAGGAGAGGTCGGAGAGGAGCTGCCACTCCGAGACCAGCAGGTGGAGCCACTCGAGGTCGGAGTCGTCCAGGGCGGTGTGCTGGCGCACGAGTTCGTTCATGGAGGGCACGGGGCGAGCGTACCCGGCGGTCGGGGAGGCGATCGAAACCAGCCGCCCCCGCGGTGTCCGGCGGCCCCGGGAAAACCCACGGGCCGCGGCGCCTGGGAGGGACCCTCAGCCCTCCCGGCACCGCAGCCCGGAGCAAACAACGGCCGTGGGGTGTGCGGTCCCGGTCGGCCGTGGGTGAGGAACCCGGCAGTCAGGGCAGAGAGCCCGGCTCCTCGGTCCGCCCTCCTGTGCGGGGAAGGCGGAAGCCCTATCGTCGGCGTGCGCGTGCGCACGCCCGGTCTCAGGAGCCATTGTGGACTAGACCATTCGCCGTGTCCATGCGGCGGACGGCACGGGTTCCCGGCCGCCCCGGCCCGGGTGCATCGCGGAACATGTCGCGCCCGGGAAAGGCGTGTTCGGGTTCGCCCGCACGGGGACCGGCGGGAGCGGACGCGCGGCGGCCAAGCGGTGGAGGAGGGGGCGGTTCGGGGCGCCCGCGCGGGGCTGCGGCGGGGCGCGGGACGGCGGCAGGAGGCGGACGGCGGGGCGGCGAGGGACGGCGGCGCGACGGGAACGCGTGGACACGGCGGGAACGAGGAGACACGGCGCGAACGAAGGGGCGGCAGTGGGCGCCCGCCACACCACGCACCCTGCCGAACACGTCCGGGAGGGCGACCCGGGTCCTGGCACCGCGTCCCCTTGTCCGCCCGGGGGACCCGCAGGACCCGGCGGGCTCGTACTCCCGGCGCTCGGACCCCGGCCAGCGCTCGGACCCCGGCCCGCGTACGATCCGCGCCCGGGCCCCGGGAACGGGCCCGGTGCGGCGGGAGCGCGCGTCCGGCGCCATGGGGCCGGCGGGAAGGCGACGCAGGGATCTAGTCCTGGTGGCCCGCCTCCCGCGGCCACGCCGCCAGCGCGACGCCCACCATCGCCTCCAGCTCGGAACGGCTCGCCCCGTCGCGGGCCTGCTGCGACATGCCCTGGACCACCGCGCCGGTGTGCCGGGCGAGCGCGGCGGCGTCGGTGTCCCCGGGCAGCTCCCCGGCCGCCACGGCGGCGCGGACGCGGACCTCGACGGCGGTGATGTTGGCGTTGCGGCGCTCGCGCAGGGACTCCGCTATCCCCGGGGTCGAGCAGTTGGCCGCGGCGTGGATGACCAGGCAGCCCCGGGGGTGCCCGGGGGCCGTGTACGCGGCGGCGGCCTCGCGCAGCATCCGCTCCACGGCCGCGCGGGCGGTGGGCTCCTCGGCCAGGGCCCGGTCGAAGCCGTCGTTGCGCTCCGCGTACACCCGGACGACCTCCTCGAAGAGCGACCGCTTGTCGCCGAAGGCCGCGTACAGGCTGGGGGCCCCGATGCCCATGACGCGGGTGAGGTCGGAGACCGAGGTGGCCTCGTACCCCTGCTCCCAGAAGGCCATCAGGGCCTTCTCCAGGGCAGTCGCCCGGTCGAAGGACCGGGGCCGGCCGCGGGTCCGGCCGCCGTCGGGCCGGGCCGGGCCGGCCGCCGCTCCGCTCTGCTCTGCGCTCACCATGCCCACATTTTATAGCGAGCACTAGAAAAAGTCGGCACCCCGTTGTACGGTTCTTTCTGTAGCGACCGCTAGACAAGTATGAGGGGGCGGCTCGATGAGCGCGCTTGCGGGCAGGACGGCTCTCGTGACGGGGGCGGGCCGGGGCATCGGACGGGGCATCGCGGAGCGGCTGGGCCGCGACGGCGCCCGGATCGCGGTGCACTACGGCAGCAACGCGGAGGCGGCGGCGGAGACGGTCGCCGCCATCGAGTCGGCGGGCGGCTCCGCCTTCGCGATCCGGGCGGATCTGAGCGAGCCCGACGCCGCCGAGACCCTGTGGAAGGAGTTCGACCGGCACGCGGACGGGGTCGACATCCTGGTGAACAACGCCGGGATCGGCAGTTCCCGCCCGATCGGGCAGATGGGCGGGGCGGAGTACGACGCGCTCTTCGCGGTGAACGTGCGCTCCCCCTTCTTTCTCCTCCACCACGCCCTGGACCGGCTGCGGGACGGCGGCCGGGTCGTCAACATCTCCTCCGGGCTGGCCCGCAGCGCCGTGATGCCGGAGAACGTGGCGTACGCGATGACGAAGGGCGCGCTGGACGTGCTCTCCCGCGACCTGTCCAAGGTGCTGGGCCCGCGCGGCATCACGGTCAACTCGGTGGCCCCCGGAGTCATCGACACGGACAACACCGCCCCGATGCTGTCGAGCGCGGCCGGCCGCGCCGCGGCCGAGTCCCTCTCCGCGCTGGGCGGCGTGGGGAGCCCCGCGGAGGTGGCCGACGTGGTCGCGTTCCTCGCCTCCGACCAGGGCCGTTGGATAACCGGAAGCTGGATCGACGCCACGGGCGGCTCGCTCACCTGACCCCCTGTCCGCCCCTTGGGTTCGACGCGCCGGAAGGGCCCGCCTCTGTTAGATTGGTCTAAACCACACCCCCACATAGCCAGTCCCGGACCCCGCGCGGGTCCCCCTACCTCGAAACGGCAGGCCAGCGTGGAAGTTGTCATCGTTCCCGACGCCAAGGCGGGCGGCGAGCTCATAGCCGAGGCCATGGCACAGCTCCTCCGGGGCAAGCCCGAGGCCCTGCTCGGTGTGGCCACCGGTTCCACGCCGCTGCCCGTGTACGAGGCGCTGGCGGGCAAGGTGCGCTCGGGTGCCGTGGACACCGCGCGGGCGCGGATCGCCCAGCTCGACGAGTACGTGGGCCTGCCCGCGGAGCACCCGGAGTCCTACCGCTCGGTGCTGCGCCGCGAGGTGCTCGAACCGCTGGGGATCGGCACCGACGCCTTCATGGGCCCGGACGGCACCGCCGACGACGTGCTCGCCGCCTGCGTCGCGTACGACAAGGCGCTGACCGAGGCCGGCGGGGTGGACTTCCAGCTCCTGGGGATCGGCACCGACGGGCACATCGGCTTCAACGAGCCCTGTTCCTCGCTGGTCTCGCGGACCCGCATCAAGACGCTGACGGAGCAGACCCGCGTGGACAACGCGCGCTTCTTCGACGGCGACATCGAGCAGGTGCCGCACCACGTGATCACCCAGGGCATCGGCACCATCCTGGAGGCCCGTCACGTGGTGCTGCTCGCCACCGGCGAGGGCAAGGCCGACGCAGTCGCCGCCAGCGTCGAGGGCCCCGTGGCGGCCATCTGCCCGGCCTCGGCGCTCCAGCTCCACCCGCACGCCACGGTCGTCGTCGACGAGGCCGCCGCCTCCAAGCTGAAGCTCGCCGACTACTTCCGTCACACCTACGCCCAGAAGCCCGACTGGCAGGGGATCTGATCCGGGTTCCGCGAACGCGGAAGGAGCCGGTACCCCACGGGGGGGTACCGGCTCCTTTGTCGTGCTCACCGGGTCGGGCGGGGCTCCCGGGTCGGATGGTGCGCCCGGTCCGGGGCGGGGGGTCAGGTCCCCGCCCCGGACCGGGACGTTCAGACGCCCGCGACGATCTCCGCGGCGGCGCGGCCGCAGACCCGGGCCGCACCGTGGGTGGCCACGTGCAGGGCGCCGCGGGGCTCCGCCCGGGGCACGCCCATCTCGACCACGACCGTGTCGGGGCGGGCCGCCAGGAGGGTGTCCAGGGCGGACGCCATCCACGGGTGGCGGTGCTCGTCGCGGACGACGGCCACGACACGGCGGTCGCCGGCCGCGGCCAGGGCCTCGCTCCCGGCGTCGTCCCCGGTGAAGCTGCCGGTCTCGGTGCCGGGCAGCAGCGCGGCCAGCTCGGCGGCGACGCCCCACGGGGTCTCGTCCCCGACGGCGATGTTCGCGACGGGGGTGAAGGCCGCGACGTACGGCGCCTCGGTGAGCGGCGTGAAGTCCCCGGCGCCGGTGACGCGCAGGGCGCGGCGGGCGGCGCGCAGGCCGACCTCCGCGTCGGCGCCGTCGGTGTCGGCGGTCCGGGCGGCCTCGGCCGTCCAGCGGGCCAGCGAGCGGACCCGCTCGGCGGCGTCGGCCAGCCGCTCCTCGGGCAGTTCGCCGGAGCGGACGGCCTCGACCAGGGCGGCGCACAGGCGGTTGACGGTCTCCTCGTCGGCCAGTCCGCCGCCGACGCAGATCGCGTCGGCGCCGGCCGCGATGGCCAGGACGCTGCCGCGCTCGACGCCGTAGACGTCGGCGATGGCCCGCATCTCCATGCCGTCGGTGACGATCAGGCCGTTGTAGCCCAGTTCACCGCGCAGGAGGTCGGTCAGCACACGGCGGGACAACGTTGCCGGGTGCTCCGCGTCGAGCGCGGGGACGAGGATGTGGGCGCTCATCACCGCGCGGCTGTCCGCGGCGATGGCCGCGCGGAACGGGGTGAGGTCCCGCTCGGCCAGCACCGCGGCGTCCACGTCGATGCGGGGCAGGGCGTGGTGCGAGTCCACCGCCGTGTCGCCGTGCCCGGGGAAGTGCTTGGTGCAGGCCGCCACACCGGCCGACTGGAGGCCGGTGATGTAGGCGGCGGTGTGCCGGGCGGTCAGGTCGGTGTCCGCGCCGAAGGAGCGCACCCCGATGACCGGGTTGTCCGGGTTGGAGTTGACGTCCGCGGAGGGGGCCCAGTTGAAGTTGACCCCGCACTCCGCGAGCCGGCGGCCGAGTTCGGCGGCCACCTGCCGGGTGAGGCCCACGTCGTCCACGGCGCCGAGGGCGAGGTTGCCCGGGAAGGAGGAGCCGGTGCGCACCTCCAGCCGGGTCACGTCACCGCCCTCCTCGTCGATGGCGACGAGGATGTCCCCGCGCTCGGCACGGAGCTGGGCGGTGAGCGCGGCGACCTGCTCGGGCGACTCGATGTTCCGCCCGAACAGGGCGACGGAGGCGAGACCCTCGCCGACGCGGCGCAGCAGCCAGTCGGGCGCGGTGGTGCCGGTGAAGCCGGGCTGCAGGACGGTCAGCGCGTCGCGGGTGAGGGTGTCGGTGCCGCTGGCGATTGTCGTCATCGGGGCGCTATCCCTTCACTGCGCCGGCGGTCAGGCCGCTGACGGCCTTGCGCTGGAGGAAGACGAAGAGGATCAGAACCGGGATGGCGAAGAGCGAGGAGGCGGCCATGGTGGCGCCCCAGTCGTTGCCGAACTGGGTCTGGAAGCTGGACAGCCACAGCGGGAGGGTCTGCGCCTCGGCGTTCTTGTTCAGGACGAGGATGAGCGCGAACTCGTTCCAGGCGGTGATGAAGCCGAACATCGACGTGGACATCAGGCCGGGGGCGAGCAGCGGCAGGATGACCCGGCGGAAGGCCTCGACGCGGGTGCAGCCGTCGACCATCGCGGACTCCTCCAGCTCCTTCGGCACGGCGGCGACGAAGCCGCGCAGCGTCAGGATGGTGAAGGGGAGGATCATCATCGTGTAGAAGGCGGTCAGCGGCACCAGGCTGTTCAGCATGTCGGCGTCACGGACGATCATGTAGATCGCGATGACCATGACTTCCCAGGGAGCCATCTGGGCCAGCATGAAGACGATGATGAAGCCGCGCCGTCCCTTGAACCGCATCCGCGCCAGGGCGAAGGAGCCGATCAGCGCGATGACCAGGGAGAAGGTGACCGCGAGGATCGTGACGATGAGCGAGTTGGTGACGTAGGTCCAGAAGTGGTCGACCTTCGTCGCGGTCTTGAAGTGCTCGAAGGTGACGTCGGTCGGGAACCAGACCGGGTCCTCCGAGATGATGTCGCCGATCGGTTTGAACGACGTGGCGAACATCCAGTACACGGGGAAGACGAAACCGATGAACAGGATGACGGCCGTGATGTTGGGCCACAGACGGCCGACGAGCGAGCGCTTCACAGCTCGTCCTCCCCTTGCTTGAGCACGATCCTGAGGTAGTAGGCGGTCAGACCCAGCAGGATGGCGATGGTCAGGACGGCGATCGCCGCGCCCATGCCGTAGTGCTGGTTGCCCACACCCTCGACGTATGCGTAGACGGGCAGGATCTCGGTCAACCGGTCGGGTCCGCCGTTGTTGATCAGGTAGACCTGGACGAAGGCCTTGAAGACCCAGATGACCTCGAGGAACGTCGTGGCGTAGAGGAACGGCCGCAGGAAGGGCATGGTGACCGTCGTGAAGCTGCGCCAGGAGTTGGCACCGTCGAGGGACGCGGCCTCGTACAGCTCCTTGGGGATGGTCGTGGTCGCCGCGTAGAGGTTGATCGCGACGAACGGGATGGAGCCCCAGACGATCAGCAGGGTGATGACGAAGAAGGTCGACATCTGGCTGCTGGTCCAGCTGTAGTGGGCCATCGAGTGCCAGCCCAGCTTGTCCAGGACCCAGTTCACGACACCGAAGCGCTCGGCGAACAGCCAGTTGTAGACCGTGGTGGAGGCCACGATCGGCATCGCCCAGGCGAGCACCAGACCGAGGAGCAGGGTGAACCGCATCCACTTGCCCAGACGGGCGAGCAGCAGGCCGACGAGGGAGCCCAGGAACATGATCAGGACGACGTTGGCCGCCGTGAACAGGATCGAGCGGAAGGTGACGCGCCAGAAGTCCTCGCCGGTGAGGACCTCCTTGTAGTTGTCGACGCCGTTCCACTCGGTGACGTGCTGGATGAGCTGTGCCATGTTCAGGTTCTGGAAGGACAGGATGACGTCCTTCAGCAGCGGCCAGCCGAGCAGCAGCGCGGTGATCGCGCAGGCGGGCAGCAGCAACATGTACGGGGCGAGCGCGCCGATGCGCGACGTTGCCCTCGGTTTCGGCCGGCCGGCGTCTCCGCCGCCCGCCTTGGGGGCGGCCGACGGGCCGGAGGGCGGCCGTTCGGTCTGCACGGTCATGCTCGCGGTCTCTCTCTTCTCGACCTGTCCAAACAATGCCGGGGCGGGGGCCGTCGCGTGTCAGCCCCCACCCCGGCTCACCCGGTGTTACTGCTTCTGCGCCAGGCGCTTGTTGAACTCGCCCTCGACCTGCTTCGCGGCCTCGGCCGGGGTCTTACCCTTCAGCACGGCCGTCAGGTAGGTCTTGATCGGGTTCGGGGCGTTCTCCACCGCGGCCCACTCGGGGATCAGCGGGGTGGTGCCACCGACGGCGGCGGCCGGAGCGGCGGCCTCGGCGGGGGCGTTGCCCGCGAGGTTGCTCACCAGCGACTCCTTGTTCGGGATGACGCCGTTGGCCTTGGCCAGCCCACCCTCGAACTTGTCGGACAGCGCGATCTTCAGGAACTCCTTGGCGAGCGCCTGCTTCTTGCTGCCCGCGGCGACACCGAGGTTCGAGCCGCCGAGGAAGACACCCTCGGGCTTGTCGGCCGTGGCGCCCGGGATGGTGAAGTAGCCGATGTCCGACTCGATCTTCGGGTTGGCCTTGGTCGCGATGCCGGCTTCCCAGCCCATGCCGATGAAGGCACCGACGTTGCCCTTGGCGAAGACCTCACCCTGCTGCGGGGTGGCCTCGTCCTTGTCCTTGGGGGCCTTGGACAGGGCCTGGAACTTCTTGTACGTCTCGGCGGCCGCGGCGACCTTCGGGTCGTCCAGGTTGGAGACGTACTTGTCGCCGTCCTTCTTGACCAGCTCGGCGCCCTCACCGATGGCGAGGCCGACGAAGTGGTACCAGTTCTGGCCGGGCAGGTAGATCGGCTCGGCGTCGGTCTTCTCGCCGATCGTCTTCAGGTTGTCGTAGAACTCGTCGCGCGTCTTGGGCGTGGTCTTGATGCCCGCGTCCGCCCAGACCTTCTTGTTGTAGAGGACCACGCGGTTGGCGAAGTACCACGGGGCGGCGTACTGCTTGCCGTCGAAGATCGACGACTCGTTCAGGGACGCGGTCCAGTCGCCACCGATCTCGGTCTTCAGGTCGCCCAGGTCCGCGAGGCCGCCGGTCTTGGCGTACGCGGGGGTCTGGGTGTTACCGATCTCGAAGACGTCGGGCGGGTTCTCCTCGGAGAGGGCCGTGGTCAGCTTCTGCTGGATGCCGTTCCACTGCTGGACCTCGAACTTGACCTTGGCCTTGGTCTTGGCCTCGAACTCCTTGCCGAGGTCGGCCTGCCAGTCGTCGGGGGAGGAACCGTCCATCACCCAGACGGTGAGCGTCTGGCCGGCGTAGCCTTCCGCTCCGGCCTTCTTGCCGCCATCATCATCCTTGTCGCTGCCGCCCCCGCACGCCGCGACCGAAACCATCATGCCCGCGATACCGATCGCGGCTATCAGCTTGCGCTTCACGCCACCCTCCTCAGGGATGCCACAAAACCCCCCTGCCTCCCTGCGGTGGCTCGACACGCGTACCGCTCACGGGGCCGGGACCTGGACCAATGGTGTAGACCAGTAGGGGGAGCTTGGCCCAGACCAATAGGGCTGTCAAGGGTCTTCAACCATGCACCGGGCGTCCGTGATGCGACCGAGATATGCAGGGACCTTTCATTCCGCAAGCGGCAGATCGGACCGACCGGGGCCGGGTGTACCACTGACCCCCGAGCGACGTGCCAGTACGGTCCCACAGCGACGTACCAGCGGCATCCCCGGCGGTGTGGACTAGACCAACGGGGGTCCCGCAGGTATACAGAAGGGATCACGGAGCGTGCCAGAAGTGTCGGCGCGGAGCCGTGCCACGATGTGAGCCGTGGCCGATAGGGGATGTCGGCCGCTTCGGCACCCGGAGCCGGGAAGGCAGAGCATGAGCACCGACGTCAGCAGTGCGGAGAACGAGGGTGGGGCGACAGTCCGTACCGCGCGCGTGCCCAAGTACTACCGCCTGAAGAAGCACCTCCTCGACATGACCCGGACCCAGACGCCGGGCACGCCGGTGCCGCCCGAGCGCACCCTGGCGGCCGAGTTCGACACCTCCCGCACCACCGTCCGCCAGGCCCTCCAGGAACTCGTGGTCGAGGGCCGGCTGGAGCGCATCCAGGGCAAGGGCACCTTCGTCGCCAAGCCCAAGGTCTCCCAGGCGCTCCAGCTCACCTCGTACACCGAGGACATGCGGGCCCAGGGCCTCGAGCCCACCTCGCAACTCCTGGACATCGGCTACATCACCGCCGACGACCGGCTGGCGGGGCTGCTGGACATCACCGCGGGCGGGCGGGTGCTGCGCATCGAGCGGCTGCGCATGGCCAACGGCGAGCCCATGGCCATCGAGACCACCCATCTGTCGGCGAAGCGCTTCCCCGCGCTGCGCCGCTCCCTGGTGAAGTACACCTCCCTCTACACCGCGCTCGCCGAGGTGTACGACGTCCATCTCGCGGAGGCCGAGGAGACCATCGAGACCTCGCTGGCCACCCCGCGCGAGGCCGGACTGCTCGGCACCGACGTCGGCCTGCCGATGCTGATGCTGTCCCGGCACTCGCTGGACCGCACCGAGCAGCCCGTGGAGTGGGTGCGCTCGGTCTACCGCGGCGACCGGTACAAGTTCGTGGCCCGCCTCAAGCGCCCCCAGGACTGAGCCCCGCCCTGCCGGAAGCGGAACCCGCCGGCAGGCGCGCGGGAGCACCCGCGCCGGACCCGGCGGGCACGGCGCGCTCCACGCACGGTACGTCGAACGCACGTGCCGTGTACGGGAGTTGACGATCCGTCCGCCCGGCACGGCGGGCACAACAGCGAACAAAGAACGCGGAACAGCGGAACAGTCACCCGGCCGGACGGAGATCCCCGGCCGGGGTCTTCCGCTGCCCGGACGCCGTCCCCTACATTTTCGTGCGCACTGCACCGAGGTGTTCACCGAGGGAACGGAACCGCCGCATGCCAGCACCCGCAAGACCCGCCGGAGGCCCGGTGGTGACGCCCGTCCGCGTCGTCATCGGCCTCTGCCTCCTCGCACCGTTCGTCGCCATGCTGTGGGTCGGCTCCTACGCCCGGACGGACCCCGCGTTATGGGGCATCCCGTTCTTCTACTGGTACCAGATGGCCTGGGTGCTCGTCTCCACCGCCCTCACGATGACCGCGTACCGGCTCTGGCAGCGTGACCAGCGCGCCCGCCGGGAAGGCGGTGCCCGGTGAACGACGGGGTCAACGGCGTCGCGCTCGCCGTCTTCATCCTCTTCTTCGCGCTCGTCACCGTCCTCGGCTTCCTGGCCGCCCGCTGGCGCCGGGCCGACAACGAGCACAGCCTCGACGAATGGGGCCTGGGCGGCCGTTCGTTCGGCACCTGGGTCACCTGGTTCCTGCTGGGCGGCGACCTGTACACCGCCTACACCTTCGTCGCCGTCCCGGCGGCGATCTACGCGGCGGGCGCCTCCGGCTTCTTCGCGGTGCCGTACACGATCCTGGTGTACCCGCTGATCTTCACCTTCCTGCCGCGGCTGTGGTCCGTCTCCCACCGGCACGGCTACGTCACCACCTCCGACTTCGTGCGCGGCCGGTTCGGCTCGAAGGGGCTGTCGCTGGCGGTCGCCGTCACCGGCATCCTCGCCACCATGCCGTACATCGCGCTCCAGCTCGTCGGCATCCAGGCCGTCCTGGACGTGATGGGCGTCGGCGGCGGCGAGAACACCCACTGGTTCGTCAAGGACCTGCCGCTGCTGCTCGCCTTCGGCGTGCTGGCGGCCTACACCTACTCGTCGGGGCTGCGCGCGCCCGCGCTGATCGCCTTCGTCAAGGACACGCTGATCTACCTCGTCATCGCGGTGGCGATCATCTACATCCCGATCAGGCTCGGCGGGTTCGACGAGATCTTCTCCGCCGCGAACGACAAGTTCACCGCGGCGGGCTCGGGCGGGCTGGTGCCGGGCGGCACGAGCCAGTGGACGTACGCCACGCTGGCGCTGGGCTCGGCGCTCGCGCTGTTCATGTACCCGCACTCGATCACCGCGACGCTCTCCTCCCGCAGCCGCGAGGTGATCCGGCGCAACACCACGATCCTGCCGCTCTACTCGCTGATGCTGGGCCTGCTGGGGCTGCTCGGCTTCATGGCCGTCGCGGCCGGGATCAAGGTGAAGAACGGGCAGCTCGCCATCCCCCAGCTCTTCGAGACGATGTTCCCCGACTGGTTCGCGGGCGTGGCCTTCGCCGCCATCGGCATCGGCGCGCTGGTCCCGGCGGCGATCATGTCCATCGCGGCGGCGAACCTGTTCACCCGCAACATCTACAAGGACTTCATCAGGCCGGACGCCACGCCCCGGGAGGAGACCCGCGTCTCCAAGCTGGTGTCGCTGCTGGTCAAGGTGGGCGCGCTGGTCTTCGTCCTCGGCATGGACAAGACCGTCGCGATCAACTTCCAGCTCCTCGGCGGCATCTGGATCCTGCAGACCTTCCCGGCGCTGGTGGGCGGCCTGTTCACCCGCTGGTTCCACCGCTGGGCGCTGCTCGGCGGCTGGGCGGTCGGCATGGCCTACGGCACGGTCGCCGCGTACGGGGTGGCCTCGCCGACCCAGAAGCACTTCGGCGGCTCGGCCAAGGAGATCCCGGGCATCGGGGAGATCGGCTACCTCGGTCTCACGGCCTTCGTGCTCAACGTCGCGGTGACGGTGGTCCTCACCGTCGTCCTGCGGGCCGTGAAGGCACCCGACGGCGTCGACGAGACCCGGCCGGGCGACTACACGGCGGACGCGGGCGACCCGGGCGTCGCGGTGGAGACGCCGCCGGCCACGGCGGACAGCGCGCGCTGAGAGGGACGGGGCGAGGGACGGGGCGCGGGCCATCGCTCGCGCCCCGTCCCGCACCCCCGCACCCCCGCACCCGGCACCCCCCGCACCTGTGGGCCGCGGGCCGCGGCGCCCAGCGGTGTCGCGGTGTCGCGGCGCAACGGCATTGACGGGGCGTCGGAGCGAGCCGGCGGTCCGTCGCCGCGCCCTTCGGACACGGCGGGGCGGGAGGGGGCGCCCGTACCGGATGCGTCGGGCGTGGACGGCGTCGGACGCACGGCCGCGGAAGCCGTCGCGCACCGCGTCCTCCGCGACCGGCGCCGCACACCGAGGAGGCACCTCACCGTCCGGCGCGGCGGACGCGTCCGCAGGGGCTCGGCGGATGTGTCCGGGGTCACGGGGCCGGCGAACGTGTCCGACATCACGGGCGCCACCACGGCACCGAGTCACCCGCGGCACCGCCGGGCCCCCTGCCCCCGTCACCCCTCGCCACCGCGCTCCGGCGCCCTCGGGGTCCCGGCACCACCCCGCCGACCCTCCGGCCCCGCCCCGGACCCGGCCCCCGTGTCCGGGGTCACCGTCCCGCGCCCCGGCGGGCGCGGTACCGTGCGGGGGGACTCCGCCCCTTGCGCGGCAGGGTCACGGCACCGGGGGAACCCGGCCCTCCTGAGCGGCACCGCACCTCCGCCGAAGCACCGCGCCGGACCGCCGAGCGGGCTCCGGCCCCGCCGTCGCGGGGCCGCCACGAGGCCCCCGCCGGGCCGTCACGGCGCCCCGCGAGATGCCCCGCGAGGCCCCCGAGGGCCCGTCCCGGCCCGCCTCTCCCGCCGAGCACGACACTACATCTGGGGGTGCTTCCGCTCCCCGGCACAAGATGTATGCTCATGCTCGCTGTCGTCGCAGGGGAATCCGGTGCGAATCCGGAACTGTCCCGCAACGGTGTACTCGCGCGTTTCCGCACGCTTGTCAGTCCGAGGACCTGCCGGCAGTGCGCCCTGCCGTCCCGGCCGGGTGCCATGACGTCCGGGCCTCGCGGAGTGGGTCGGTGGACTCGACCGCCCCGTGCGCTCGTGAGCTGCCCCTGCCCCCCGCATGGCCCCGTGCCGAGCGAGGGAGTGCTCCACGTGACCACCGCGCCAGCCGATCCGGCCTCAGCGATCCGGGTGACGGCTCCAGCCACGGTGACGACCGCCCCGGTGGCGGCCGCCCCCGCGTCCGCGGGAACCGACGGTCCCGGTACCGCGCTGCTGCGCACCCTGACCGGGCTGACCGCCGACCTCCCCGACGCCGACCCCGGCCGGGTCGCCGCCGCCGCGCTGCGCGGCCGGTCCGCCCACGCCGACGAGGCCGAGCTGCGCGAGCTGGCCACCGAGACCGCGGCGGGGCTGATCTCGGAGGACCCCGTCTACTCCCGGCTGGCCGCCCGGCTGCTGACCATCGGCATCCGCGCCGAGGCCGCCTCCCAGGGCGTCACCCGGTTCACCGAGTCCGTCGCCACCGGGCACCGCGAGGGCCTGATCGGCGACCGGACCGCCGCGTTCGTCCGTCGGCACGCGGAGCACCTGGACGCGCTGATCGACCCGGACGCCGACGACCGCTTCGGCTACTTCGGCCTGCGCACCCTGCACAGCCGCTACCTGCTGCGCCACCCGGTCACCCGCAAGGTCGTCGAGACGCCCCAGCACTTCCTGCTGCGCGTCGCCGCCGGCCTCGCGGACGACACGGCGCCGGACGCGGCGACCGGCACCCGGGTCCTGGACGAGGTGGACGCGCTCTACGGGCTGATGAGCCGCCTCGACTACCTGCCCTCCTCCCCCACCCTGTTCAACTCGGGCACCCGGCACGCCCAGATGTCGTCCTGCTACCTCCTCGACTCCCCCAGGGACGAGCTGGACTCCCTCTACGACCGGCTCCACCAGGTCGCCCGCCTGTCCAAGCACGCCGGCGGCATCGGCATCGCCTACTCCCGCATCCGCTCCCGGGGTTCGCTGATCCGCGGCACCAACGGGCACTCCAACGGCATCGTCCCGTTCCTGAAGACCCTGGACGCCTCGGTCGCCGCCGTGAACCAGGGCGGCCGGCGCAAGGGGGCCGCGGCGGTCTACCTGGAGACCTGGCACGCGGACATCGAGGAGTTCCTGGAGCTGCGGGACAACACCGGCGAGGACGCCCGCCGCACCCACAACCTGAACCTCGCGCACTGGATCCCCGACGAGTTCATGCGCCGGGTGGACGCGGACGGCGACTGGTCGTTGTTCTCCCCCGCCGACGTGCCCGGGCTCACCGATCTGTGGGGCGAGGAGTTCGACACCGCCTACCGCGCGGCCGAGGCGGCCGGGCTGGCCCGCAGGACGCTGCCCGCGCGGGAGCTGTACGGGCGGATGATGCGCACCCTGGCGCAGACCGGCAACGGCTGGATGACCTTCAAGGACGCCGCCAACCGCACCGCCAACCAGACCGCCGAGCCGGGCCACGTCGTCCACTCCTCCAACCTCTGCACGGAGATCATCGAGGTCACCGACGACGGGGAGACGGCCGTCTGCAACCTGGGCTCCGTCAACCTCGGGGCATTCGTCGACACGGCGGCCGGGGACATGGACTGGGAACGGCTGGACGCCACCGTGCGCACGGCGGTGACCTTCCTGGACCGGGTCGTCGACATCAACTTCTACCCGACCGAGCAGGCGGGCCGCTCCAATGCCCGCTGGCGCCCGGTCGGCCTCGGTGTGATGGGCCTCCAGGACGTCTTCTTCCGGCTGCGCCTGCCCTTCGACTCCCCCGCCGCGAAGGCCCTGTCCACCCGGATCGCCGAGCGGATCATGCTCGCCGCCTACGAGACCTCCGCGGACCTCGCCGAACGCTCGGGCCCGCTGCCGGCCTGGGAGAGCACCCGCACCGCCCGGGGCGTGCTGCACCCCGACCACTACGGCGTGCGCCCGGAGTGGCCGGAGCGCTGGGCGGCCCTGCGCGAGCGCCTCGCCACCACCGGTCTGCGCAACGCGCTGCTCCTGGCCATCGCGCCGACGGCCACCATCGCCTCCATCGCGGGCGTCTACGAGTGCATCGAGCCGCAGGTGTCCAACCTGTTCAAGCGCGAGACCCTGTCCGGCGAGTTCCTCCAGGTCAACTCCTATCTGGTGGAGGACCTCAAGCGGCTCGGCGTCTGGGACGCCCGCACCCGCGAGGCGCTGCGCGAGGCCAACGGCTCGGTGCGGGACTTCGCCTGGATCCCCGAGGAGGTGCGCGACCTCTACCGCACCGCCTGGGAGATCCCGCAGCGCGGCCTGATCGACATGGCCGCCGCCCGCACCCCGTACCTGGACCAGGCCCAGTCGCTCAACCTGTTCCTGGAGACGCCGACCATCGGAAAGCTCTCCTCGATGTACGCGTACGCCTGGAAGCGGGGCCTGAAGACCACCTACTACCTGCGCTCCCGTCCCGCGACGCGGATCGCCCGCGCCGCCGGGGCGCGTGCCGCCGTACCCGCCCAGCAGAGCGCCGACCCGGACGCGGTGGCCTGCTCCCTGGAAAACCCCGAGTCCTGCGAGGCCTGCCAGTAATGACCACCCAGCACACCGAGACCGCCTCCGCCGACGGCTCCGGGGAGCGGCGCGCCGCTCCCGCCACGACCAAGAACCTGCTCGACCCGGGCTTCGAACTGACCCTGCGCCCCATGCGCTACCCGGACTTCTACGAGCGCTACCGGGACGCCATCAAGAACACCTGGCACGTCGAGGAGGTCGACCTCCACTCCGACGTCGCCGACCTGGCCCGGCTGACCCCCGAGGAGCAGCACCTCATCGGCCGTCTGATCGCCTTCTTCGCGACGGGCGACTCGATCGTGGCCAACAACCTGGTGCTGACCCTCTACAAGCACATCAACTCCCCCGAGGCGCGGCTGTACCTGAGCCGGCAGCTGTTCGAGGAGGCCGTCCACGTCCAGTTCTACCTGACCCTGCTGGACACCTACCTCCCCGACCCGGAGGACCGGGCGGCGGCCTTCGCGGCCGTGGAGAACATCCCCTCCATCCGTGAGAAGGCCGAGTTCTGCTTCCGGTGGATGGACTCCGTGGAGACCGTCGACCGGCTGGAGTCGCGGGCCGACCGCCGCCGCTTCCTGCTGAACCTGATCTGCTTCGCGGCCTGCATCGAGGGCCTGTTCTTCTACGGCGCCTTCGCCTACGTCTACTGGTTCCGCAGCCGCGGTCTGCTGCACGGGCTGGCGACCGGCACCAACTGGGTGTTCCGGGACGAGACGATGCACATGTCGTTCGCGTTCGACGTGGTGGACACCGTGCGCAAGGAGGAGCCGGACCTGTTCGACGACCGGCTCCAGGAGCAGGTGACCGACATGCTGCGGGAGGCCGTGGAGGCCGAGCTGCAGTTCGCGCGCGACCTGTGCGGCGAGGGTCTGCCCGGCATGAACACCGACTCCATGCGCCAGTACCTGGAGTGCGTGGCCGACCAGCGCCTCACCCGGCTGGGCTTCGCCCCGGTGTACGGGTCGGAGAACCCCTTCTCCTTCATGGAGTTGCAGGGGGTCCAGGAGCTGACCAACTTCTTCGAGCGGCGCGCCTCGGCGTACCAGGTGGCGGTGGAGGGCACCGTCGACCTGGACGAGGACTTCTGAGGTCCGGGCCGTTCCGGGCCGAGGGGGGGGGAGGGACCGGGCCGCCCCGGCCCCTCCTCCCCTCGGCCCCCTCCCGGCACCTCCCTCCCGGCCCCTCCCGGCCCCTCCCGGCCCGCGTCACCGCTCCACGGGTCTGACCAGCAGCTTGTGGGGGCGCAGCGTGATGCCCACATGGACCGCGTCCCGGGAGCCGGCCACCTGCTCGAAGCGGTACCGGGTGGCCAGTGCCGCCGTGATCAGCGTGAGCTGCGCCATGGAGAAGTGGTCGCTCGGGCACTTGCGGTTGCCCACGCTGAAGGGCCGCATGGCGTACTTCGGCAGCTCCGTCACCCGCTCCGGGAGCCAGCGGTCCGGGTCGAACTCCAGATGGCGGGCGTACGAGCGGGGATCGCGCTGGATGGCGTACGGGCTGTAGATGATGTCCGTCCCGGCCGGGATCCGGTAGCCGCCGAGTTCGGTGTCGGCCACCGCGCGCCGGGTCAGCACCCAGACGGCCGGGCGCAGGCGCATGGCCTCCACGATGACGTTGCCGGTGTGCGGCAGGCTGCGCACGTCGTCGAAGGCCACCGGGCGTCCGCCGGTGACGCCGAGGACCTCCTCGCGGATCCGGTCGGCGTGCTCCGGGTGCGCGGAGAGTGCCTGGAGCAACCACATGACCGTGGAGGCGATGGTCTCGCTGCCGGGGGTGAGGATCGCGACGACCTGGTCGTGGATCTCCTGCTCCCCGATGGGGTCGCCGTTCTCGTCCTCGGCCTCCAGCAGGGCGGTCAGCAGGTCGTCCGGCCGGTGCCCGGAGGCGCGGCGCTCCGCGATGATCTCGTCGACCACCCGGTGGAGGTCGGCCAGCGCGCTGTTGAAGGCCCGGTTGGAGGGCAGCGGCAGCCGGTAGAGCGGCCCGAGCGGCACCACCATGCGCCGGTACATGCCCCGGAAGACGGTGGCGAGCGCCCCGCACAGCCGCTCGGCCCGCTCGTCCATGTACTGGCCGCGCAGCAGGCAGCGGGCGGCGACCCGGACGGCCACCCGGAAGGACTCGGAGGTGGCGTCGACTGTGGTGCCGGGCCGCCAGCGCTCGGTGAGCGCGTGCGCCTCCTCCTCCATGATCGGCCCGTAGGCGGGGATGGCGTCGAGCCGGAAGGCGGGCTGGATGGTGCGCCGCTGGCGGCGGTGGAGGGCGCCGTTGGAGGTGGCCACGCCCTCCTTGCCGACCAGGCCCTCCAGCGACTCCCACAGCGGTCCGGCGATGTGGTAGTCGGGGCTCAGGGCGAGGGCGCCGGTGAGGGCCGGGGTGGTCACCGCGTAGACGGTCTTGGGGCCGAGCCGGAGCCGGACGACGTCGCCGTGGTCGCGGAGCTGGGCCATGAAGGCCAGCGGGTCGCGGGCGAGCCGCCAGCCGTGGCCGAGGAGCGGCACACGGCCGCCGGCGACGGGGGGCACCCGCGGCCCGGGGTCGGTCCTGGGGCTGACCGAATCCACGGTCATTTCTCACCTGCCGCTTCGTTGTCGACGTACGGGGGCGTGGAGCGGTCGTCCCAGGTGTCCACCCGGTAGCGGCCCGACTCGTGGTGGAACCAGTAGACGGAACTGAACCAGTTCCGCATATTGCCGACGCAGGCCCGCACGGCGGCGCTCAATTCCCTTCCGCGCGCGGTGCCGTCGGCGAGGGCGTCGGCGAGGAGCACCGCGTCCCGTTCCGCGCGGAGGAATTCGGTGACGCATTCCTCGACGCGGCGCCCGACTTCTCCGACGGCCTCTTCCAGGGTCAGTCCGTGATGGGTGACGAGACTGATCCCGAGATTGTGGACCTCGTCGCCCGCCAGTTCCTTGGGGAGCGAGCAGAGGTCGTTGTACCAGGCGGCGAACTCCTGGCTGAGGAGGGCGGCGCGGCGGTAGGCGGGGTGTTTGCGCACCGGTTCCGGGAGTTCCCGTCCGGCGCTCGGCTCCAGCAGATCGGTCCAGATCCAGTGCGCGAAAGTGAGCCGGCGCAGTTGGAGGTATTCCTCGACGGTGGGCACCACGCCGCGGGTGCGGTTGTGGAATTCCCGGTCGTACGCGCCGATGACCGCGTGGAAGTGGCGGGCGAAGCGGGCGTTCCAGCTCGCCGGGAGAAAGGCGTGCAGCCGCAGCACGCCGTCCGCGAACCCGGCGACCAGCGCGTCCTCGTGCCGCAGGTGCCCGGCGGGCGCGTCGAGCGCGGCGTGCAGGGCGTCGCGCAGCCGCCGCCAGTCCCCGGCCCGCCCGTGGACGACGTCGCGGTCGTGCCGGTCGTCCCAGACGAAGAACCACGCACTGAAGTCGGCAATCGCCTGCATCACCGCGTCGGGGGCGCCCAGGTAGTAGCCCGCCATGAGGTCCGTGTAGCACAGGCCGTCGGCATATTCATGGACCAGACCCGGCGGCATCAGCCGCTTTTCCTCCAGCCAGGCACGGGTGTTCTCCTGGAGTCTGGGCCAATAAGGGTGCAGTTGCCGGGGAAATTCGGTCTCTATCAGAGGAAGGCGGAGTGAAGGCGGTACCTCGATCGTCGTCGTTGCGGTGCCGTGTGAGAAAACATGCACGTACAAACCCCTCTCAGCAGCAGGTGGCGCGCTCCTCGCACTGAGCGGGGCGTACGCCCGCGCGTATCCCCGCACTTCCATTCAGCACCACAACCGGCCCCTCTGGGAATGGATTTGCCGTGTTCGCTGCTCCCCGGTGCCGGAATCCTCCTGGTGTGGCGCGTTCCGGCAGCGGAACGGCGCCCGCCGGAGCTTCCGGGCGGGCGCCGCGCGCACAGGGGCCGGGGCCGCCCCCGGACGGGAGCCGGGGCCGGCGGGGCCGGGTCAGTCGTTGGGGACCACGGGGTAGCGGGGCTCGTTCTCGGCCATCTGCCGCAGGGCGTCCTTGCGTTCGCGCTTGGAGAGCCGGTCGATGTACAGGTACCCGTACAGGTGGTCCGTCTCGTGCTGGAGGCAGCGGGCGAAGTAGCCGGTGCCGCGCACCCTGACCGGGTTGCCCCGCTCGTCCTGCCCGGTCACCTCGGCGTAGTCGGGGCGGGCGAGGGAGGCGTAGGCGGTCGGCACGGACAGGCAGCCCTCGTTGCTGTCGTCCAGGCTGCGCCGGTCGGCGGCCAGGTCGACCAGCCGGGGGTTGCAGATCACGCCGACGTGGCGGACGCCCTCGTCGTCGGGGCAGTCGTAGACGAAGACCTTCGCGTCGACGCCGATCTGGTTCGCGGCCAGGCCCACGCCCTCGGCCGTGTGCTGGCTGGCGAACATGTCGGCGACGAGGGTCCGCAACTCGTCGCCGAAGTCGGTGACGTCCCGGCACTCCTTGTGCAGCACCGGGTTCCCGACGACCGTGATGGGCCGGGAGGTGCCGCGGCCACGCCACTCGGCCTCGCGCTCGTCGCAGTCCTCCGTGTCGATGACATACCCGTCCGGGTCGACGGGGAGCACGCCCGGGTGCTGCTGTTCGGTGTCCTGCTGGGCCATGACCGACGTATGCCTGCCTTCCTGGAACGAATGATGCTCGTCAAAGCCTACGGGGAGGGCTCAGCAGACCTCTTCCAGGTCTCGCCAGTCCCGTGAGTCCGGGCTGTCCGCGACCCACCCGTCCAGCAGGCCCCGCACCAGGGCGGCCGGGGCGGCCACCCCGCACTCGCGCTCCGGCACCCACTGCTGTCCGTCGGTGCGGTGGCCGAGGGGGCCGGGGTGCCCGGGCTCGCTGTGGTCGTGCGGGTCGAGGTGCTCGCCGTCCCCCTCGTCGGACGGCATCCGGGACTCCGAGCACGTCCGGCACAGCAGCCGGACGGAGGACGACCAGTCCTCGGCGGCGAACCCGGCGTCGGCGGCGAGCCGCTCCAGGGCGTCCCGGTCGGCCTCGGTGGCCGCCTCCAGCAGCACCACCCAGGTGGGCACGGGCGAGGGCGCCCACAGCTCGATCTCGTCGAAGACGGGGTAGGCGTGCCCGGCGCCGGTGGTCCGCTCGCCGTGCGGCACCCCGTCGTGCAGGACGACCTCGCCCCAGCGGCGGCCGGAGGACGGCAGGGGGATGGACAGCACCTCGATGCGGGCGGGGTCAAGCCGCCGCCCCCACACCACCTCGGCCTCCCCCTCCGGGGACAGCCGCACGGCGGCGCTGCCCAGCTCCATGCCGAGCGGCTCGCCCGCGTCGGTGGCGCTGCCGGGCGTGCGCAGCCCGTACGCCTGCCAGGCGCGCCGGGCCAGCGGCCAGTCCTGGAGGGCGGTCGCGGCGATGCCCACGTTCCACCAGTCGGGGGCGCCGGTGTCGCGGTCGAGCAGGGCCACCGCGCGCAGCCCGGCCGCCCGGGCCTGCTCCCAGTCGTGCCGGAACTTGTGCAGCAGGGCGAGGTTGAACCAGGACTCCGACAGCCAGGGCTCCAGGTCGGCGGCGCGCGTCAGCAGGGCTCCCGCGTCCTCGTAGCGGCCGTCGCCGATCAGCGTGAACGCCCGGTCGGTGGCCTGCCGCCAGGAGGCGGAGGGCCGGTGCCGTCCCTTGCCGAAGATCCTCACGATTCCCGCCTGCCAGTTCCGTTCAGTGGGCTGGCTGTGCCCCCGGACACCCTCTCCTTCGCATCCAACCACGTGCGGCTGGACCGGCGCTCATTACCCATGGGTTACCCCGCTGCGGGCGGGATAAGGCGCCTTTCCGCCACCCCGCGCCGCTCCGCCGGGGCGCTCCGGGAGAGCACCCGCGCCAGGGCCTCCACGACGTCGGGAGCGTAGTCGCCCCCGGCGGCCGGACGCAGCCCTTCCAGCGCGGCCGGGTCCCGGGGACGGCCGGAGCGCCGGGCCCGCTCGTCGTAGGCGTTGACGGTCCGCACGATCCGGGCGGCGGCCGGCTGCTCCGGCCAGGGATCGGCCTGGCGCTCCACGACCACGGCGACGGCCGGGTCGACCCCGGTCTGGCGGACCACGGCCCCGCCGAGCAGGGCGATCCGGCGCTGCTCGGCGGCGGGCAGCCCGGCGGTGGCGCCCCCGGGGACCGGGTCGACGAGGCTGAGCTGGCCGATGTCGTGCATCAGGGCGGCGTACTCCAGCACCGTCAGTCCGGGTCCGGACAGGCCGAGGTCCCGGCCGACGGCGACGCTCAGCTCGGCGACCCGGCGGGCGTGCCCGGCGGGGGTGCAGCCGGCGATCTCGGTGGCCCGGGCCAGGGAGGCGATGGTCTGCCGGTAGGTGGCGCGGACGGCGGCGTAGCGCCGGTGGGCGAGCTGGGCCAGCAGCAGCGGCACGGAGAGGACGGGCAGCGCCCACAGCCCGGCGACGGCCACCGCGAGGGCCATCGCGGCGCCGGTGGCGCAGACCGCGGCGGCCACCCCGGACATGGCGCGCAGCTCCTGGCGCAGCAGCGGCGCGAGGGGCCAGCCGGTGCGTGCCCGCCGGGCGAGGGCGGCGAGCACCGCGTCGCAGAGCGCGGTCAGGGCGAGCAGCGCGACCAGCGCCACGGCGTGGGCGGGACCGCCCGCGTCCTCCAGGAGGCCCCGCTCGGCCAGGGGCCGGAAGCAGACGGCGGCGAGGCCGACGGTGAGCACGCGCCGGGCGAGCTGGTCGGGCCGCGGGCCCCGGCCCAGGGCGATCCGGGGGACGCTGCCGAGCAGGGAGGCGGCGAGGACCACGGTGACGGCCTGGGCCGCGCCGTGCTGGGCGGGCCGCCCGGCGACGTCCCCGAGCAGGGCGTAGGCGAGGGCCCCGGCGGCGCCCAGCGGGGCGGCCTCGCGCACCCCGGGGGTGGGCCGCCGGGTCAGCTCGCCGAGGGCGACGAGGGCGCCGAAGGCGAGGGCCACCGTCCGCTGCTCGGGGCCCGACCGGAGCACCGCGACGAGGCATCCGGCGGCGAGCGCACCGGCGGCGGCGTACATCAGGGGCAGCGCGTCCGGCGCCGCCACCGCGTGGCGGGCCATGGCTACGGCACCCCTTCGCCGACCCCGCCGCGGGCGGCGCCGTCCCGCGCGCCCTCCCGCTCACCGCCCCGCGGCCCCTCCCGCGCGCCGGGCGGGCGGCCGGGGGCGGCCGGGGCGCTTCCGGGAGCGAGCCGCGGGGCGGCCCCACCGGCGGGGTACGGGGCGTGGCCGGGGGCGGCGGGGCACGGGGGACGGTCGGCCGGGGCGGCGGGCGGGAGCGCGGGGTGCGGGGCGGACCCGGGGCACGGGGCGGACCCGGCGGCCCCGGGGTGCGGGGCCGGCGCGGGGTGCGGGGCCGGCGCGGGGCGCGGTGCCGGCGCGGAGCGCGGTGCCGGCGCGGAGCGCGGTGCCGGCGCGGAGCGCGCAGCACGATCGGCGTCCGCGCGCGGGGCGGGATCGCGGCCGGGGTCCGTGGCGGGGCGGGGGTCCGAACCGGAGCGGGGGTCCGGGCCGGGACAAGGCCGGGGCTCCGGGGTGGGACAGGGATCCGGGGCGGGGCCGGGGCCGCGCCGACCGGCGGGGCCGGGGACCGGGGCCGCGCCCTCGTCGGCCGTGACCGCGGGCTGCCAGCCGTGCGCGGTGAGGGCGTCGACCAGCGCCCCGACCATCCGGGGGTCGAACTGCGCCCCGGCGCACCGCTGGAGTTCGCGCACGGCGACCGCGACGGGCCGGGCCCTGCTGTAGGAGCGGGTGGAGGTCATCGCGTCGAAGGCGTCGGCGACGGCCACCACCCGGGCCGACTCGGGGATCTGGGTGCCCACCAGCCCGTACGGGTAGCCGCTGCCGTCCAGCCGCTCGTGGTGGTGGAGGACGGCCGCGCGGGCCTCGCCGAGGAAGCGGATGCCGCGCACCATCTCGTGCCCGTACTCGGGGTGCAGCTCGATCACCCGCCGCTCCTCGGGGGTGAGCGGGCCGTCCTTGCGCAGCAGCCGGGTGGGTACGCCGAGCTTGCCCACGTCGTGCAGGATCCCGGCGAAGCGGAGCAGTTCGACGCGCTCGTCGTCCATGCCCAGCTCACGGGCGATCATCATGGAGGCCCGGCCGACCCGCTCGCTGTGCCCGCGGGTGTAGCCGTCCTTGATGTCGACGGCCTGGACCAGGGCCCGGATGGTCGCCCGGTGCGCGGCCCGCTCCCGGTGGTACTGGGCGAAGGCCCACCAGGCCAGCCACATCGGCGGCAGCACCAGCAGCGCGGCGACCGGACCGTAGGGGCTGCGCCAGAGGACGGCCATCATCAGCCCGGCGAGCCCGTGCACCACGATCGGGGCGAGCGAGCGGGAGAACAGGCCCCGCCAGGCCCGCGCCGCCGGCACCCGGTCGGCCAGCACCAGGATGCCGCCGTCCAGCACCGTCAGGACCAGGCAGAAGACCAGCGCCCCGGCGCCCGCCGGCACCAGCACGAAGGGGAAGTCGGGGGCCACCACGGCCTCCCGGCCGCCGAGCCCCCAGTGCGTCCGGGAAGCGGCCCACACCGCGAGGGTGAGCTGCGCCGACCGCCACAGCCGCCGCAGGGTGGCCGGCGGCCGGGACACGGGCGACAGCAGCGACCCGGAGAGCGCCACCACGGCGGCGGCGGGCGGCGGCAGCAGGAAGGCGCCGGTGAGCAGGACGGGGTAGCAGGTGCCGACGTTGCGGCTGCGGGCGAACTGCTCGCCCCCGGCGTACAGCACGGCGAGCAGCAGCACCGCCCACCAGGGGGTGGCCTGCCCGGGCAGGGGGCGCAGGCAGTACAGGGCGGCCCCGACCGCACCGGCGACGTACACACGTGCCCGCGCGGGTACCGCGTCCATGAGCACCTCCCCGGACATGCCTGTCAGGCTTCCGGAGCCTAGGGCGGCGGGAGGGAGGCGCGGGCAGATAAGCGGCGGATTAGCACGGATGAGTGAGGGCGCGTGTCGCCGTGACGCGAGGGGGTCTCACGGGCCCGGTCCCGGAAGGGGGGCGGCGCCCGGGGCGGCGCGGGACGGGCCCGGGCCTCGCCGCTGCGCGGGCGCTCCACGACGGGCGGAGGCCCGGCGGTGCGCGGGGGGCTCCGCCGCGAGCGGGCGCCCGGCGGGGCTCAGGACTCCTGGGGAGCCGGCGGCGCGGCCGTGACGTCGTGGTCGGGCACCGTTCCGCCGGAGCGGATCAGCTCGATGCGGCCCATCACCTTGGCCCGCAGGTCGCCCGGCACGTCGTCCTGGCCGCAGCAGCGCTTGACCAGTTTCTTCACGGCCTGCTCCAGCCCGTACTTCTCCAGACAGGGCGAGCATTCCTCGAAGTGGTGCTCGAACTTCACGCAGTCCGAGTCCGGCATCTCGTGGTCGAGGAACTCATAGAGATGATCGAGGATCTCGCCGCAGTCCGTCTCGTGCGGCTCTCCACAGCTCATGACCCCGAGCCTTTCGCTTCGTTCGACTTTCCGGCGCCGGCGGGGACCAGCCCGCGGTCACGCGCGTAGTCCTCCAGCATGCCGCGGAGCTGACGGCGTCCACGGTGCAGCCGGGACATCACCGTGCCGATGGGTGTCCCCATGATGTCCGCGATCTCCTTGTACGCGAAGCCCTCGACATCGGCCAGATAGACGGCGATGCGGAACTCCTCGGGGATCGCCTGGAGCGCCTCCTTCACGTCCGAGTCGGGCAGGTGGTCGAGCGCCTGCGACTCCGCGGAGCGCAGCCCCGTCGACATGTGCGACTCGGCCCGCGCGAGCTGCCAGTCCTCGATCTCCTCGGCCGCGCTGCGCTGGGGTTCGCGCTGCTTCTTGCGGTACGAGTTGATGAACGTGTTGGTGAGAATCCGGTACAGCCACGCCTTGAGATTGGTGCCCTCGCGGAACTGGTGGAAGGACGCGTACGCCTTGGCGTACGTCTCCTGCACCAGGTCCTCGGCGTCGGCGGGGTTGCGCGTCATGCGCAGCGCCGCCGAGTACATCTGGTCGAGGAACTCGAGGGCGTCCCGCTCGAAGCGCGCGCTGCGCTCGGCGGTCGTCTCCGCGTCCCCGTCCCGGCCCTCGGGCCGCTCGGGCTGGCCATGATCGGTGCCTGCGTCGGTACCGGTGACCGGACCCACCTCCTCCAGTGATGTCGCGGGACCGAGAGCGGTCCCACTCGAATCGGAGGATAGACGACGATCCTGTCCGCCCGCCGCCCGAACAGGGGCGTTCTTCGCCGCGTGCAGCACGGTCCAGTCCAGGTCCTGGCGTGGGCTGCGGGCTGGGCAGAAGGTCGAACCCATGGGGCGGACTTCCTCTCCTACGGCGGCGGCGCTGAGGATTCAGCAGCGTACGTCCGCCACAACAGCGGCCGTCCGCTCCTCATTCCCGGGAGCGCCGGGCGAGTGACGCGGTCCACCGGACGACGGCCCCGGTGATCGCCGCCAGGGTCTCCTCCTGGGTGACGGGGGCGCGCTTCGGGACGGCGAAGCCGTGGTCGGCGTGGTCCACGCCGACCAGACGGTGCGCTCCGCCGGGGAACTCCTCCGGCCTCCCGAACGGGTCGTTGCCGCCCTGGACCACCAGGGTGGGCACACCGGTGCCGAGCAGCTCGTCCGCGCGGGACCGCTCGGGCCGGCCCGGCGGGTGCAGGGGGAAGGCGAGCGCGAGCACGGCCGCGGCCCCGAGACCGGCGGCGGTGCGGCAGGCGACGCGGGCCCCGGCGCTGCGCCCGCCGGAGACGACCGGCAGTCCGGGCGCGGCCAGCGCGGGCCAGACGCCGTGCCAGCCGGTGTCCAGGGTCCGGGGCGCGGGCGCGAGCCTCTTCCCCGCCACCCGCCAGGGCTGTTCGACCAGGGCGACGCTGACGCCGTGCCCCGGCAGCTCCGCGGCCAGCGCGCGCAGGTCCCGGGCCTCGATGCCGCCCCCGGCGCCGTGGCCCAGGGCGAGGACGAGGCGGGGGCGCGCCGCCGGGTGCCAGGTGACGCGGGCGGGCCCGGCGTCGGTGCCGACGGTCTCGGTGGTCACGGCGGGAGCGGCGGGGGCCGGTGAGCCCGGCGCGCCGGGTCCGGGGGCGCCGGGGGCGGATGCCCGGGGGTCCGGGGTGTCGGTCGTCACGTCAGAAGAGTGTGCCCTCTTCGGGGGCCTCCAGCTCCTTCAGCAGCTCCGGCCCGTTGTTGCGGACGTTGCTGACCGCGGTGGGGACGGGGAAGGCGCGCAGCAGTCCGGCGGGCGGCGGCGCGAGCAGCGGGGCGAGGTCGTGCGGGTCGGTGCGGGCCGGGTCGAGCCAGGCGTCCCAGTGGTCGGGCGTCAGCATCAGCGGCATCCGGGGGTGGATGTCGGCCAGGGCGCGCGGCCCGCCCTCCGGGGCGGAGGCGAGCGGGGTGGTCTCCGCCTCGGTCGTGATCACCGAGCAGGTCACCCACCAGGCCCCCGGGTGGTCGTCGGGGAGCGTGCGGTCCCGCCAGAACTCGTACAGCCCGGCCATGGCGAACACCGATCCGTCGGCCGGGGTGACGAAGTAGGGCTGCTTGCGGGGCCGCTTGCGGCGCCCCTCGACCTCCAGCTCGCGCTCCTGCCCGCCGGTGACCCACTCGTAGTAGCCGTCGGCGGGCAGGATGCAGCGCCGGGCGGTGAGGGCACGGCGGAAGGACGGCTTCTCGTGGACGGTCTCCGCCCGCGCGTTGATCATCCGGGCGGCGCCCTCGGGCGACCGGGACCAGGAGGGGACCAGGCCCCACCGCAGCCTGCGGAGCTGGCGCACCGGCCGGGGATCGCCGCTGTCCTTGAGGGGGCGGTCCAGGACCGCGTACACCTCCTTGGTGGGGGCGACGTTGTAGTCGGGCTCCAGGGCCTCCCCGGGCTCCCACTTCTCGATCCCGAAGGTCCCCGCGAGATCCTCGGGGCGACGACTGGCCGCGTACCGTCCGCACATACGTGCCACACTGCCAGACCCCGCGCACCGACGAGGAGCCTCCGCAGAACATGCACCACCTCGCATCGGCCTCGCTCCCCTCCCTGTGGGACGAGGTATCCGGCACCCAGCCCGCGCCCGCCCTCTGGGTGGTGGTCGCGACACTGGCCGCCGCGCTCGCCGCGGTCGTGCCGCCCGCGCCCTGGCGCCTGGCGCGCAACGCGATCACCATCGCCCACGAGGGCGGGCACGGACTGGTGGCGCTGCTGACCGGCCGCACCCTGACGGGGATCACCCTGCACTCGGACACCAGCGGACTCACGGTGAGCCGGGGCAGGCCGCACGGGCCGGGCATGGTCCTGACCGCGCTCGCGGGCTACCCCGCGCCGCCGCTGCTGGGGCTGGGCGGCGCGGCGCTGCTGGCCGGCGGGCGCATCACGCTGCTGCTGTGGCTGGCGACGGCGCTGCTGGCCGCCCTGCTGGTGATGGTCCGCAACGCCTACGGGGTCCTGACGGTGGTGCTGTCCGGCGGCACCTTCCTGCTGGTGTCCTGGCTGACCGGGCCGCAGGTGCAGGCGGCGTTCGCGTACGCGGTGGTGTGGTTCCTGCTGCTCGGCGGGGTGCGCCCGGCCTTCGAGCTCCAGTCCAAGCGGGCGCGCGGCGGCGCCGGTGACTCGGACGCGGACCAGCTCGCCCGGCTGACCCACGCGCCGGCGGGCGTCTGGCTCTTCCTCTTCCACGTGGTGTCGCTGTCCTCGCTGGTCGGCGGGGGGCGCTGGCTGCTGGGGGTGTGAGGGGCCGGGCGATGGCGGCTCCCCCTCCCCCGGCCGGACCCGGGCCACCCGACCGGGCGGATCGGGGCCGGGGGTTGCGGCGGGCGGCGAACGGAGGGGCGCGCAGGGGGCGGCGGGGCGCCGCACCGGGCCGTCGGGGGTCGTCGCGGGGCCCCGCGGGGGCGCGAACCGGGCGATCCCGCTCCGTTCCCGGACCTCCCCGGGCGGCGGCGGTGCGCATTCGGTCGGGTTCCGGTGCATCTGCTCAGGATTTCCGATCGCCTTCAGCCACTAAAGTGGCAGCCATGACCCTGAACTCCGCGCCCACCGCCCTCTGGCCCGCACCGCACGCGAGCGCAGCTGTTGACGCGACCGTCCATGTGCCGGGTTCGAAGTCGGTCACCAACCGCGCCCTCGTCCTGGCCGCCCTGGCCTCCGAACCCGGCTGGCTCCGCCGCCCGCTGCGCTCCCGCGACACCCTGCTGATGGCGGGCGCCCTGCGCGCGCTGGGCGTGGAGATCGAGGAGGGGATCGGCCCGGACGGCACCGGTGAGTTCTGGCGGGTCATCCCGAACGCGCTGCGCGGCCCCGCCACCGTCGACGTCGGCAACGCGGGCACGGTGATGCGCTTCGTGCCGCCCGTCGCCGCCCTCGTCGACGGCGACGTCCGCTTCGACGGTGACCCCCGCTCGTACGAGCGTCCGCTGCACGGGGTGATCGACGCGCTGCGTGTGCTCGGCGCCCGCATCGACGACGACGGGCGCGGCGCGCTGCCGCTGACCGTGCACGGCGCCGGGGCCCTGGCGGGCGGCCCGGTGGAGATCGACGCCTCCTCCTCCTCCCAGTTCGTCAGCGCCCTGCTGCTCTCCGCCCCGCGCTTCAACCAGGGCGTCGAGGTCCGGCACACCGGGACCGCGCTGCCGTCGATGCCGCACATCCGGATGACCGTCGACATGCTCCGCTCGGTCGGCGCCCAGGTCGACACCCCGGAGTCCGGCGGCGAGCCCGACGTCTGGCGGGTCACCCCGGGCGCGCTGCTCGGCCGGGACCTCGTGATCGAGCCGGACCTGTCCAACGCCCAGCCGTTCCTGGCGGCGGCGCTGGTGACCGGCGGCCGGGTCGTCGTTCCCGACTGGCCCGCCCACACCACCCAGCCGGGTGACCGGCTGCGCCAGATCTTCACCGAGATGGGCGGTTCCTGCGAACTGACCGACTACGGACTGGTCTTCACCGGCTCGGGTGCCGTGCACGGCATCGACGTCGACCTCGGCGAGGTCGGCGAACTCACTCCGGGCATCGCCGCCGTGGCCGCCCTCGCGGACTCCCCGTCGACGCTGCGCGGGGTGGCGCACCTGCGCCTGCACGAGACGGACCGGCTGGCCGCGCTCACCAAGGAGATCAACGGACTGGGCGGCGACGTCACCGAGACCGCCGACGGCCTGCACATCCGTCCGCGCCCGCTGAGCGGCGGGGTGTTCCACACCTACGAGGACCACCGGATGGCCACCGCCGGCGCGGTGCTCGGCCTCGCGGTCGAGGGCGTGGAGATCGAGAACGTGGAGACGACCGGCAAGACCATGCCCGACTTCCCCGATCTCTGGACGGGGATGCTCGGGGCGTAGGGACGGTTCGCCATGCGCCGCTACGGCAAGCACACCGACGAGGACGACATCCGCAGCCGCCCCAACCGCCGGGGCAACCGGCCACGCACCCACATCCGGCCCAAGCACGAGGACGCGGCCGGGGGCATGGTGCTCACCGTCGACCGGGGACGGCTGACCTGCCTCGTCGAGGACCGGGTGGTCATGGCGATGAAGGCCCGCGAACTGGGCCGCAAGGCGGCGGTGGTCGGCGACCGGGTCGCGCTGGTCGGCGACCTGTCCGGCCGCAAGGACACCCTCGCGCGGATCGTCCGCATCGAGGAGCGCGACTCGGTGCTGCGGCGCACGGCGGACGACGACGACCCGTACGAGCGGGTCGTCGTCGCCAACGCCGACCAGCTCGCCATCGTCACCGCCCTGGCGGACCCGGAGCCGCGCCCGCGGCTGATCGACCGCTGCCTGGTCGCGGCGTACGACGGCGGACTGACGCCGCTGCTGGTGCTGACCAAGTCGGACCTCGCGCCGCCGGACGAACTCCTCGGCCTGTACGGCGCGCTGGACATCCCCTACGTCGTCACCCACCGCGAGGAGCTGGAGAGCGGCGACGCGGCCGACCGGGTGCGGGAGCACCTGGGCGGCCGGGTCACCGCGTTCGTCGGCCACTCCGGCGTCGGCAAGACCACCCTCGTCAACGCGCTGGTCCCCGAGGAGCGGCGCCGCGTCACCGGGCACGTCAACGCGGTCACCGGCCGCGGCCGGCACACCACGACCTCGGCGCTGGCCCTGCCGCTCGCGAAGGCGGACGGCTGGGTCGTCGACACCCCGGGCGTACGGTCGTTCGGGCTCGCCCACATCGATCCGTCCCGGGTGATCCACGCCTTCCCCGACCTCGAACCGGGCACGGAGGGCTGTCCGCGCGCGTGCAGCCACGACGAGCCGGACTGCGCGCTGGACGCGTGGGTGGCCGAGGGGCACGCCGATCCGGCCCGCCTCTACTCCCTGCGACGGCTGCTGGCGACGCGGGAGCGGACCGAGGGCGACTGAACTCGCGTGTTTGCCGCCCCCGGGGATCGGTAAGTGCATAATCGCACCAAGCCTGAACCAAGCCTGCGCAAAGCGGTCACGGTGCGTGACACCACGGGAGGACGACACATGGCGTGGCTGCTGGTCATCGTGGCAGGGGTGCTCGAAACGGGATTCGCGGTCTGCCTGAAGCTGTCGCACGGCTTCACCCGGCTCTGGCCGACCGTCGCGTTCTGCGCCTTCGCGCTGGGCAGCTTCGGTCTGTTGACGCTGTCCCTGAAGAAGCTGGACGTGGGCCCGGCGTACGCGGTGTGGACGGGCATCGGCGCGGCGGGCACCGCCATCTACGGCATGGTCTTCCTCGGCGACCTCGTCTCGACGCTGAAGATCGTGTCGATCAGCCTGGTCATCGTCGGGGTCGTCGGGCTGCAGCTGTCCGGCTCGGCGCAGTGACGCCCCCGCCCCGCCGGGCCTGACGGCCGCGCCCGAAACCGCCCCGCTCCGAAGCCGCGCGGCCCCCGCGCCCCGTCTCCCGTGGCGCCCGTTTCACCCGCCGTCCGCCACCCGCCGCGCGCGCCCCTCGCGCCCCTCGCGCCCGCCTGACGGTTCCCCCGCTCCTCCGCGCCGTCCCGTCAGAACGGCGGCAGCACGGGGCGGACCAGTTCCGTCACGTCCCCCTCCACGGGCGGCGCCGCGACGCAGGACAGGGCGAGGCGCACGGCGAGTTCGCAGGAGCGGGCCAGCGCGGCGGCCTCCGCGCGGGGCGTGCCGGGCGCCTGGAGCGCGGCGACGGCACGGTCGCGGACCAGGACCACGAGATCGCCGGGCGAGGGCAGCGGCCCGCCGCCCCGGCGCCGGTCCGGCGCGGTGGAGGGGGACGGCGCCGGACCGGGGCCGGGTGCGGCGGCCGGGGCGGGGTCCGGTGCGGCGGCCGGGGCGGGCCGGGGCGCGGACGCCCGACCGGCCCCCGGCGCGCGGGCCGGGGCGGGCAGCCCCTCCTCCCAGCAGCCGGTGAGCAGGGCCCGCACCAGGGCGTTGCCGCGGGCGGCGGCGGCCGTCCACTCGGCGGCCGCGGTGAGCCGGTCCCCCGGGCCGCCGGGTCCGGCCAGCGCCCGTTCCACCCCGGCGAGATAGCCGTCGGCCTCCCTGCGCACGAGGGCGCGGGCCAGCCCGTCCTTGTCCCCGAACTCGTTGTAGAGCGTCTGCCGGGACACCCCGGCCGCCGCCGCCACGTCGACCATCCGCACCGCGGACCACGGCCGGCGCGCCAGCGCCGCGCGCGCGGCATCGAGCAGGCCCTCCCGGGCTGCGGTCACCATGCCTCCCTGAACCCGACACCTTCCGTCCACATTCGAGGGACAAATGCCCCGTGTCAACCCGTCCCGGTCCGGCCACGGAACGGCTCATAACCGCCCCAACTCCCCCCGCTCCCAAGCCGGGAGCGGACGGACGGCCGTTTCGCGCCATCCACCCCGGGCGCGCCGGACGCGGGGGTGTCCGACACGCCGGGGCGGACGCGACGGCGCCGCCCGAACCCCGCCGCCGCCCGGTCCTGTTGGCCCTGCCCCCACCACGGCGGATACCGTGGCCGCATGGCCGACTACCTCGACGACCTCCGCCTCGCCCACGTCCTCGCGGACGCCGCCGACGCCGCGACGATGGACCGCTTCAAGGCCCTCGACCTCAAGGTCGAGACCAAGCCGGACATGACCCCGGTGAGCGAGGCGGACAAGGCCGCCGAGGAGCTCATCCGCGGCCATCTCGCCCGCGCCCGCCCCCGCGACGCCGTGCTCGGCGAGGAGTACGGCGTCGTCGGCACCGGTCCCCGCCGCTGGGTGATCGACCCCATCGACGGCACCAAGAACTACGTGCGCGGCGTCCCCGTGTGGGCCACCCTGATCTCCCTGATGGAGGCCGCGGAGGGCGGCTACCGGCCCGTCGTCGGCCTGGTCTCCGCGCCCGCCCTGGGCCGCCGCTGGTGGGCCGCACTGGACCACGGCGCCTTCACCGGCCGCAGCCTCACCTCGGCCTCCCGCATCCACGTCTCCCGGGTCCCGTCGCTCTCCGACGCGTCCTTCGCCTACTCGTCCCTGACCGGCTGGGAGGAGCAGGGCAGGCTGGACGGCTTCCTGGACCTGACCCGCGAGGTGTGGCGCACCCGGGCGTACGGCGACTTCTGGCCGTACATGATGGTCGCCGAGGGCTCGGTCGACCTCTGCGCCGAACCCGAGCTGTCGCTCTGGGACATGGCCGCCAACGCGATCATCGTCACCGAGGCGGGCGGCTCCTTCACCGGCCTCGACGGGCGCCCCGGCCCGCACAGCGGCAACGCGGCGGCCTCCAACGGCCTGCTCCACGACGAGCTGCTCGGCTATCTGAACCAGCGGTACTGAAACGGGGCCACCGCCCGGCCGTCCACCGGGCCCGGCCACGACGGCGGGACGCGCGACCCGCGACCCTTGACCGGGTGACGGCGGGACGGCGGGACGGCGGGACGGGAACGAAACGGGCCGGACCCCCGTCCCCAGGAGTCCGGCCCGTCGCTACGGCAAGCGGCCCAGTGTCAGTGCTGGGAGTCAGCCGCGGAGGGCCTGGACCGCGACCTCCAGCCGCTTGCCGAAGTCGGCGTCGGCCCGACGGAAGTTGCCGACCGCGCGCTCGACGATGTCCTCGCGCGAGACCTGCGAGAGGGCCCCGGCCAGGTTGCCGACCAGGCGCTCCTTCTCCTCGTCCGTCATCAGCCGGTAGAGGTCGCCCGCCTGGACGAAGTCGTCGTCCTCGGCGTGCGACGGGGCCACGTGGTCGCCGGTGACCCCGGAGACCGCGACCGGCCGCCAGAGCGGCCGGTCCGTCTGGACCGGGCCGCCGAAGCTGTTCGGCTCGTAGTTCTTCGCGCCCTTGTGGCGGCCGTCGTAGAGGAAGCCGTCACGGGAGTGGGTGCGCGCCTCGGTGGCGTGCGGGCGGTTGACCGGGAGGTGGTCGGCGTTGATCCCGACCCGGTAGCGGTGCGCGTCGCCGTAGGCGAACAGACGGCCCTGGAGCATCTTGTCCGGCGAGGGACCGATGCCGGGCACGAA
Organism: Streptomyces sp. NPDC107521; assembly: GCF_055598485.1. Taxonomy (NCBI): domain Bacteria; kingdom Bacillati; phylum Actinomycetota; class Actinomycetes; order Kitasatosporales; family Streptomycetaceae; genus Streptomyces; species Streptomyces sp. NPDC107521. The sequence goes on from NZ_JBVKAT010000007.1 coordinate 198,097, forward strand.
GTGCGCCGGGGAGAAGATCGACTGCTCGACCTCCGCGAAGACGTTCTCCGGGTTGCGGTTGAGTTCGAGCCTGCCGAACTCGACGACCGGGTAGTCCGCGTGCGGCCAGACCTTGGTGAGGTCGAACGGGTTGAAGCGGTACGTCGCCGCGTCCGCGGCGGGCATGATCTGCACGCCCACGGTCCAGCTCGGGAAGTCGCCCCGCTCGATGGACTCGCGCAGGTCGCGCTGGTGGGAGTCGGGGTCCTGGCCGGCGAGCCGGTCGGCCTCGGCCTGTGTGAGGCACTTGATGCCCTGGTCCGTCTTGAAGTGGTACTTGACCCAGAAGGTCTCGCCCGCCGCGTTGCTCCACTGGTAGGTGTGCGAGCCGAAGCCGTCCATGTGCCGGTACGACGCCGGGATGCCGCGGTCGCCGAACAGCCAGGTCACCTGGTGCGTCGACTCCGGGGACAGACCCCAGAAGTCCCAGACGTTGTCCGCCTCGGTCGAGCCGGTGTACGGGTCGCGCTTCTGGGTGTGGATGAAGTCGGGGAACTTGATGGCGTCCTTGATGAAGAACACCGGGGTGTTGTTGCCGACGAGGTCGTAGTTGCCCTGCTCGGTGTAGAACTTCAGCGCGAAGCCCCGGGGGTCGCGGACGGCGTCGGCGGCACCCAGGTTGCCGGCCACGGTGGAGAAGCGGAGGAAGGTCTCCGTCTCCTTGCCGACCTCGGAGAGGAACGCGGCCCCGGTGTACGCGGTGACATCGGCGGTGACGGTGAAGGTGCCGTAGGCGCCGGCGCCCCGGGCGTGCACGACCCGCTCCGGGATGCGCTCCCGGTTGAAGTGGGCGAGCTTCTCAAGGAGGAGCTGGTCCTGGACGAGGACCGGCCCGCCCGCACCCGCGGTCTCGCTGTTCTGGTTGTCCGCCACCGGAGCACCGGCCTCGGTGGTGAGCGGTCCCTGGGTCACTGCGCGCCTCCTGCGGAAATTCCCGTACATCCTGTCCCTTGGCCAAAGCCGAGTCCGATCCTACAATGGACATTGTCTAAGTCAAGTGGCGCTCCAAGTTCACACCTGTTCGGGACCTGGTCCCCTTGCTGTTAGGCTGGTCCGCATGAGTGACCTTCTGGAACGGCTGCGCGGACGCGGCTGGCGCATGACCGCGCAACGGCGTGTCGTGGCCGAGGTCCTCGACGGCGAGCACGTCCATCTGACGGCCGACGAGGTGCACTCCAGAGCGGTGGCGAAGCTGCCCGAGATCTCCCGCGCCACCGTGTACAACACGCTGGGCGAGCTGGTCTCGCTCGGCGAGGTGCTGGAGGTCGCGACGGACAAGCGCGCGAAGCGGTACGACCCGAACGCGCACCGGCCGCACCACCATCTGGTCTGCGCCGGCTGCGGGGCGATCCGCGACGTGCACCCGACGGGCAATCCGCTGGCGGACCTCCCCGACTCGGAGCGCTTCGGCTTCACGGTCTCGGGCGTCGAGGTGACCTACCGCGGCACCTGCCCGAACTGCGCGGCGGCCTGACCCGCCGCGCCCCCTACCCGACGGAGCCCCGGCACTGGGGTGCCGGGGCTCCGTCGTGCCCGAGCACGCACCCGCCCCCAGGGGCCGGGTGACGGCCCGGCGCGGATCACGGACCCTTACTCTGCGGCGCACGCGTGCCGACGCTACGGCGCACGAAGGACATTACGGCGTACGAAGGACGCCGCGGGACACGAAGGACGACGGGCGGCACAGCGACGGCACCCGGGAACGACGGAGAACACCGCGGGCCGACGGGAAGCCCTGGGAAACCGGAAAGCACCGAGGGCCGGAACCCTTTCGGATTCCGGCCCTCGGTCATCTGGTAGCGGGGACAGGATTTGAACCTGCGACCTCTGGGTTATGAGCCCAGCGAGCTACCGAGCTGCTCCACCCCGCGGCGATGAACTGAACACTACGTCAAGGGCGCGGGCGGAGGCAAATCACTCCGGCGCCGCCTCCCGGCCGCCCCGCCGCCGCCCACCGGACACCCGGCCACGCACCCTCTCGCGGCTCCGGAGGGCCCCTCCCGCGACACCGGCGCGACGCCGCTCCGGGCACCCCCGACGCCACGGCACCCCCGGCACCCCGACGGCGTCCCGGCACCCCCGCACCCGGACCGCCCCGGCGTCCGCCTACGCGGACAGCTCCTGGCGGAGGGCGTCCCGCAGCCGCGCCGCGCGCTCCCCCACCTCGGCGGGGCCCAGCGACACCGCCCGGTCGGCCCAGCGCTGCCCCTCGTCCAGGTCGCCGCGGCGCGCGCAGAGCAGCGCCAGCCGCAGGGCCGCCCGCCCGTGCCCGGCGTCGGCCGCGCGGCGCCACCACACGACCGCCTCGGGCTCGCTGCCCTCCCGGGCCAGCAGCAGCCCCAGGTTGAAGGCCCCGTTGCGGGAGCCCGCCTCGGCCGCCTCCCGGTACCAGCGCGCCGCCTCCACGACCTCGCCCCGGGCGGCGGCGAGCATTCCGACCCGCACCTGGGCGCGTCGGTGCCCCTGGGAGGCCGCCCGCTCGTACCACTCCTCGCACTCCGTCTTCCGGCACACCGGCTCGCCCAGCTCGTGCGCGGGCGCGGGCGGACGGCGCGCGTCCAGCACCGCCGCCAGCCGGTACGCCGCCTCCGGGCTGCCGCCGCCCGCCGCGCACCGCAGGAACCGCTCCGCGTCCCGCTCGTCGCCGTCCCGCAGCCGCGCCATGCCGACCTGGAGCGCCGCCTCGGTGTGCCCGGCGCCCGCCGCCCGCTCGTACCAGCGCAGGGCGGCCCGCTCCTCGCGCCGCCCGGCGTACAGGATGCCGAGGTTGAAGGCCGCGTCCACGCTGCCGGCCTCGGCGGCGCGGGAGAACCACGGCTCGGCCCCCGACTCGTCGCCGGAGGTCAGCAGCAGGATGGCCAGCGCGTTGGCGGCCTCGCGGTGCCCGGCGTAGGCGGCGCGCCGGTACCACTGCTCGGCCTGGCCGGTGCGGCCCTGCTCGGCGCAGAGCAGCCCGAGGTTGTACGCCCCGTTGTCGTCCCCGGCGTCCATCGCGGCCCGGTACCAGCGCTCGGCGGTCTGGGTCTCGCCCCGCTCGGCGTGCAGCGCGCCGAGGGCGTTGGCCGCGTTGCCGTCGCCGTCCTGGGCGGCGCGCAGCCACCACACCGCGGCGCTCTCCCGGTCCCCGGCGTCGCGCAGCAGGAAGCCCAGCGCGCAGGCGGCGCGGGCCTCGCCGTCCTTGGCCGACGTCAGGTACCAGCGCCCGGCCTCCTTCAGCTCGCCGCGCTGCTCCAGAAGGGTGCCCAGGTGCAGGGCGGCCCGCCGGTGGCCGCGGGCGGCGGCCTGCCGGTACCACTGCTCGGCCTCGCCGGGGCGCCCGTCCGCCCGGGTGCCCGCCCGGCGGACGGGCCGCGCGGGCGCCGGGGCGCCGGGGCCGTCGTCGTCCGGGTCGCCCGTGCGGCGGTCCAGCCGCCGGGCGAGCCGGTAGGCGGCCTCGCGGTGGCCGCGTTCGGCGGCGGCGCGCAGCCAGCGCTCGGCGCCCTCGCCGTCGGCGCGGTGCTCCAGCAGGTCCGCGAGGGCGTAGGCGCCGAGGACGTGGCCCTGTTCGGCGGCCTGGCGCAGCCAGTACTCGGCGGCCGGCTCGTCGCCCCGCTCGCGGAAGTGCCGGCCCAGCGCGTGGGCGGCGGGGGCGGAACCGGCGACGGCGGCGATCCGCCACCAGCCGGCGGCCTCGTCGGCGTAGCCGCGCTGGTGCAGCAGGACGCCCAGGTTGTTGGCGGCGGCGCGGTCGCCCGCGGCGGTGGCGGCGCGGAGGTGGGGTTCGGCTCCGTCGAGATCGCCGCGGCGCAGCAGCATGGCGCCGAGCACGCTCATCGCCTCGGCGTCGCCGGCCTCGGCGGCGATGCGGCGGCGCAGCTCCTCGGCAGCCTCGTCCGCCGCCTCCTGAGCCTCGTCCCCGGGCTCCTGCTGGCCGGACGACTGCGCAAAACGCCCTGTCCCGAACAGATTTGCCATGTCCCCCATAACGTCCATCGTCGCACCACCCGCGGCCTGATCACACCCGGTATACCGCAGCCGGGGAGGTCACTACAGCGTTTTGTCGACATGCCCACAGGGAGACAAGTCAAACACAGGTCGTCCCAACTCCCGTCGGCGGCGCGGCCGTCGGGGTCCCGCGTTTCGCGTCCGCACAGCACGAAGGCCCGGATTCCTGGGGAATCCGGGCCTTCGTCGGCGGTTCGCGCATGGCGTCCGCACCGTAGTAGCGGGGACAGGATTTGAACCTGCGACCTCTGGGTTATGAGCCCAGCGAGCTACCGAGCTGCTCCACCCCGCGCCGTTGTGTGTTCACCGTACCACGGCGCGGGGTGGCCGTCCGACCGGCTCGGACGGGTGGTCAGCCGCTCGCGGCGCTCTCACCGGGCGTGGGCTTCGCGTCGGCCTTGTCGCCGCTCGCGCCCCCGCCGTCCGGCTTGCCCTTGCCGTCCTGCGCCTTCTGACCGGCCTTCGCACCGGCGTCCCGGTCGGCCTTCGCCTGGGCGTCCTCCGCCCGCTGGAGGGCCTTGGCCAACTCCTCCTGGGCCTCGGCGTACTTGCCGAGGTCCTTCTGCTCCAGGGCCTTCTGGCCGGCGTCGAAGGCGTCCCTCGCGTCGTCCAGCGCGTCCCGGACGGTCGGGTTGGTGGTCGGCGGCGGTGTCTTGCCCTTGTCCGGGTCGGAGGGCGGCCTGGTGGGCGAACCCTCGGCCCCGAAGACCTTGTTCAGGGCCGCGTCCAGGGTGTCCTCGAAGGCAGTGTTGCCCCCGTAGCTCACCAGGACCTTCCGCAGCAGCGGGTACTTCAGCCCGCCACCGCGCACATAGACCGGCTCGACGTACATCAGCCCGCCGTCCAGCGGCACCGTCAGCAGGTTCCCGTACTCGACCTCCGAGTCACCGCCCCTGAGCAGCCGGATCGACTCGGCGATGTCCTGTTCGGAGTTGAACTGGCTCTGCACCTGCTTGGGTCCGTCGACGGTCGTGCTGGTGGGCAGCTTCAGGATTCTGATCTTCCCGTAGCCCTCCGTGCCGGCCTCGGCGTCGACCGCCATGAAGGCGCTGAGGTTGTCGCGCCCGATGGGGTTGAACGTCGTCGTCAGCGAGAAGGCCTGCTTCTGCTGGTCCGGCATCTTCATGCTCAGGTAGTACGGCGGCACCGCGTTGCCCGACTTGTTGGTCGGGTCGTCCGGCACCTGCCAGACCTCGCTGCCGCTGAGGAACGTGGTGGCGTCCTTCACGTGGTAGCGGGTGAGCAGTTCGCGCTGGACCTTGAAGAGGTCCTGGGGGTAGCGCAGGTGGTCCATGAGCGCGGTCGAGATCTCGCTCTTGGCCTTCACCGTCCCCGGGAACGCCTTCATCCAGGTCTTCAGGACGGGGTCCTGGGTGTCCCACTGGTAGAGCTTCACGTCGCCCGAGTAGGCGTCGACGGTGGCCTTCACCGAGTTGCGGATGTAGTTCACCCGGTTCTGCTGCGCCACCACCGTGCGCGAGTCGTTGCTCGCGGTCAGCGAGTCGGCGGTGGTGTCACCGAGCGTCGTGCGGGAGGCGTACGGGTAGCCGTTGGTCGTGGTGTAGGCGTCCACGATCCACTGGATGCGGCCGTCCACCACCGCGGGGTAGGCGTCGCCGTCGATGGTCAGCCAGGGCGCGACCGCCTCGACGCGGTCCTTCGGCGTGCGGTTGTAGAGGATCTTCGAACCCTCGCCGATGGCGCCCGAGTAGAGGATCTGCGGCTCGCTGAACGCCAGCGCGTACGCGGCCCGGTTGAGCGGGCTGGACAGGTCGACGCCGCCGTCGCCCTTGTAGGAGAAGGTCTTCTCCCCGGAGTCGTCGGAGTAGTCGATCTCCTTCTGGGGACCGCCGACGATCGAGTACGTGGTGGTCTTCTCGCCGTAGTAGATCCGCTGCTCGTACTTGCCGAGGTCGCCCTCGGAGGGCAGGTCGGACTCGGTGAAGACCGGGCGCCCCTCGGAGTCGACCTGGGTCCCCTTGGCCGCGACCACGCCGAAACCGTGCGTGTAGCGGAAGTGGTTGTTGATCCAGTTCTTCTTCGGGATGCCCGCCAGGTTCAGCTCGCGCAGGCCGATGACCGTGTCCTGGTCCTTGCCGTCCTTGCTGTAGCGGTCGACGTCCAGGTTGGTCGGGAACGCGTAGTAGTTCCGCATCTGCTGGAGCTGCTGGAACGTCGGCGAGATGATGTTCGGGTCCATGATCCGGATGGACGCGGTGGCGTCCACGTCGTCCCGGAGCTCGGTCTTGTCGTCGGTCTGGCTCCGGCCCGGGTACTCCGAGACCTGGGTGCCCGCGATGCCGTACGCGTCGCGCGTCGCCTTGAGGTTCTTCTCGACGTACGGCGCCTCCTTGGCCTGCTCGTTCGGCTGGACCTGGAACTTCTGGACCAGGGCCGGGTAGAGGCCGCCGATGAGGATCGCGGAGAGCACCATCAGGCCGAGGCCGATGACGGGGAGCTGCCAGGTGCGCCGCCACAGGGTGGCGAAGAACAGCAGGGCGCAGATGACCGCGATGCAGAACAGGATCGTCTTGGCCGGCAGGTACGCGTTGGCGTCGACGTACCTGAGACCCGTCCAGTTGTCGGTGGCCTTGAAGTCACTGGACTTCACCGCCAGCCCGTACCGGTCGAGCCAGTAGGCGACGGCCTTGAGGGCGACGAAGACGCCGATGAGCACCGACAGGTGCCCGGTGGCCGCGGCCGTGGCGCGCGCGCCCGGGCTGGTGATCCGCAGACCGCCGTACAGGTAGTGGGTGAGCGCCGCCGCGATCAGGGAGATGATCACCGTCGCGAAGCCGAAGCCCAGCAGGAACCGGTACCAGGGCAGGTCGAAGGCGTAGAAGGAGACATCCAGCTTGAACTGGGGGTCCTTCTGCCCGAAGGGGACGCCGTTGACCCACATCAGCCAGGTGCGCCACTGGCCGGCCGCCGAGGCGCCCGCGATGAGGCCGACGAGGGCGGTGACACCGAGGAGCAGCCACTTCTTGAACGGGGCGATGCCCATCCGGTAGCGGTCCAGGTTCTGCTGCTCCATCGACATCGCGCTCAGCGGCGGGCGCAGCCGGTGCGCCAGCCAGATGTTGAGCCCGACGGCGACCGCCATCAGGAGGCCGAAGACGAGGAACAGCCCGATCTTGGTCAACAGGGTCGTCGTGAAGACCGACGAGTAGTGGACCGACCGATACCACAACCAGTCCGTCCAGAAGCCCGCGAACATGGTGAACGCCATGCCGAGCACGGCGAGGACACCGAGTGTCATCAGCAGGGTCCGGACACGCCGGGACGGACGGCCCACTCTGATCCGCGGCCCCGTGGGGCCTCCGCCGCGGTCCGGCATCTGGAAAGCCAAGGTGCGCACCTCGAAGTTCGCTGTTGATACGTCAGGCCCTCGGGTTCGCGGGCCCCCCGTGCGCCCCCGTCGTCGCGGGCGCACACCTATGCAACTTACTCATCGCTTACTCGGTTCCCGATCCGGGTGGGGAACGAGGCAGGATTGTGACCATGTCCAACACCCCCATGGCAGCGAACCCCCTCACCCGGGCCGTCCTCGAGATCGACGAGTACGTCTCCGGTCTGGGCTGGGACCAGCCCGCACGCCTCTTCGCCCTCGTCGACACCGCACGGCTGCGGGCCGACCAGCCCTCGCTCGCGGACCGGCTCGGCCTGGCCGCCGAACCGGAGAGCTCCGGCCTCACCCCGATCGAACAGGACGAGATTCCAACGGACCAGCCGCTCGACGAGTTCCTGGGCACCATCGCCTGGCCCGACTCGGTGGCCGGCTGCGCGCTGGCCGTGGAGCGCCTGATGCTGCCGCCGTCGGCCGAGGCCCAGGTGCCGGACGGGCTGGACGAGGGGCGGCTGGCCCGCTGGGTGGCGGAGCACCCGGACCGGCAGGAGGTGCGGATGACGGTCGCGGTGCTGCGCGACGGGGCCCGCGAGTCCGCCCTGCGACTGCGGGAGAAGGACACCGCGACGGAGGTCCTCACGGGCTCGGACCTGGTGCCGGGGCTGGCCCGGGCGCTCTCGGCGACCTTCGCGGACTAGGGTCTTCCGTTCGGATCAGGCCGGCCCCGCGAGCCCGGCCTGATCCGGACGAGAGGCCCTGGCTCCGGCCGGGCCCCGGCCGCGCGTGCCCGGTTCCCGGGGGCGTCCGGCCGGGGCCGCCACGGCCGCGTCCGGACGCCCCCGTCCCGCACGGCCGCGGCCGGACGTCGGCCGGGAGCCGTCCGACGACGGCGCGGGGCGGGGTCCGGCGGTGGCGGGGCCGCTATCCGGCCGTGCACTTCGGCAGGGCGCCGGTCTTCCCCGCGCGGATGTCCTCAAGCGCGCCGAGGGCGTCGTCGATGGTGCCCACCTTCACCAGGGTGAGCCCGGACGGGATGTCCTTGGCGGCCGCCGCGCAGTTGTCCGCGGGCGTCAGGAAGTACCTGGCGCCCTTGTCGCGGGCGCCGATGGTCTTCATCCCGATCCCGCCGATCGGCCCGACGACGCCCGCGTCGTCGATGGTCCCGGTCCCGGCGACGAACGCGCCCCCGGTGAGGCTGCCCGGGGTGAGCTTGTCGTAGATGCCGAGCGCGAACATCAGGCCGGCGCTGGGGCCGCCGACGTCCGCGAGCTTGATGTCGATGTCGAACGGGAAGGTGTGGTCCGTCCCGGCGGAGATGCCGACGACGGCGCGCTTCGCGCCGCCGTCGTCCGAGGCCGCCGTGGTGAGCGTGACCTCGTCCGTCACCGCGGGGGCCCGCTTCTCCTTCTCGGCGGCGGCCTGCTCCTTGGCGGGCACGACGGTGAAGGCGACCTTCTCGCCGGGACGGTGCGCGGTGACCAGTTTCACCACGTCGCCGGGCTTGGTGACCGGCTTGCCGTCCACCGCGCGGATCACGTCGCCCGCGTGCAGCCGGCCCTCGGCCGGGGCTCCCTTGACCACCGTGGAGACGACCACCCAGGTCTTCACCGGGATCCCCAGCTTCTTCAGCGCGGCGACCTTGGCGCTCTCCTGGGACTGCGTGAACTCCTCGGCGTTCTCCTGGGTCGCCTGCTCCTCGGTCTTGCCGTCCGGGTAGATGCTGTCGTGCGGCACCACCCGGTCGTCGTGCGCCAGCCAGCCGTAGACCGCCTCGACGAGGTTCATCCTGTAGTCGGCGCTGGTGACCCGGACGGTGGTCATGTTCAGGTGACCGCTCGTGTCGTAGGTCTCGTGCCCGGAGATCTGGAGCACCGGCTCACCGTCGTGGTCCCCGAGGGTGTTCACCGTCGGCCCCGGCGACATCCGCGCGTACGGGACGGGGATGAAGACCCCGGCGCACAGGAGCGCGATCAGCATCAGCGTGGAGGCGAGCATCGTCGCGGTGCGGCGTGGCATGGAACGACAGTACGGGACGCGGCTGTCGGCGCCCTGTCAGGTCGGCGCCCCGCCTCCCGGGCGGGCCCCGCTCAGGCCTCCGTGCGGGGCCGCTCCATGGCCTCGCGGAAGCGGGCGTAGCCGTCCAGCTCGGGTCCGTCGCTGCGCGCCCGGCGGGTCCGGTTGGCCCAACTGCTCCACACCCCCGCGCCGACCGCGGCCACCAGCGGAATCAGCAACCAGGCGAGTGCACCCATGCCGACCTCCCAACCCCACGAGCGTCCGCGACTGACTGATCAGCAGATTAACCATCCGCAGTGACAACGCTCACGCCGGGGGCCCGGTTACGCAACCCGGGCGGCCGGTACCCGAAGGGTGACGGGAGGCGTGGCGGGGCGCGGCTCCCGGGGCCGCGGTGCGGCGGGTGCCGCCCGGGGTCAGCAGGCCCCGACCCACTCCTCGGTGCCGTCGGAGAAGGTCTGGTGCTTCCAGATCGGCACCTCGTGCTTGAGGTCGTCGATCAGACCGCGGCAGGCCGCGAACGCCTCCGCCCGGTGCGGGCACGACACGGCGACGACGACCGCCAGGTCCCCGATCTCCAGGTCGCCCACCCGGTGGACGGCGGCCAGCGCGCGCACGGGGTGGTTGGCCGCGACCTTCTCCGCGACCCTCCGCAGCTCGGCCTCGGCGGAGGGGTGGCACGAGTAGCCGAGCCGGTCGACGGAGCTGCCCCCGTCGTGGTCGCGCACGGTCCCTACGAAGAGGACCGTCCCCCCGGCGGCGTCGTCCCCGACGGCACGGAAGACCTCGTCCACCGAGAGCGGTGTCTCCCGGATGCCGATCAGCTTCACGGGGTCCGCCGCGGCCCGCTCACCGGGGTGGTCGTTCATGGATGCCATGCCCCCATCGTGCCGCACGGCACCGGCGGCGGAGAACGGCGCGATCACGCACGCGCGGGAGGGGCGCCCGGCGGCCCTCCCGGCCCGGGGGGCGATGGGGTCACGCGCACCGCGCGGGAGGCGGGCCGCGCGGGAGGCGGGCCGTCCCGGGTCCCGGTCGCGTCGTGTCCCGCGCGCGGGAGGGGGCTTCCCGGCCGGGCCCGCGCCGCCGGTGCCGCGGCGGCCGCCCGCGTGCGCGCGGGAGGGCCCGGGGACGGACCCCGATGCGTGGATGACGGGCCCGGCCGCCCGCGTGCGCGGGAGGACCGGTCCGGCGCTCTCCCGGGCCCCGGGCGGTGTCCTGTGCCCCCAAAGGCGGTTCGCCGGGCCCCGCCGGAACCTAGAGCCGCCGCCGGGCCTTGCGCGCCCTGCGGACCACCGCCGCCGCGCCCAGCAGCGCCACCGTGGCGCCCGCGGCGCCGGCCGCCGTCGCGTCCTTGCGCCCCAGCCGCCGCCCGGCGACCGTGTGCCGCCCGGCGACCTCCTCCAGCAGCTCGGCCAGCACCTCCTCGTTGGTGTACTTCGGCCGCCACCCGGCGTCGTGCAGCCGGCTGCCGCTCACCACCCAGGGGTACATCGTGTACGCCAGGTCACCGGCCGGGGAGGGCGTCAGGCCGATGCGGTGCAGCCGGGCCGCCGCGCCCAGCGCCACGGCCGACGGCAGCTCCATGCGGCGGATCCCGCTCAGCTCCTCGACCTCCTCCTGCTCCAGCCAGCCGTCGCAGCCGACGGCCAGCTCCCCGTCGGCCTTCTCCAGGACGGCGTACTCCAGGGCGCTGCAGAGGTCCTCGACGTGGCAGAACTGCCAGGCGGGCCGCGATCCGGCCACCACCAGGAGGCGCGGCGACTCGAAGTACCGGGTCAGGGCGGTGTCCATGCCGCCGACCAGCACCGCGGGGCGCACGACGGTCACCTGGAGGCCCGGGTGGGCGCGCGGGGCCCGGCGGCCCAGGCGCTCGATCTCCAGGAGGTCGCCGACGCCGGTCGCCTCGGCCGTGGCGCGCAGCTCGGCGTCCTCCGACAGGGGCAGATCGTTGTCCGGCAGGGCGCCGTAGACCATCGAGGAGGTGCAGAGCACCACGCGGTGCACCCCGGCCGCGGCGGCGGCCGTCAGGACCGTCTGGGTCCCCCGGACGTTGTAGGCCGTCCGGGCGGACGCGTCGGTCTCCAGGTCGAGGTCGAGCGCCAGGTGCACCACCACGTCCGCGCCGCGCAGCTTCTCGGCGATGGCCGGGTCCCGCACGTCCAGGACGTGCCACCGGGCGTCCGCGCAGTCGCCGCGCCGTTCGTCGATGGCCACGACCCGCCCGACCTCGTCGGACGCCGCGAGCCGCGCGGTGAGCAGCGCGCCGACGCCCGAAGCGGCACCGGTGACCGCCACGACGGGTCCGCGCGCGGCGGAACTGGTTGACCGGTTTCGCGCTGCGCGAACCTGCGGATCTGGGGAACTCACCGGGCGTCTCCAGCGGTTGTCTTCAGTACGGGCGCGAGCGACGCGTACGTACCAGGTGGCATCCATCCTGCCGCAGGCCGTCAGTCGGCGAAGCACCGAGGCCCGAACCGCTCCGGGTGTCTACGCTGGGTGGTGATGTCGGGCAGCCGTGCCGCCGGCCCAAGACCGGCGGCCCTACCAGCCGAGGAACCCCGTGAGTGACACCCCATTCGGATTCGGCCTTCCGCCGGAGGAGCCGGACGACGGCGACGAGGGCAAGAAGAAGGACCAGCAGGGCGGCGGTGGTCAGGGACCGGCCAACCCGTTCGGCTTCGGGCAGCCCGGGGCCGGCGGCCCCGGCGCGGACAACCCGTTCGCCGCCATGTTCGGCTCCATGAACCCCACCGACCTGGGCGCCGCGTTCCAGCAGCTCGGCCAGATGCTCTCCTACGAGGGCGGCCCGGTGAACTGGGACATGGCCAAGCAGATCGCCCGCCAGACGGTCGCCCAGGGCGCGCCGGACGGCACCAAGGACACCAGTGTCGGACCCGCCGAGCGCCGGGCCGTCGAGGAGGCCGTCCGCCTGGCCGACCTGTGGCTGGACGACGCCACCGCCCTGCCCTCCGGAGCCGGCTCGGCCGTGGCCTGGAGCCGCGCGGAGTGGGTCGAGGAGACACTGCCCGCCTGGAAGGAGCTGGTGGACCCGGTCGCGGAGCGGGTCGGCGCCGCCATGGGCGATGTGCTGCCCGAGGAGATGCAGGCCATGGCCGGCCCGCTGATCGGCATGATGCGCTCCATGGGCGGCGCCATGTTCGGCACCCAGATCGGCCAGGCCGTGGGCGTGCTCGCGGGCGAGGTCGTCGGCTCGTCCGACGTGGGGCTGCCGCTCGGTCCGTCCGGGCGGGCCGCGCTGCTGCCGGTGAACATCGAGCGCTTCGGCAAGGACCTGGGCGTGCCCCAGGAGGAGGTGCGGCTGTACCTGGCCCTGCGCGAGGCCGCCCACCAGCGCCTCTTCGCCCATGTGCCGTGGCTACGCTCGCACCTGTTCGGTGCCGTCGACGGCTACGCGCGCGGCATCAAGGTCGACACCGACAAGCTGGAGGACGTGGTCGGCCAGTTCGACCCGCAGAACCCCGAGCAGTTGCAGGAGGCGCTCCAGCAGGGCATGTTCCAGCCGGAGGACACGCCTGCGCAGAAGGCGGCGCTGGCCCGGCTGGAGACGGCGCTCGCGCTGGTCGAGGGCTGGGTGGACGCGGTGGTCCACGCCGCCGCCAAGCCGCGGCTGGGCTCGGCCGACGCGCTGCGCGAGACGCTGCGCCGGCGGCGCGCCTCGGGCGGTCCCGCCGAGCAGACCTTCGCCACGCTGATCGGTCTGGAGCTGCGCCCGCGCAGGCTGCGCGACGCGTCCCGGCTGTGGGCGTCGCTGACCGACGCGCGCGGCGTCGACGGCCGCGACGGCCTCTGGGCCCACCCCGACATGCTGCCGACGGCCGGCGACCTGGACGACCCTGACGGCTTCGTCCACCGCGAGCAGCTCGACTTCTCCGAGCTGGACCGGATCCTCGGCGAGGCCGCCGGGCAGACCGGCCCGGACAGGGAGGAGCGGGACGGGACCGGCCCGGAAGGTCCCGCGAAGGGCGGCCCGGCGGACGGCGGGGACAAGGGCGACGGGAAGGGCGGGAACGGCGGCGCGTCCGGTGGAAGGGGCGAGGACGCCGAGTGAGCCTGCGCGAGGACGCGACCCTGGTCCTTGAGGGGTACCCGGGCCAGAAGGAGCTGCGCACGCTCTATCTGGACCACCTGGCGGCGCATCCCGACGGCATGTGGAAGTCCTGCGGTGACGGCCACCTCACGGCCAGCGCCCTGGTCGTCGACCCCTCGCGCGGCCGGGTGCTGCTGACCCTGCACCGGAAGCTGCGCCGCTGGCTCCAGATGGGCGGGCACTGCGAGCCGTCGGACGACACCCTGGAGCGCGCCGCCCTGCGCGAGGCCGCGGAGGAGTCGGGCATCGCCGGGCTGACGCTGCTGCCCGGCGGTCCGGCGCGGCTGGACCGCCATCACACCCCGTGCGCCTGGCACCTGGACGTCCAGTACGCGGCGCTGGCGCCCGCCGGGGCCCTGGAGGCGATCAGCGAGGAGTCGCTCGACCTGCGCTGGTTCCCGTACGACGAGGTCGCGGCGGTGGCCGACGCGTCGGTGGTGCGCCTGCTGGAGGCGACGCGGGCACGACTGTGAGCCGGTAAGGGGCGACTGTTAAGGCGGTCGCCCCTTACATCGGTCTCCTCCGGCCCTCCGGCACCCTGCGGGTCAGCTCCAGGCGTTGCCCGGGTTCTGCCCCCGGGCACCCTGCTGGCCCATCCCGAACTGGGCGGCCGGCCCGGACCCGATCCGGGCGTTCTGCGGCGGCAGCAGCTCACTGGGCTGGACGAGGGCGAAGCCGTTGCCCATGAAGCTCAGCTCCCAGCCCTCACCCGTGCTGCCCCGGCGGCGCCACACCCCCGAGGAGTGGGTCTGCGCCTGCATCTGCACGCGCAGACCGGTGGACCAGGCGACGATCGCGTCGGCGTCGCAGTTGACGTACTTGTCGGGCGTCACCCGCATCAGCAGCGGCGCGCCGGAGGTCATCAGGGCGACGCTGCCGTGGCCGGTGATGTTGAGCTGGTACTTGCCCGACCCGGAAATGCCGTACTGGCTGTCGACGGCGATGACCTCGTAGTGCAGGGAGGAGTCCATGGCCAGCACATAGGCGCTGTCGACGGTCAGGCCCTCCGGCTCGACCTCCATCACATGGACGTACTGGGCGAGGTTGGCCAGGTAGACCGTGCCCTGCCCGTGGCAGCGCATCAGGTCCAGGCCCTCGCCGGTGTGGGCGCGGGCGCGCGCCTGGCCGTCGCCCTGGAACTCGGCGTCGAACTCGACGAGCCCCTGGTAAGCGACCATGGTGCCCTTGCGGGCGAGGATGTCGTCGTGGCCCTCCAGGAGCACGCGGAGCATGTTCTTGTTCTGGAGGCTCCAGCGCTCCCGGCTCTGCTGGTCGTTGTGGGCGAAAAGCGGACTCTGCATGGTGTTCTGACTCCCCTCAGCCCCGGACGCGGAGGCGGTCGGTGCTGTCCTCGCTGGGCTGGACGACGACGATGCCGTGGCCGGAGAAGGCCATCTGGAAGGCCTCGCCGCTGCCCCGGCCGATCAGGGACTGCGCCTTGAAGCTGCGCTTGCCCTTCACCTTGAGGTTCGGGGACCAGGCGACGAGCGCGTCCGGGTCCACGTACGTCTCGTCCTCGCCGCCGCCGCACTCGACGACGATCGGCTTGCCCCGGGAGGTCAGGGCGACCCAGCCCTGCCCGGAGATCCTGGTGTTCCACAGGCCCTGCCCGGCGAACTTCGCCAGCCCCTTGACCCGCTCCACGCCCCACGACAGGTGGGCGTCGAAGGCGAGCAGGTTGGTGGCGTTGACGGAGATCCCGTCACCGTTGAGGTTGATCACGACGACGTTCGCGCCGTAGTCGGCGAGGTAGAGCAGTCCGTCGCCGGTGCACTTCATCAGGGGCGCGCCCTCGCCGGTCATCCAGTCCCGGGCGATCTGGCGGACGGCGGACGGGTTGGGCTCGTACTGGACGAAGCCCTCGTAGGCGACCATGGAGCCCACCCGGGCGAACAGGTCGTTCCCGGTCTGCATGGCGATCTTCGCCATGTGGTTGCCGTGGTTCTCCATGCGGGCGGTGACGGGTGCGGGAGCGTAGCCCGCGAGCGGCTGGGTCATTCCGGGCTCTCCCTCAGATCTCGTACGGCTGGACGACGACGAAGTTGCCGGGCGCGGCCCGGAACTGGAGGTTCACGCTCTCGCCGGTGTCGCCCGCGTAGGCGTTGCGGCGCATCCGCACCTGGCTGGAGACGATCACCTGGGCGGCGGCCGACCAGGCGACGACGGCGTTGCAGTCGGCGAACGTGGTGGGCGTGACCGGCAGCACCACGGGCACGCCGCGGGTCATGACGACGATGGTGCCGGTGCCCTGGAACTGCATGGTGAACAGGGCTCCGCCGGGGATGCCGTGGCCCTCGATCCGGCGGACCTCGTACTGGAGGCTCTCGTCGAAGGCGAGGACGTTCTCGGCGGAGACGCACACCGCGTCGCCCTGGAGCTCGATGGGGTGCAGCAGCGCGGAGTTCTCGGCGAGGAACACCTGGCCCTTGCCGGTGCAGCGCATGAGCTGCATCTCCTGGCCGGTGGCGTTGCCGACGACGCGGCCGGCGAACCCGGCCCCCTTGTAGCTGAAGTCGACCTTGCCCTGGTAGAGCACCATGCTGCCCTGCCGGGCCAGCACGGGCCGGCTCTCGGCGCCGAGGTCGACGCGGACGAGCTTGTTGTTCTGGAGGCTCCAGCGCTGGCCGGTGCCCGTCTCCCGGTACTGCTGGAGCGCGGCGGTCACACCGGGGGCCTGGGGGGCGCCCGGCGGCATGCCCTGGGGGGCGCCGTAGGGGGCCTGGCCGTAGGGCGGGGGCGCGGGGGGCTGCCCGTAGCCGGGGGGCGGGCCCGGGGCGTGCGGTGCCGGAGGTGCCTGGGGGTGGCCGTAACCCGGGGGCGGCGGGGCGGCCTGGCCGGGCACCTGGCCGTAGCCGGGGGGTGCGGGGGGCTGCCCGTAGCCGGGCGGCGGGGCCGGGGGCGGCACCGGGGAACCGCCGGGCGGGGTGTGCAGGGGCGCGATGATCGTCGGCGCGGCGTGCACGTCGGAGCGGGGTGCCCGGGGCGGTACGGGGGCGGGGGTGTAGCCCTGGGGCACGGGGGCCGGCGCCGGGGCGGGCGGGGGTGCCGGGGCGGGAACCGGGGCCGGGGCGGGCGCGGGAGCCGGGGCCACGAAGGCCGGCGGCGGCGCGGCGGACTGCGCGGGCGGCGCGAAGCCGGGGACGGCGGCGGACGGCGGCTGCTGGGGCTCCGGCTGCGCGGGCTCCTCCTCGGCGACCTCGCCGCCGAAGTTCCTGAGCAGCGCCTCCAGGCCCCCGTCGAAGCCCTGGCCGACCGCCGCGAACCGCCAGACGTCCTTCATGTAGAAGTCGCCCAGCATGACGGCCCGCTCGGTGGAGAACTCGGCGCCGCCGAACGGGTAGCGGGCGACCTCCTCGCCGCCCGCGACGATCCGCAGGTATCCCGGCCCGATCTGCGACATCTGCCCGGCGCCGTCGATCGTCGCGGTGAAGGAGAGCTTCCGGATGCTCTGCGGCACCCGGTCCAGCGTGATCCGGAAGGACTCGGTGTCGCCCGCCTGTGCGCCCAGGAGCTGGATGGACTCCTCGGGGGACTTCGGCTGGTTGTAGAAGATGAAGTACCGGTCGTCGGAGAGCCGCTCGTCGGCGTCGAGGCCGAAGCAACTGATGTCGAGGCTCAGACCGGGGCCGGAGATCTGCACGCCTACGTACAGATCCGTGCCCGCCGTCAGGTCACTGATCCTGGCCTTGTGGCCGCGCTGGAATTCCCTGGCCATGCGTTACGACCGTCCCCCATCCGAGTGCGAGTGCGTCGCGCCAGGCTAACGGCTGATCCGGACGGCGGACGATGTCGGTACCGACCCGGTACAAACCGGCGCCGGACCGTCGCCGAGCGCGTGCGGCCCGTGTCCTCCCCCGCCCCGGCAGGAGCCGCGGACCCCGCACCGGACCCCGCCCCGGGCTCCGGCTCGCGGGTCCGGCGCCGGAGAGGGCGGGCTCCGGGAGGGCGGGTTCACCGGGGCGGCCCTGTGAGGGCGGGCTACTCGTCGCGGGCGCCGGGCACGTGCGGCAGCCGGTCCGCGGCGACGACGCCCTCCAGATAGCCGCGGGCCCGCTCGGTGCGCGGATACGCCTCCAGCAGCCGCCAGAAGCGGGGCCCGTGCCCGGGGACGAGGAGGTGCGCCAGCTCGTGCAGGAGGACGTAGTCGACGACGTACTCGGGCATGCCCTGGAGCCGGTGCGACAGCCGGATGCTGCCCTCGGAGGGGGTGCAGGAGCCCCAGCGCGTGTTCTGGTTGGTGACCCAGCGGACCGAGGAGGGCCGGGCCCGGCCCTCGAAGTACTGGGCCGACAGCCGCCCCGCCCGCGCGGCCAGCTCGTCGTCGCCCAGGACCCGCCTGCTCTCCTGGGCGGCCAGCTTGTCGAGCATCACGCCCACCCAGCGGCGCTCCTCGGCCTCGGACATCCGGGCGGGGATGAGCACGACGGTGCGGTCGCCCTCGCGGTACGCGGAGACCGTCCGGCGGCGCCGGGTGCTCCTGCGGACCTCGATGGCGCTCGCCCCGGTACCGCCCGGCGGCGGGCTCGACGGCGCTCGCCGGGGGGCTCCGGCACGGTGCAGTGGGTCGGCGGACACGCTTCGACGTTACCCGGAGGACAAGAGGAAGTCCCGGTTCCGGACAGTGCTACGGCGCTCCGTCACGGCCCGCACACCGACAGTGGTCATTTCGTACGACCATTACCCCCAGCCTGTGGACAACTTTCGACGTGCTGCGCGGCGGCCGGGCATGCTGGCCGTGGCCGTCGGAGGTGCGCCCCGGCCATCCGACCGGGGCGCGCCGAGGGGGTGAAGCGGGTCGGCGCGGTGCGGGCCGCGGACCGGGCGGGAGGACGACGGAGGCACCGTTGGCGCGGGGCCCGGGGCGGCCGACCGGGCCGGACCGGTCGTGGCACCGCCGGTGCGCCGGGGTGGTCAGCCGCCCCGGAACCGTCGGCGCCGCCGGGGCCGCCGGGCACTGGGCCACCGGGGATGCCGGGGTCACCGGGGCGGCCGGACCGCTGGGGCCGTCGGGGCCGTCGCGTCGGAGGAGAGAGGAACGAGGGGACCTGTCATGCATGCCGTGGTGAAGCCCGCGCTCAGGCGCGGCTGGCGCGATCTCAACACCGTGCAGTTCGGGATGACACCGGCGCACGCGCTGACGCTCGGTCCGGTGGACCTGGCGACGGGCACCTTCCTGGACCTGCTCAACGGCACCCGCGGCCCGGCCCTGCTGCGCGAGGAGGCCCACCGCATGGGCCTGCCGGACGGGCACGTCGACCGGCTCCTGCGGCGGCTCGCCCACGCCGGACTCGTCGACGACACCCGGGGCGGCGGACCGGCCGCCGACGCGCTGCGGGAGAAGCGGGAGGTCCTCGACCGGCTCCGTCCCGATCTGGCCACCCTGTCCCTGACGACCTCCGGACCGGGGGAGGCGATGGAGCGCCTGGCCGCCCGGGGGACCCTGCGGGTGCGGGTGCGCGGTGCCGGGCGGGTCGGCGCGGTGCTGGCCTCCGTGCTGGCCGGGGCCGGTGTCGGCGGGGTCGAGGTGCTGGACGGCGGCTGCGTCGAGCCGGGGGACGTCGCCCCGGGCGGCCTGCCCGCCGAGTCCGTCGGCGGCAGGCGTGACGAGACCGCCCGCCGGATCGTCCGGCGGGCGGCTCCCGGCCGTCCGCCCCGCCGGGGCCCGGCGCCCCCGCCCGGGGACGACGGGCCTGGCCTCTCCCTGGTGGTCCTCGCCCCGCGCGACGACGTCGCCGTGCACGCCCCGGACCCGGACGCCGCCGAGCCCCTGATGGCGTCGGGCACCCCGCACCTGTACGCCGGGGTCGTGGAGGGCACCGGGGTGGTCGGCCCCCTGGTCCTGCCCGGGGAGACGGGTTGCGCGGGCTGCCTGGCCCGGGACCGCGCCGACCGGGACCCGGTCTGGCCCCGGCTGGTCGCCCAGTGGCGGCTCCCCGGCCGGCACCGGGTGCCGGCCTGCGATCTCACCCTGGCCACGGCAATCGCCGGGCTGGCCGCCGGACACGCCCTGTCCTTCCTCGACGGACGGACCCCCTCCGCCGCCGGTGCGCGCTGGACGGTCTCCCTGCCCGGCCTGCGCTGGCACGAGCGGCCGGTGCGGCCCCATCCGGACTGCCCCTGCGGCGCGGCCCGTGAAGGTCAGCGCGAACACATCTCCGCGGACGGGGACCGGCGCGCGACAATGGCGGAGAAGCGGCCGTCGGGACCATCCTGCCGTGAGGCGGCGGCGGCACGGCCCGCTGGGACTTGGAGGGCGCATGTCTGATCTTCCCCGGAAGGCGGTCACCCGGACCGCCAAGCTCGCCGCGCTCCCGCTCGGCTTCGCCGGCCGGGCCACCTGGGGTCTCGGCAAGCGGATCGTGGGCGAGTCCGCGGAACTGGTCGGGCAGCAGTTGCAGCAGCGGACCGCCGAGCAGTTGTTCAAGGTGCTCGGCGAGCTCAAGGGCGGCGCGATGAAGTTCGGCCAGGCCCTGTCCGTCTTCGAGTCGGCCCTTCCCGAGGAGGTCGCGGGCCCCTACCGGGCGGCTCTGACCAAGCTCCAGGAGGCCGCGCCGCCGATGCCGACGCGCACCGTGCACGAGGTGCTCGGCCGACGGCTCGGGGAGGACTGGCGCGAGCTGTTCCTGGAGTTCGAGGACCGGCCCGCCGCGGCTGCCTCCATCGGCCAGGTCCACCGGGCCGTCTGGCACGACGGCCGCGAAGTGGCCGTCAAGGTCCAGTACCCGGGGGCGGGCGACGCCCTGCTGTCCGATCTGAACCAGCTCAGCCGCTTCGCCCGCCTGCTCGGCCCGCTGATCCCCGGTATGGACATCAAGCCGCTGATCACGGAGATGAAGGACCGGGTGGCGGAGGAACTGGACTACGGCCTGGAGGCCGCGGCCCAGCGCGCGCACGCCGAGGAGTTCGCCGACGACCCGGACATCGTGGTGCCCGGCGTGGTCCGCCAGTGCGAGCAGGTGCTGGTCACCGAGTGGATCGACGGCGTCCCGCTCTCGGAGGTCATCGCGGAGGGCACCGAGGAGCAGCGGGACCGGGCGGGCCAGTTGCTGGCGCACTTCCTGTTCTCCGGTCCGGCCCGCACCGGCCTGCTCCACGCCGACCCCCACCCGGGCAACTTCCGGCTGCTGCCGGGCGGCCCGGAGGGCGAGGACGACTGGCGGCTCGGTGTCCTCGACTTCGGCACGGTCGACCGGCTGCCGGGCGGGCTGCCCGAGCCCATCGGGGCGGCTCTGCGCATGACGCTGGACGGTGAGGCGGAGGCCGTCTACGAGATGCTCTGCGCGGAGGGCTTCGTCAAGGAGTCGATAGAGCTGGACCCCGACGCCGTCCTCGACTACCTGCTGCCGATCATCGAACCGGCCCGGGTCGACGAGTTCACCTTCACCCGGAGCTGGATGCGCGGCCAGGCGGCCCGGATCGCCGACCCCCGCTCCCCCGCGTACCAACTGGCCAAGCAGCTCAATCTGCCGCCCGCCTACCTCCTGATCCACCGGGTGACGCTGAGCACGATAGGTGTGCTCTGCCAGCTCGGGGCCACGGTGCGGCTGCGCGACGAGCTGGAGGAGTGGCTCGTCGGCTTCGCCCCGGACGACTCCGCCCCGGACGACGGGGCGGAGAGCCTGGCCGGCGAGGCGGAGGAGCGGCTCGAAGAGGCGGGGGACCCGGCGGGGGAAGCCCTGGCGGACGGGGCGCGGGACGGGCTGGAGCGCGAGACGGCACACGGTGCGGAGCGGGAGGCGCAGCCGCGGCCGACGGCCGGGGTGAGCCGGGTCCTCGTGGTCGAGGCCGACGCCCCCACCGCGGAACCGGCGGCCCCCGCCCCGATCGCCGTCCCCGCGCCCGACACCACGGGTGCCACGGGCACTCCGGACGCCCCGGACGCTCCGGACTCCGTGCACGCCGTCCCGAGCATCCCGGCGCCCGCGACGGACGCCCCGGAGCAGGGCGGCGAGGTGGCGGCGGCCGAACGCTGAGCCCGTCCCGGAGCGGACACCCACTTACGTCCGGGCGGGTATCAGGGCCTACGACCAGGAGGGCATCCGGGCGGGCGCCAGGGCGGGAACATGGCGGCGGCCGTGGACAGGTGCCGGGCGGAGCGGCACCAGGCGTCAGACGTCAGACGTCAGGGTGCACCGGAGCGGTACGCGGTGCGGTGCGGGCAGGATGGCGTCCCCCGTCCTGGGCGAGGCAGAACGGGGCGGCGCGCAGCGCGGGCAGTGCCCGACACAAGGCAGTGCGCGGCGCGGGCAGTGCGCGGCGCGGGCAGTGCGCGGCGCGGGCAGTGCGCGGCGCGGGCAGTGCGCGGCGCGGGCAGTGCGCGGCGCGAGGCTGCGCCCGACGCGAGGGTGCCCGACGCGAGGCGGCGCGCGGCGCTGCTCCCTCCCCCCGCGCGCCGAACGCGAGGCGGGAGCCGACGGACCGGACCGGACCGGTCATCCCGGCCCGCCCCGGGCAGCCGGCTCCCGTACCGGGCACCCCGGCTCGCGCCGACGGACGGCCGGAACGCGGCGCGGGGGCCGGTCCGTCGGAACGGACCGGCCCCCGCGACCGGAGCCACGCCTCCCGGGCCGGGAGGCCACCTCATCGGTGGTTCGCGCTGCTGGTCCGCCTACTGCATGACCGCCATGGCGAGCGCGCGGCGGGCGCGCATCGAGGCGCGCTCCGCCCGGCGCTGCATGCGGCGAGCGGTGGCCAGGCGCACCGCGCGGCGCTCCCGCTCAGCCTCGCGCAGGCGGTCGTGCATATGCGCACGCGCCAGGGCTTCTGGGATGAGTTGCATTTCTCGGGTCCTGTTCTGACGCGAGTCCTTCGCGCCCTTCGTGGTGCGGTCTTCGGGCTCGACGCCCGTGTTCTCGTGGGGGGACGGCTTCATCGGGGCCTGCTTCTGGGGGTCGTGCGTGAGGGGACGGTTGATGGTTCCTGCGGTGTTCATGCCGTGACCGGGTTCTTGCGGGGACGGCCGCGGGGCCGCTTCCGGGCGACGACGACACCCTGCACGAACAGCTCTCCGCCCCAGACGCCCCAGGGCTCGCGCCGCTCCTTGGCACCGGCGAGGCAGGCCTCGACCAGCGGACAGGTGCGGCACAGGGACTTGGCGTACTCCACGTCCGCCGGCGACTCCGCGAAGAAGACCTCCGGGTCGTAGGAACGGCAGGGGACGGGGACGCCGAGGTTCTCGATGGCGTCGTCGAGCGCGGTGAGCGGGGTGGGCGAGACGGGCGGGGTCAAGGCGGGGTCCTCCGTGGGGACGGGCTGGGGGATCGTGCCGGATGGCGGTACGGACGGGGCGTGCGCTTCGAGTTGCACGGTTGGTCTTCCTCGTCTGGTCGTCCGGCCGGTTGGCCGGTTGCGGCGTTGGTACCGGGTGCTCTGTGCTCGTCCCGAGGCGCCTGCGTGCTGTCGTTCCTGTTCGGGAAAAACAGAAGGGCCGCGGTTCCCGGATGGGGTTCCGCGGCCCTGAGGCGCCGGCCTGATCATCGATCAGGCTGGATCACTCCAGGGTTCTGGCCCACGGAAGGCCCACATCAGGTGGTGCTGCGTCGTCTGCTTCCGGAATCCGGCACCGGTAGCCGTAAAGGCATAGGCCTTGGCCTGTGCCACTACTGCCGCTTCCAGTGCCCCGGTCGGTCGCTCATCGCGCTCACGGACGGGAAGGCCCGCAGGAGCGAAGGAGGAGGACGCCAGGTGCGCGACACGAATGCCGGACACACCGGTGCCCTGGTACGAAGCGCCGAGCATGCACAGGGAGACGGTCGAGCGGTCGGTCATTTTGGCGTTGGAGCTCTTGATGATGCTGATCACTTGACTCGCCTCCTCTCGGCGTCTCGAGGGACCGGGGTGAACCGGTCCATGGATATGTGTAAGTACAACACGGATTCAGGGCCTCGGGGAAGGCCACTGCTCCCGTGACCAAGAACCTATGGGGATTCCCCGCGCATGCGCAAACTATTTTTCCGACGAGTTCCCATCAGTCGTTCCCCTGTCCCCCGGCAATGTCCTGGCCTGCGCAGATGGCCAGCACATCCGTTCCGTAACGGGTGAGCTTGCGCGCGCCGACGCCGGGGATGCGCACGAGTTCACGGTCGTCCTCGGGGACGGACTCGGCGATCGCCATCAGTGTCTTGTCGGTGAACACACAGAACGCGGGCTGTCCGCTGCGCTCCGCCTGGACGGCGCGCCACTCGCGCAGCCGCTCGTAGACCCCCTCGTCCATGTCGGAGGGGCAGTCCTCGCAGCGCATCAGCTTCATCTCACCGGCGTCGGTGAGGCTGCGTCCGCAGACCCGGCAGCGGGCCGGGGTGCGCGGCACCCGCCGGGGCGCCTCCGCGGTCGCGGCGCCGCTCCACCGGCCGCGCTCCACCCCTCCGGCGCCGCCCGCGGCCGGGCGGGCCGCCGCGGTGGCGGAGCCGGGGCGCAGCCCGTGCAGGAAGCGGCTGGGGCGGCGGTTGGGACGGCTGCCGGGCGAGCGGGAGAGCGCCCAGGAGACATGGAGGTGCTCCCGGGCGCGGGTGACGCCGACGTAGAGGAGGCGGCGCTCCTCCTCGATCTGCTCGTCGGTCTTTGCGTAGGTGATGGGCATCATCCCCTCGGCGACGCCCACCAGGAAGACGACGTCCCATTCCAGGCCCTTGGCCGAGTGCAGGGAGGCGAGGGTGACGCCCTGGACCGTCGGGGCGTGCTGGGCGCCCGCCCGTTCGTCCAGCTCCGCGACCAGGTCGGCGAGGGTCGCGCCGGGACGGGCGGCGGCGAAGTCCTCGGCGAGGTGGACCAGGGCGGCCAGCGACTCCCAGCTCTCCCGGACGGCGCCCGACCCGGCTGGGGGCAGCGGGGTCCAGCCCTCGCCGGAGAGCACGGCGCGCACCTGGGAGGGCAGGTCGACGGCGTCGTCGAGGAGGGAGTCGTTGCCGCCGAAGCGGGCGGCGGCCCGCAGGGCGGTGCCGGCCCGGCGCACCTCGGGGCGGTCGAAGAAGCGCTCGGCACCGCGCAGCTGGTAGGGGACACCGACGTCGGCGAGGGCCTGTTCGTAGGTCTCGGACTGGGAGTTGGTGCGGAACAGGACGGCAATCTGGGCGGCCGGGACGCCGGAGTCGACGAGTTCGCGGATGCGACGGGCGGCGCCCTCGGCCTCGGCCGGCTCGTCGGGATACTCGGCGTAGGCGGGCTCGGGGCCGGCGGCGCGCTGGGAGACCAGTTCCAGCCGGTGGTCGGCGGCCCGGCCCCGGGCCTGGGCGAGCAGTCCGTTGGCGAGGTGGACGACCTGGGGGGTGGAGCGGTAGTCGCGGATCAGCTTGACGACGGTGGCGCCGGGGTGGCGGACGCGGAAGTCGAGCAGATGGTCCGGGGTCGCTCCGGTGAACGAGTAGATCGTCTGGCTGGCGTCGCCGACCACGCAGAGGTCCTCGCGGTCGCCGAGCCACAGCTCCAGCAGGCGCTGCTGGAGCGGGCTGACGTCCTGGTACTCGTCGACCACGAAGTGCTGGTACTGGGCGCGGACCTGCTCGGCCACGTCCTCCCGGTCCTGGAGGACGGCGACGGTCAGCAGCAGGACGTCCTCGAAGTCGATGACGCCGCGCCCGCGCTTGAGGTCCTCGTAGGCGGCGTAGAGCTGGGCGATCTCCGCCGGGTCGCGGGGGGTGTCGCGGCCCGCCCCGGCGGCGGCGGAGGCGTAGTCGGCGGGGACGGTCTGGGTGACCTTGGACCATTCGATCTCGGCGGCGGCGTCCCGCAGCTCGCCCCGGTCGAGGCGGATGCGGCAGGCGGCGGCGGCGTCCGCGACGAGCTGGATCTTGCGGTCGGCGAGCCGGGGCATCGCGCCGCCGACCGCTTTCGGCCAGAAGTACTGGAGCTGGCGCAGCGCCGCCGAGTGGAAGGTGCGGGCCTGGACGCCCACGGCGCCGAGCTGGCGGAGCCGGCCGCGCATCTCCCCGGCGGCCCGGTTGGTGAAGGTGACGGCGAGGACGCTGGACGGCTGGAGGACCCCGGCGCGGACCCCGTAGGCGATCCGGTGGGTGATCGCCCGGGTCTTGCCGGTACCGGCTCCGGCCAGCACGCACACCGGGCCGCGCAGGGAGGTCGCCACCTCGCGCTGCTCGGGGTCGAGCCCGTCGAGCACCGCGTCGGCCGATTCCGGTACCCGCGGGAAGAGGGTGGAGTGCGTTGCTGCTGTCACACGGCCATGCTGCCAGGTCGCGGGGGACGGATGCGGCGGGCTGTCCACAGGCGGGCACCGATCGTCGTATGACCATGATGGTTCCGATGGAGGGCGCGGCCCGGTGGGAATGCCCGCGGGTTCCCGGACGTTCTCCTCCTGCGGCCTCATCACCGAGGCGCCAGAAGCCGAAGGAGCGCGAGAGACATGCCGGGTACTGTGACGATGTACAGCACCACGTGGTGCGGCTACTGCCGTCGGCTGAAGAGCCAGATGGACCGCGAAGGCATCGCGTACACCGAGGTCAACATCGAGCAGGACCCCGAGTCCGCCGCGTTCGTGGAGAAGGCGAACGGCGGGAACCAGACGGTTCCGACGGTCCTGGTGGTTCCCCCCGGCGGTGGGGAGAACGTCGTCATGACGAACCCGAGCCTTGCCCAGGTGAAGCAGGCCCTGGCCGGCTGAGCCGCCCCCACAGAGCGCCCCCGCTACGGCGGGGGCGCTCTCGTGTCCGGGCGCGGCCGCCGACCGGTAGGCGCCCTCCCCGGCCGTCAGGCAGCGCAGGCCTCACGAGGGCCCGGCACGCGACGGCACAGCGATCGGCCGCGGAGCGTTCCGGTGCGGGCAAGGCGTGAGGGGCGGCCCTTTCCACGGGGAGGGGCCGCCCCTCACCCGTGTGCCCGGCGGCCGGGGCCGGTCCCGCCCGGCCGCGCCCCTCCCCAGGGACGGGAGGCGTCCGCTCGGTGCCCCGGACCGGACTCAGACCATCCCGCGGGTGGGCAGCGGCCGGCCGTACCACCGCTCGATGAGCCGGGCCGCGATCGAGATGCCGTAGGGCGGGAGCACCTCGCCGGAGGCGAAGGCGGCGCCCAGTTCCTCCCGGGAGAACCAGCGGGCCTCGTGGATCTCGTCGCCGTCGACCTGGATGTCGGTGGAGGTGGCGCGGGCCATGAAGCCCAGCATCAGGCTGGACGGGAAGGGCCAGGGCTGGCTGGCCACGTACTCCACCTCGCCGACGGCGACGCCCGCCTCCTCGTGGACCTCTCGGCGCACCGACTGCTCGACGGACTCCCCGGGCTCCACGAACCCGGCGAGCGTGGAGAAGCGCCCCTCGGGCCAGTGGACCTGACGGCCGAGCAGGATGCGGTCCTCGGCGTCGGTGACGGCCATGATCACGGCGGGGTCGGTGCGCGGGTAGTGCTCGGCGCCGCAGGCGGGGCAGCGGCGGACGTGACCGGACGCGGCGATGACGGTGCGCTCCCCGCAGCGCGAGCAGAACCGGTGCAGCCGCTGCCAGTTCTCCAGGGCGACCGCGTGGGCCATCAGACCCGCGTCGCGGGGCGGCAGGAGCAGCCCCGCCTCGCGCAGCCCCGCCGGGCGCGCGGACTGGTCCATGCGGCCGGGCAGGGAGTCCTTCTGGAGGGCGAAGTAGCTGACCCCGTCGCCGTCGGTGCCCAGGAAGTACCGGTGGGCCTCGGTGAGCGGGGCCTCGAAGGAGGGGGTCATGACGAGTTCGGTGCGCCCGTCGGGGGCGTCGTCGATGAGGACCTGCCCGCCGGAGACCACGAAGCAGCGCGTGGTGGGGTGGCTCCAGGCCGCCGCGAGCCATGCCTCGTCGAGCCGGTGGTGGGCGGCGCGGTCGATTCCGCTCGGGACGGTGAGCGAGATGGGACGGTCGGCGGTGGGATCGGTCCAGGTGGTCACGGGTGCTTCCAACTCCCCCGGGCAACGGTGGTGTGAGGCGGCGGTTCGGCGGGTCGTGCGGTCGGGCGGGACCGGGTCCGGGAGGGCTCGGCGGTGCGGGACAACCCCTCCAGTGTGCCCCGCGCGACGCCGGCCCCCGGAACCGCGCGGGTGGTCAGGGGGCGTTCCGCCAGTGCTCCGCCAGGTCCTCCCACAGGTACGCCGAGGTTTCGACGCCCTTGGCCAGCAGATCGAGTTCGACCTTCTCGTTGGGGGCGTGCCAGCCGTCGGAGGGCACGGAGATGCCGAGGAAGAGCACCGGGACGTCCAGGACCTCCTGGAGGTCGGCGGCCGGTCCGGAGCCGCCCTCGCGGGTGAAGCGCACCGGCTGCTCGAAGGCCCGGCCCATGGCGCGGGTCACGGAGCGCAGCGCCGGGTGGTCCAGCGGCGTCAGGCACGGGCGGGTGGCGGAGCCGAAGACGATCTCGCAGCGGATGCCGGCGGGCACCCGGTCGGCGGCCCAGGCGCGGACCGCCTTCTCGATGTGGGCCGGGTCCTGGCCGGCGACCAGCCGGAAGGTGAGCTTGGCCATGGCGGAGGAGGGGATGACGGTCTTGCCGCCGGCGCCCTGGTAGCCGCCGCCGATGCCGTTGACCTCGGCGGTGGGGCGGGCCCAGACGCGCTCCAGGGTGGTGTGCCCGGCCTCGCCGTGGGCGGCGTGGGACCTGGCGGTGCGCAGCCACCGGTCCTCGTCGAAGGGCAGTTCGGCGAAGAGGCGGCGCTCCTCGTCGGTGAGCTCGACGACGCCGTCGTAGAAGCCGGGGACGGCGACCCGGGCGTCCTCGTCGTGGAGGGCGGCGACGAGACGGGCGAGGGCGGTGGCGGGATTGGGGACCGCGCCGCCGAAGGAGCCGGAGTGGATGTCCTGGTCGGGGCCGTACAGCCGGACCTCGCACTCCGCGAGGCCGCGCATGCCGGTGCACACCGTCGGGGTGTCCTCGGCCCACATCCCCGTGTCGGAGACGATCACCGCGTCGGCGGCGAGCCGTCCGGCGCGCTCCTCCACCAGGGCGCGGAAGTGCGGGGAGCCGGATTCCTCCTCGCCCTCGATCAGGAGCTTGAGAGTGACCGCGGGAGCGGTGCGGCCGGTCGCGGCGAGGTGCGCGCGGACGCCGAGGGTGTGCATGAACACCTGGCCCTTGTCGTCGGCGGCCCCGCGCGCGTAGAGGCGGTTCCCGCGGACGACGGGCTCGAAGGGGTCGCTGTCCCAGCCGTCCCCGACGGCGGCGGGCTGCACGTCGTGGTGGCCGTAGACGAGGACGACCGGGGCCTCGGGGTCCTGTGCGGGCCACTCGGCGAAGACGGCAGGGGCGCCGGGGGTGGGCCAGACCTCGACGACCGGGAAGCCGGTCTCGCGGAGCTTGGCGGCGAGCCAGTCGGCGCTGCGGCGTACGTCCTCGGCGTGGTCGGGCTGGGCCGACACGGAGGGGATGCGCAACCAGGCGGCGAGGTCGTCCAGGAAGACTGCGCGATGCCGGTCGATGTACGTACGGACGGCGCTGACGGCACTGTCAACGGGCTTGCTCATGCCCACGAGCCTATCGGCCCGCGCGGACCCCCCGGCCGTGCGAGGCGTCGTCGGGGCCGTGCGATGCGTCACCAGCGTCCCCGGTGAGCAGCAGCCGCTCCAGCCCGGCCCGGTCCGGCAGCCCCTCGGGGCGCACGACCTCGCCGGTGCGTACGTAGACGAAGGCGGCCGTAACGGACTCCAGGGGCACGTTCCGCTGCTCCGCCCAGGCGAGGCGGTACACGGCGAGCTGGAGGGGGTCGGCCTCGTGGACGCGGTGCGTCTTCCAGTCGACGATCTCGTACCGGGCCGTGTCCCCCTCCTCCAGCCGGTAGACGGCGTCGATGCGTCCGCGCACCACGCGCCCGGCCAGGGAGAGCTGGAACGGCGCCTCCACCCGGTACGGGGTGCGGCGCGCGTACGCGGTGCGCTCGAAGGCGTCCTTGAGGAACTCCAGGTCGCGCTCGTCGGCGATCTCGGCGTCGCCGCCGGGCAGCTCGTCGGGTTCCAGCATGGGCAGGGCCAGGGCTTCGAAACGGGCCTCGATCCAGGCGTGGAAGCGGGTGCCGCGGCGGGCGGCGGGCTGGGGCGGGCGGGGCATGGGGCGGGCCAGCTCCTGCGCGAAGCCGTCCGGGTCGGCGGCCAGGCGCAGCACCTGGGAGGCGGTCAGCGCGGCCGGCAGGGGAACCTCGGTCACGCCCCGGCGGGCGCGCAGCAGCTCGCCGGTGAGGGCGTCGAGGTCGCGGTCCCAGGAGGCGATGGCGCGGGCCTCCTCGGGGGTGGGGCGGGCGGTCTCCCGGGTCCCCGCGGGTCCGGCCGGTCCGGGGGGCGGGGCCTGGTGCGGGACCGTGGGGGCGGGCCGCCGCGCGGGGGCGGCGGGACGGTCCGCCGTCCAGGAGTCCCAGTCGGCGGTGTCGGCCGGGCCGTCGGCGGTGTCGTGGGGGTCCTCGTCCGGGGGGAGGGTCTCCTCGTCGGCGAAGGGCTCGTCGTCCGGCGCGGGGGCCCGGCCGGGGGCGGCCCCGGCGGGCGGGGCGGTAGGCGGGGCGGCGGGCGCGGGCGGGTCCTGGGCGGCGCCCGCCGACGGGAGGGAGTCCAGGTGGGCCAGTACCGTCGCGGCGGCGGCGCGGCGGCGGGCCAGCGCCTCGCCGTCCAGGGGCAGCGGCCAGGCCAGGTCGGCGGCGCCCGCCCGCAGGGCCGGGTTCTCCTCGTCGGGGGCGGGTTCGCCGGCCCAGACCTCGATCTCGCCGTGTCCGGCGGCGCAGTGGTCGTGGAGGGCGGTGAGGAAGTCCGAGGGGCCGCGCCGGCGCTTCTGGCTGGGCCCCCACCAGTGACCGGAGCCGAGCAGCAGGGAGCGGGGCCGGGTGAAGGTGACGTAGCCGAGGCGGAGTTCCTCGGTGTGCTGGTGGTCCTTCATGGCCCCGTGGAAGTCCTTGAGGCCCTTGGCGTCCCAGGAGGCGACGTCCGGGAGCGTGTCGGCGTCGCCGCGCAGCCCGTGCGGCAGGACCCGGCCCTGGGCGGTCCACTTCTCGCGCCCCTGGCCGCTGGGGAAGGTGCCCGTGACCAGGCCGGGGACGGCGACGACGTCCCACTCCAGCCCCTTGGAGCGGTGCGCGGTGAGCACCTTGACGGTGTTCTCGCCCCCGGGCAGCGCGTTGTCGAGGCCCTTCTCGTACTGGGCGGCAGTGCGCAGGAAGCCGAGGAAGGCGAGCAGGGTGGCCTCGCCGTCGCCCGCCGCGAAGGAGGCGGCGACGTCCAGGAAGTTCGACAGGGTCTCGCGGCGGCGGGCCGCCAGGGCGTGCGGGGAGGCAGACAGCTCGACCTCCAGGCCGGTGACGGCCAGGACCCGGTGCAGGACGTCCATCAACGGGTCGGACAGGGAGCGGCGCAGGTCGCGCAGTTCCGCGGCGAGGCGGGCGAACCTGACCCGGGCGTCCGCCGAGAAGGGCAGCCGGTCGTCGTCCCCGGTGCCGCCGGGAGGGCTCTCCAGGAAGGTGTCGAGGGCGTCCGCGAGCGAGACCACCTCGGCGGGGTCGACGCCCTCGACGGCCGCCGCGAGCCGCCGGTCGGGGTCGTCGCCGCCGTCCGCGCCCGCCCGGCCCACCAGGAGCCGCGCGCGGCGGCCCAGGAGGGCCAGGTCGCGCGGGCCGATGCGCCAGCGCGGGCCGGTGAGCAGGCGGACCAGGGAGGCGTTGGCGCCGGGGTCCTGGAGGACCTCGCAGACGGCGACCAGGTCGGCCACCTCGGGCAGGTGCAGGAGCCCGGAGAGGCCCACCACCTCGACGGGGACGTCCCGGGCGACCAGCGCGCCCTGGATCTCCCCGAAGTCGGCGGCCGTGCGGCACAGGACGGCGATCTCGCCGGGGGCGGTGCCGGTGCGCACGAGGTGGGCGACGGAGTCCGCGAGCCAGGCGGTCTCCTCGGCGTGGGTGGGGAGCAGGGCGCAGCGGACGGTGCCGTCGCGCTCGGCGCCGGGGGCGGGGCGCAGCGCCTCCACGCCCGCGTGCATGGCGCGCAGGGGGGCGGCGAGGCCGTTGGCGAGGTCCAGCAGGCGGCCTCCGCTGCGGCGGTTCTCGCTGAGCGCCTGGCGGGCGGCGGGGGTGCCGTCGGCGTGCGGGAAGTGCTCGGGGAAGTCGTCGAGGTTGGCGACGGAGGCGCCGCGCCAGCCGTAGATGGCCTGGCAGGGGTCCCCGACGGCGGTCACGGGGTGCCCGGTGCCGCCGCCGAACAGGCCCGCCAGGAGGACGCGCTGGGCGACGGAGGTGTCCTGGTACTCGTCGAGGAGGACCACGCGGAACTCGTCGCGCAGGACGCGGCCCACCTCGGGCAGCCCGGCGAGCCGGGCCGACAGGGCGATCTGGTCGCCGAAGTCGAGCAGGTCGCGGTCGCGCTTGGCGGCCCGGTAGCGGCCGACGAGCCCGGCGAGCTCCCGGCGGGCGGCGGCGGCCTCCGGGACCTTGCGCAGCTCGGCGTTGGTGAGCCGGGCGCCCGCCAGGACGTCCAGCAGGCCGGCGTCCCAGCGGCCCAGTTCCTCGGGCGTCACCAGGTGCTCGGAGAGCTCGGCGTCGAGGGCGAGGAGGTCCCCGACCAGGTCGGGGAAGGAGCGGGTGAGGGACGGGTACGGGCCGGGGGCCTCGCGCAGCACGCGCGCGGCGAGCTGGTAGCGGGTGGCGTCGGCGAGGAGGCGGGAGCTGGGCTCCAGGCCGAGGCGCAGACCGTGGTCGGCCAGGAGGCGGCCCGCGAAGGAGTGGTACGTGGAGATCACCGGCTCGCCGGGCGGGTTGTCCGGGTCGATCGCGTCCGGGTCGGTGACCCCGGCCCTGACCAGGGCCTTGCGGACGCGCTCCGCCAGCTCTCCGGCGGCCTTGTTGGTGAAGGTCAGGCCGAGCACCTGCTCCGGGGCGACCCGGCCGGTGCCGACCAGCCAGACCACGCGCGCCGCCATGACCGTGGTCTTGCCCGACCCGGCTCCGGCCACGATGACCTGCGGGGCGGGCGGCGCGACGATGCAGGCCGTCTGCTCCGGCGTGAACGGGATGCCGAGGAGCTCTTTGAGCTGCTCGGGGTCGGTGATGCGAGCGGGCACCCCAAGAGGCTAACGGCGCCCGCCGACAACGGGCGCCGCGTTCCCCGCGGGACGGGACGAAGCCCGGGTGGGCGGGGGCGGGTTTCCGCGGTGCGGGGGCTCGAAGGCCGGGGCCCCGTCGCGAGGGGGGGACGCGGACGCGAGGGGCTGGGGACCCGGACGCGGGGTGGTGGACCCCTGTGCGGGGGCGTGGGGCGGAGGCCGAGGCCAGGGGCCCGGCTCGGGGTCACGGACCCGGCAGGCGCTCTCCGGCCCCGGGCGGCTCCCTCCGGGCCCCGGCGGCGCCTCCGGGGCCGTGCTCACTCCACGATGTGCCGTCCCTCGGGCCGGGCGCTGCACGAGGCCCGGAAGGCGCAGTGCGTGCAGTGCTGGCCCGTGGCGGGGGTGAACCGCTCGTCGAGCACCTTGCCCGCGGCCACGGCCAGCAGGTCGCCGACCCACTCCCCCTCCGGGCCCTCCAGGAAGTCCTGTGCCTGCACCTTCGGCAGGGTCTCGCCGCCGTCCCGCCTGGCCGCGCCCTGGCGGAGCTGGACGAGTTCCGCGCCCCCGGGCGCGGGCCGCGCGCCGCCGAAGGCCCCGTCGACGGCGCCCTCACGGACGGCGAGCTGGTACACGGCGAGCTGGGGGTGGCGGGCCACCTCGGCGGCGGTGGGCGCCTGCCTGCCCGTCTTGAAGTCGACGACGTAGGCGCGCCCGTCGCCGTCGGCCTCGACCCGGTCCATCTGGCCGCGGATGCGCACCCGGTGCTCACCGGCCTCCAGGGTCACGTCGAAGTCGTGCTCGCTGACCACGGGGGTGCGCCCGGCGCGGTCCATGACGTGCCACTGGAGGAAGCGTTCGAGGGCGGCGCGCGCGTCGGCCCTCTCCTGCTCCGACTTCCACGGCGCGTCGAAGGCGAGCGCGTTCCACACCGAGTCCAGGCGCTCCATGAGGACGTCGAGATCGGCGGCGGTGCGCCCGGAGGCGACCTCGTCGGCGAGGACGTGCACGACGTTGCCGAAGCCCTGGGCGGCGGTCGCGGGGGCGTCGGCCTTCACCTCGCGGCCCAGGAACCAGCGCAGCGCGCAGGTGTTGGCGAGCTGGTCCAGGGCGCTGCCGGAGAGCGTCACGGGCTGGTCCCGGTCGCGCAGCGGCACCGTGCTCTCGGTCGGGTCCCACATGCCCCACCAGCGGTGGGGGTGGGCGGACGGCACCAGGGGGCGGCCGTCCTCGTCGGCGAGGGCGGCGAGCCGGGCCAGCCGCCGGGCGGCGGCCTCCCGCAGGACGTCCGAGACGCGCGGGTCGACGGTGGTGGCGCGCAGCTCCGCGACGAGCGCCGCGACGGCGAGGGGGCGGCGGGGACGGGCGGTGACGTCGGAGGGTTCCACGCCGAGTTCGGTCAGGAACCGGGAGGGCTGGTCGCCGTCGTCGGCCGGTGCCTTCACCGCGGTCACGACCAGGCGCTCGCGCGCGCGGGTGGCGGCCACGTAGAAGAGGCGGCGCTCCTCGGCGAGCAGGGCGCCGGGGGTGAGGGGTTCGGCGAGGCCGTCGCGTCCGATGCGGTCGGCCTCCAGGAGGGAGCCCCGGCGGCGCAGGTCAGGCCACAGGCCCTCCTGGACGCCCGCCACGACCACCAGCCGCCATTCCAGGCCCTTGGAGCGGTGGGCGGTCATCAGCCGTACGGCGTCGGGGCGCAGGGCGCGCCGGGTGAGGGTGTCGGCGGCGATGTCCGCCGCGTCGACGTCCTCCAGGAAGTTGAGGGCGCCCCGGCCCCCGGTGCGCTCCTCCGCGCGCGCGGCGGTCGCGAAGAGGGCGCACACGGCGTCGAGGTCGCGGTCGGCGTTGCGCCCGGCGGGGCCGCCGCGCCGGGCGGACCGTTCGAGGCGGGCGGGCCAGGGGGTGCCCTCCCAGAGGTCCCAGAGGGCCTCCTCGGCGCTGCCGCCGGCGGCCAGGCGCTCGCGGGCCCGGCGCAGCAGCGCGCCGAGCCGCTGGGCGCCGCGCGCGTACGCCGGGTCGTGCACGGTGAGCCGTTCCGGCTCGGCGAGGGCGCGGGCGAGCAGGTCGTCGGAGGGGGCGGGCAGCGGATTGCCCGCGGCCCGCTCCTCGTCGCGCAGGGCGCGCCCGAGACGGCGCAGGTCGGCGGCGTCCATACCGGCGAGGGGGGAGGTCAGCAGGGTGAGCGCGGTCTCGGTGTCGAGCCAGCAGGGCCGTGGGGTGCCTGGCGCGGTGACGGTGTCCGGGTCGGCGGTGTCCGTGCCCGGGCCTGCATCGGCCGTGTCCGTGGCCGGGCCTGCGTCGGCGGTGTCCGTGGCTGGGTCTGCGTCGGCGGTGTCCGTGGCGGCGGTCATGTCGGAGGCGGCCGTTCCGCCGGGGGTGACGGCCCTGTCCGTGTCCGCTGCCGCACTCGCGCCGACGGCCGTTCCGGCGGCGTCGGCCGCCGAGTCCGCATCGGCGTCCGCGCTCGCCCCGGCGGCGGCCGGGTCCGTGGCGGTGGCAGTGGCAGTGGCAGTGGCCGAGGCAGTGGCCATGTCGGCCGCTGTCCCCGCGTCGCCGGTCGCGGCGCGGGTCCCCGTCCCGTCCCCGGAAGCACCGCCCGCGTCCCCCGCGGTGTCCGCGCCCGCGCCGTCCGTGCCCGTCACGCCGTCGCCGCCGGCGCGCGCGCCGTCCGCGCCCGTGCCCCCGGCCTCTCCGGGCCCGCCTCCCCCCGCGCGGGCGCGCGGCCGGGCCCCCGGGGCGTCGGCCGCCTCCGCCGAGGCCACCGCGCGCAGGGCGGTCAGCAGGGGGGCCACCGCCGGTTCGTGGCGCAGCGGGATGTCGTCGCCGTCGATGTCCAGGGGGACGCCCGCCGAGGTGAGGGCGCGGCGGACCGCCGGGATGCCCCGGGACCCGGCGCGCACCAGGACGGCCATCTCGCCCCAGGGGACCCCGTCCTCCAGGTGGGCCCGGCGCAGGATGTCCGCGATGTTGTCCAGCTCG
This sequence comes from Streptomyces sp. NPDC107521, assembly GCF_055598485.1. NCBI lineage: Bacteria > Bacillati > Actinomycetota > Actinomycetes > Kitasatosporales > Streptomycetaceae > Streptomyces > Streptomyces sp. NPDC107521. The sequence goes on from NZ_JBVKAT010000007.1 coordinate 233,529, forward strand.
GTGCCGGAGGTCGGGTAGGTGTGCACCTCGACGCGGCCCCCCTCCCGGTCGGGGAGGAGGTCCCGGTGGGCGCGCGCCTTGTCGGCGGGGAGCCGGGTGAGCGGCATCCGCCGGGTGAGCAGCCGGGTGGCGGCCAGCAGCGCGGCACCGGACCTGCGGGAGGTGCGCAGCACCTCGACCGGCGCGGGGCGGCCGTCCGCGCGCGGGAAGGCGTGCGGGAAGCCGAGGATGCCGTTCACGTCGGCGCCCCGGAAGGCGTAGATCGACTGGTCGGGGTCGCCGAGGGCGACGAGGGTGCGGCCGCCCCCGGCCAGGACGTGCAGCAGCCGCACCTGGGCGGGGTCGGTGTCCTGGTACTCGTCGACGTAGACGGCGTCGTAGCGCGCCGACAGCTCCGCGGCGACCTCCGGACGGCGGGCGAGGAGCACCGCCCGGTGGACCAGTTCCGCGTAGTCGAGCACGCCCTGGAGGTCGAGCACGTCCAGGTACTCCGCGAGGAAGACCGCCGCCGCGCGCCAGTCGGGGCGCCCGATGCCCCGGGCGAAGTCCTCCAGGGCGTCCGGTCCGAGCCCCAGTTCCCGGCTGCGCGCGAGCACGGCGCGGACCTCGTCGGCGAAGCCCCGGGTGGTCAGGCAGGCGCGCAGTTCGTCGGGCCAGCGCACATGGGCGAGGCCGAGCCGCTCCAGGTCGGCCTGTCCGGCGAGCAGCTCGCGCACCGTGACGTCCTGCTCGGGGCCGGACAGCAGGCGCAGCGGTTCGACGAACAGCTCGCTGTCCTGGTGGGCGCGGACCAGGGCGTAGCCGAAGGAGTGGAAGGTGGTGGCCCGGGGGGCGCGCGCGGCGCCCATGCGCAGCGCCATGCGGTCGCGCAGTTCGACGGCCGCCTTGCGGCTGAAGGTGAGCACCAGGATGCGTTCCGGGTCGCCGCCCCGGGCGATCCGGTCGGCCACGGACTCGACGAGCGTGGTGGTCTTGCCGGTGCCGGGACCGGCCAGGACCAGCAGGGGCCCGGTGCGGTGGTCAACCACGGCGCGCTGCGCGGCGTCCAGGCGGGGGGGATGCCTCCGCGCGGGTGGGGTACGGACCAGTCGGTAAGCGCCACGGTCCCCCCGCCGCCCCTGGGGGGGCGGCAGGCGCCTGGTGGAGGAAGAGGAGCTCACGTGGTTCGCCGGTCCTGGTGGGTGTGCGGGTGGGCCTTGCGTCCCTCGGTGACGGCGGCGGCCCCGGGACGAGGAGGACGCGCCCGGCCGACGCTACGCCGTCCGGACGGCCGGAGGGCGGGCCTGCCCCTCCTTCCCCCCGGACTCCCGGCCGCCCCGGTCGTCGTCGGCGCCCCGGAAGCGCGGAACGCCGGGGCCGTGCGGCACGCCCGGACCGGGTGGACCGCCCCGGCCGTACGGGACGACCCGGCCGGGGGAGGACCGGCGGCCGGCCGGCCGCCTCCCGGGCTGCGGGGCCGTCCGGTCCGCGCGGGCCACGGACGTCCCCCGCCCCACGAACGTACGCCATCCCGGGGACGTGCCCGGTCCGTCCCGGTTCCCCCGTACGGACCATCCGCCGCCCTCCGGCGCGCGGTCCGCCGGAAGCTGTCAGGTGTGATCCCTCGCGCGCTCCCCGCCGTCCCACCGGGCCCGCCCCAGATCGAGCCGGGGCACATGGCCCGTGGTGGACCGGCCCGCCTCCCTCAGGGCCGTGCCCTCCTCGCGGTAGTGGGCGAGGGCCTCCGGCTCGTGGCCGGCGAGCAGGCAGCCGTCCGCGCGGACCACCCGCCACCAGGGGACCCCGCCCCCGTAGAGGGACATCACGCGCCCGACCTGCCGGGGCCCGCCCTCCCCGAGCCACTCGGCCACGTCGCCGTAGGTCATGACGCGGCCCGGCGGAATCAGATCGGCCACGTCGAGGACCCGCTCGGCGTACTCGGGCAGCGCGTCGGCGTACTCCGGCCGGGCGTCCTCCGGAAGACCGCGCTCACTCGGAAGGCTGTGCTCGCTCACCCGCCCCATCCTGCCGCACCCCACCGACAGCGCGGCCCGCGCGCGGGTGGCCGGGGCGGGGCGCTCGCCCGGGGGCGGCGCTTCCGGCAGACTGTGCCGCCCGCACGGGCACCCTGATGCCCCCCGGTGGCGGCGCGGCATGCCACCATCGTGCGGTTGACGACCGACCTGGGACACGAGAGCAAGAAGAGGCGATGAAGCAGCAGGGTGTGCACCCCGAGGACGCCGAGGGCACCTCTGACGCCCCGGCGCGCCCCGGCGCCCCCGGGACGGACGGCGACGGCGACGGCACCGGCGGGCGCCCGCGCGGGAGCGGATCGGTGCGGGCCGCCGACCCGGCCGACGTGGCGCACATCGACGAGGTGGAGGGCGACGAACCGCTGCTCCCCGCGCGCGTGCACCGGCCCTCCGACCTGATGCGGCTCCTGGTGGGCGTGCTCGCCGTCGGCGTGCTGCTCGCGGTGGCCGCCTTCGCCCACGGCACCACCTCCGGTCTCGAACAGGACATCAACAAGGGCACCGGACAGGCCCCCGACCTGCTCATCAAGATCGCGGGGCTGGCCTCCAGCATCGCGATCCTGCTGGTCCCGGTCGCCTTCGCGATCGAGCGGCTGGTCAAACGGGACGGCCTGCGGATCGCCGACGGGGTGCTCGCGGCCGTCCTGGCGCACGGCGTGACGCTCGCCACCGACCTGTGGGTGGCCAACGGCGCCCCGGAGTCCATCCAGGAGGCGCTCACCCAGCCCTCTCCCGGGGGCGGGCACGCGCTCACCGACCCCGTGCACGGCTACCTGGCGCCGGTCATCGCCTACATGACGGCGGTCGGCATGTCCCGCAGGCCCCGCTGGCGGGCGGTGCTGTGGATCGTGCTGCTCCTGGACGCCTTCTCGATGCTCGTCACCGGGTACACCACCCCGTTCTCGATCATCCTGACGGTCCTCATCGGGTGGACCGTGGCCTACGGCACCCTGTACGCGGTCGGCTCCCCCAACGTCCGCCCCACCGGCCGGACCCTGATGGCGGGCCTGCGGACGGTCGGCTTCCACCCGGTGACCGCCGCGCGCGAGGAGGCCCCGGCGGACAGCGCCGAGAGCGGGGACCGGGGGCGGCGGTACTTCGTCACCCTGGAGGACGGTCCACCGCTGGACGTCACCGTGGTGGACCGGGAGCAGCAGGCACAGGGCTTCTTCTACCGCGCCTGGCGCAACCTCACCCTGCGCGGCTTCGCCACCCGGCGCAGCTTCCCGTCCCTGCGCCAGGCCCTGGAGCAGGAGGCGCTGCTCGCCTACGCGGCCATCGCGGCCGGCGCCAACGCGCCCAAGCTGATCGCGACCTCGGAACTGGGCCCGGACGCCGTGATGCTCGTCTACGAGCACACCGGCGGGCGCACCCTGGACTCGCTGGCGGACGACGAGATCACCGACGCGCTGCTGCGCGACACCTGGGAGCAGGTGCGGTCGCTCCAGTCCCGGCGGATCGCGCACCGCAGGCTGGTGGGGGACGCGATCCTGGTGGATCGTTCCGGCACGGTGATCCTCACCGATCTGCGCATCGGCGAGATCGCGGCGGGCGATCTGCTGCTGCGCATGGACATCTCCCAGCTCCTGGTGACCCTGGGGCTGCGGGTGGGCGCCGAGCGGGCGGTGGCGTCGGCGGTGGCGGTGCTCGGCCCGGACGCGGTCGCGGACTGCCTGCCGATGCTCCAGCCGATCGCGCTCAGCCGCTCCACCCGGGCCACCCTGCGCAGACTGGCCCGCGAGCGGGCGGAGCGGGAGCGGGAGGCCGTCCTGGAGTCGTCGCGGCTGGCCAAGCAGGCCCGCACGGAGGCCGCGGAGGCGGGGGCGACGCCCGCCGTCGAGGAGCCCGCGCCGGAGGGCCCCGCCCCGGACCGGCGCGACCGCAAGCACGAGCGGCACGACAAGAAGGCCGGCAAGAAGGCCGTGCGCGCCGAGCAGCGGGCCGAGAAGCGGGCCGTCGACGAGGCCGTGGAGGAGGCCCGCGAGGAGGACCTGCTCACCCTGATCCGGCACGCGGTGCTGCGCATCAGGCCGCAGGCTCCGGTGGAGCCGGCCCGGCTGGAGCGGGTCCGGCCGCGCACGCTGATCAGCTTCATCGCCGGCGCGATCGGCGCCTACTTCCTGCTGACGCAGCTCACCCACATCGAGCTCGGTCCGCTGATCGCGAACGCGCAGTGGGGCTGGGTGGCCGCCGCCGTGCTGTTCTCGGCGGCCAGCTACGTGGCGGCGGCGATGTCCCTGCTGGGGTTCGTGCCCGAGCGGGTGCCGTTCCCGAGGACGGTGGCGGCACAGGTCGCCGGATCGTTCGTGAAGATCGTCGCGCCCCCGGCGGTCGGCGGCGTCGCCCTGAACACGCGCTTCCTCCAGCGCGCGGGGGTGCGGCCGGGGCTCGCGGTGGCCAGCGTCGGCGCCTCGCAGCTGTTCGGGCTGGGCTGCCACATCCTGATGCTGATGTCGTTCGGGTATCTGACCGGCACGGAGAAGACGCCGTCCCTGTCCCCCTCCCGGACGGTCATCGCGGGTCTGCTGACGGTGGCGGTGCTGGTCCTGGTGGTCACCTCCGTGCCGTTCCTGCGGAAGTTCGTCGTCACTCGGGTGCGGTCGCTGTTCGCCGGGGTCGTGCCGCGCATGCTCGACGTGCTCCAGCGGCCGCAGAAGCTGGTCACCGGCATCGGCGGCATGCTGCTGCTCACCGGCTGCTTCGTGATGTGCCTGGACGCCTCGATCCGCGCCTTCGGGGACGAGACCTCGTCGATCAGCCTGGCCAGCGTGGCCGTCGTCTTCCTCGCGGGGAACGCGCTGGGCTCCGCCGCCCCCACCCCGGGCGGCGTGGGGGCGGTGGAGGCCACCCTGACGGTCGGTCTGATCGCGGTGGGCCTGCCCAAGGAGGTCGCCGCCCCGGCGGTGCTGCTGTTCCGGCTGCTCACGCTGTGGCTGCCGGTGCTGCCGGGATGGCTCGCCTTCAACCACCTGTCCCGCAAGGAAGCGCTGTAGCGACCGGACCGCCGGAGCCGCCGGGGTCTTCACGGAGGCCCCGCGCGCGCCAGGGGTGCCGGAGCGCTCCCGCGCGGGCGGGCGGTGCCTGAGCGGTCCCGCGCGCCCCGGTACGCGCGGCCCGTCCCGCGCGCCGGGAACCGTACGACGGCGCGCGCCCGCCTCCCCGGCGCGGCGCGGCCGTTCCGGGGCGCTCCCCCGGCCCGCTCCCGCCCCGCCCGGTCCCCCGTACGGCCCCCGTCCCGGGCGCTCCCCCGCGCGCGCGAGCACGATGGGCCCATGCCCTCTCCGCTCGCCCCGCGCGCCGCCGCCCTCACCGGCACCGCCCTGCTGCTCTCCGCCCTGCTGACGGGGTGCGGCGACGCCGAGGGGCAGGGGGGCGGCCTGGCGGACCAGCGGCTGGACTGGCGGGGGTGCCCGGCGCCCTCCGAGGCCGAGGGCGGCGGCGCCCCGCCCTCCCCGCTGCCGGACGGCGGCGCCTGGCAGTGCGCCACCATGAGGACGCCCCTGGACTGGAACGACCCGGGCGGGGAGACGATCGGGCTCGCGCTGATCCGGGTCCGCTCCAGCGGCGGCGCGGACCGGCGGATCGGTTCCCTGGTCTTCAACTTCGGCGGCCCCGGCGGCTCGGGCGTCTCCACCCTGCCCGCCTTCGGCAAGGACTACGAGACCCTGCGCACCCGCTACGACCTGGTCAGCTTCGACCCGCGCGGCGTCGGCCGCAGCGTCCCGGTGGAGTGCCTCGACGACAAGCAGCTCGACGCCCACTTCCAGCAGGACGCGACCCCCGACGACGCCGCCGAACGCGCGGCGCTCCTGGCCGGCACCCGGCGGTTCAACGCCGCCTGCGAGAAGCGCTCCGAACGGATGCTGCCCCACGTCCGCACCACCGAGGCCGCCCGCGACCTGGATCTGATGCGGCAGGTCCTCGGCGACGACCGGCTGCACTACTTCGGCATCTCCTACGGCACCGAACTGGGCGGCGTCTACGCCCACCTGTTCCCGGAGCGGGTCGGACGGGCGGTCCTCGACGCGGTGGTCGACCCGACGGAGACGCCCGAGCAGACCTCCCTCGGACAGGCCGGGGGCTTCCAGCGGGCGCTCGGCGACTTCGCCGCGGACTGCGTGTCCCGGGCGCAGGACTGTCCCGTCGGGGACAGCGCGAAGGACGTCGAGGACCGCATCTCGCGGCTGTTGAAGGACCTCGACCGCGCCCCGATCCCCGGCATCCCCCCGCGCGACCTCACGCAGACCGCGGCCACCGGGGGCATCGCCCAGGCGCTGTACTCGAAGGACTTCTGGGAGTTCCTCACCGAGGGCCTGGAGCAGGCGTACGAGGGTGACGGCCGGGTGCTGATGGTGCTCTCCGACGCCCTGAACGGCCGTGAGGAGAACGGCGGGTACAGCAACATCACCGCGGCCAACACCGCCATCAACTGCGCCGACGACAGGCCCCGCTACGACGCCGCGTACGTGGAGCGGAAGCTGCCCGCCTTCCGCGCCGCCTCCCCGGTGTTCGGGGAGTTCCTGGCCTGGGGCCTGGTGGGCTGCACCGACTGGGCGGTGGAGGGCGCCGCCGACCACCCCGACGTCGGCGCCGCCGGGGCCGCCCCGGTCCTGGTCATCGGCAACACCGGCGACCCGGCCACACCGTACGAGGGCGCGGCGCGGATGGCGGAGGCGCTGGGACGGGGCGTCGGGGTCCGGCTGACCTTCGACGGCGAGGGCCACGGCGCCTACGACAGCGGGAACGCCTGTGTGCGCAAGGCCGTGCACGCCTATCTGCTGGACGGGCGGCCGCCCGCCTCCGGAACCGTCTGCGCCTGACGCCGGACCAGCGGAAGCGGCAGGTCAGAACGTTGTCCACAGGCCCCGGCGGGCTTCGGGCGATCCGCCTAACATGGCGTGATCGCCGTCCGCCGCAGGGCGCGGAGGGCCTGTGAGGGGGAAATGCGCGATGACGCGTCTCGTACGGTGGACGGCCCTGGCCGCGGCCGCGGCACTGCTGGCCACGGGCTGCGGCGGCCTGCTCGGCGGGGGCGCCGGCGAGGAGCGGAGCAGTGCGCCGCCCTCGGTGTCGGCACCGCCCGGCGTGCCCGGCTCCCTGGCCTCCCAGGTGCTCACCTGGAAGCGGTGCGGGGCCACCGCCGGCGGTCCGGCGCCGGGCCGCGCGTGGCAGTGCGCCACGCTCAGGGCGCCGCTGGACTGGTCGAAGCCGGACGGGGGGACGATCGGCCTCTCGATGATCCGCAGCAAGGCCCGCGGGGGCGAGCGGATCGGTTCCCTGTTCCTCAACTTCGGCGGCCCCGGCGATTCCGGGGTGTCCACGCTGCCGTCCTACGAGGACGTCCTCTCCCGCCTCCACCGGCGGTACGACCTGGTCAGCTGGGACCCGCGCGGGGTGGCCGCCAGCAGCGGCATCCGCTGCCGCGACGACGAGGCGCTGGACGCCGCCGGGGCGGTGGACTCGACGCCCGACACCCCGGCCGAGGAAGCGGCCTTCCTCAAGGACGCGGCCGACTTCGGCAGGGGCTGCGCCAAGGCCGCCGGCCCGCTCATGTCGCACGTCTCCACCACCGACACCGCCCGTGACATGGATCTGATGCGCCATGTGCTCGGCGACCGGGAGACGCGGTACCTCGGCTTCTCCTACGGCACCGAGCTGGGCGGTGTCTACGCCCACCTGTTCCCCCGGCGGGTGGGCCGCCTGGTCCTGGACGCGGTGGTGGACCCGACGGCGGACCTCGTGGGCCACGCCGAGAACCAGGCCCGGGGCTTCCAGCGCGCGCTGGACAGCTATCTGGAGTCCACCGGCGAGGACCCCGTCGAGGGGACCGGGAGGATCGCCGAGCTGCTGGCGCGGCTCGACGCCGAGCCGCTGCCCGCCTCGTCCGGGCGCGAGCTGACCCAGACCCTGGCGATCACCGGGATCTCGCTGCCGCTGTACAGCGAGGACGGCTGGCCGGTGCTGACCAGTGCGCTGGACGCAGCGGAGGCGGGGGACGGCTCGGAGCTGCTGCGGCTCGCCGACATGTACAACGAGCGGGACGAGTCGGGCCGGTACGGCACGATGGGCCACTCCCAGCGGGTCATATCGTGCCTGGACGACAGGCGGCGGCCGACGGTGGAGGAGGCGAGGGCGCTGCTGCCGGAGTTCGAGGAGATCTCCCCCGTGTTCGGGGCGTTCATGGCCTGGGACACGGCCGGGTGGTGCCGCGAGTGGCCGGTGCGGGGGCAGCGCGACACCCCGGAGGTGAGCGCGCCGGGCGCCGCCCCGGTCCTGGTCGTGGGCAACACCGGCGACCCGGCGACGCCCTACGAGGGGGCCCGCAGGATGGCGGACGGCCTGGGCAAGGGGGTGGGCGTGCTGCTCACCTGGGAGGGCGAGGGCCACGGCGCCTACGGCAGCGGGAGCGACTGCGTGGACTCGGCCGTCGACGCCTATCTGCTGGAGGGCAGGGTGCCGGAGGACGGCCGGGTCTGCTCATGACGACGGCGGGGGCCCCGGGCACCCGTGGTGCGCGAGGCCCCCGCCGTACGGGGAGCACGTCCGGGGCACGGGCCGCGGGCGGCCCGGTGCTCCGGAGGACCGGTGCCCGGTCAGTAGATGGGCTTCTCCGGCTCGATCTGGTTGACCCAGCCGACCACGCCGCCGCCGAGGTGCACGGCGTCCGCGAATCCGGCCGACTTGAGCACCGCCAGGACTTCCGCACTGCGGACACCCGTCTTGCAGTTCAAGACGATCTTCTTGTCCTGCGGAAGGCTGCCGAGGGCGGAGCCCATGAGGAACTCGTTCTTCGGGATCAGGCGGGCGCCCGGGATGGAGACGATCTCGAACTCGTTCGGCTCGCGGACGTCGATGAGCTCGATGTTCTCGCCGTCGTCGATCCACTCCTTGAGCTGCTTGGGAGTGATCGTGGAGTCGGCCGCCGCCGCCTGGGCCTCCTCGGACACGACGCCGCAGAAGGCCTCGTAGTCGATGAGTTCGGTGACGGTCGGGTTCTCGCCGCAGACCGCGCAGTCGGGGTCCTTGCGGACCTTGACCTGGCGGTACTGCATCTCCAGGGCGTCGTAGATCATCAGGCGGCCGACCAGCGGCTCGCCGATGCCCGCGAGGAGCTTGATGGCCTCGTTGGTCTGGATGGAGCCGACCGAGGCGCACAGCACGCCGAGGACGCCGCCCTCGGCGCAGGACGGGACCATGCCGGGGGGCGGGGGCTCCGGGTAGAGGCAGCGGTAGCACGGGCCGTGCTCGGACCAGAAGACCGAGGCCTGACCGTCGAAGCGGTAGATGGACCCCCAGATGTACGGCTTGTTCAGCAGCACACAGGCGTCGTTGACCAGGTAGCGCGTCGCGAAGTTGTCCGTGCCGTCGACGATGAGGTCGTACTGGCTGAAGATGTCCATCACGTTGTCGGCTTCAAGCCGTTCCTGGTGAAGGATCACGTCGACGTACGGGTTGATGCCCTTGATGGTGTCCCGGGCGGACTCGGCCTTGGAGCGGCCGATGTCGGCCTGGCTGTGGATGACCTGGCGTTGCAGGTTCGACTCGTCGACCTCGTCGAACTCCACGATGCCGAGGGTGCCGACACCGGCGGCCGCCAGGTACATCAGGGCCGGGGAGCCGAGGCCGCCCGCGCCCACGGCGAGCACCTTGGCGTTCTTCAGCCGCTTCTGCCCGTCCATCCCTACATCGGGGATGATCAGGTGGCGGGAGTACCGGCGGACCTCGTCTACGGTGAGCTCGGGGGCGGGCTCGACCAGGGGTGGCAGCGACACGGGGACTCCGTTTGTCGGTCAGTGATTACGGTTCTTCCGCTCGTAACACTGCCACGGCCTTTTTCATTCCGAGACACCCGTCCCGGCTTCCGAGACAATTCCGTCCCAGTACCCGGGCAGGGCCTCCCAGGGGGTGCCGCGGGCGGCCCCGTCGGCACGGCCGGCGCGGTCGGTGAAGTAGACGGTGGCGGCCCCCTGCCAGCGGGCTATGCGCAGCGCCTCCTCCAGATGACCGCGCGGTACGCCGTGCACGAAGTGGCAGAAGCGGTCCGGCGGATGGGCGGCGGTCCACTCGGCCGCCCGGGACCAGCGGTGGTCGCTCCAGGCGCCGGAGAAGGTGACGAGTTGGTCGGCGTTCTCGGCGTAGCCGGGGTGGGGATGGGTCCCGTGGCCGAGGACGAGGTGGACATCGTCACACAGCGCGCGGAGCGCGCCGGCGGTGCGGCGGACGGCGGGCAGGCCGGACCGTCCGGAGGGGCATCGGTCGAGGAGGAAGCCGCCGACCCGGTACCGGTCGAGGTACCGCTCCGCGTCGGCGAGCAGGTCGGCCGGGCCGCGCGCGCCCCAGGCGGCGTCCAGGTGGCCGAGCACCCCGACCCCGGCGCCGCGCAGCCGCCCGGCGACTTCCAGGCAGCTCGGGTCGAGATGGGCGCCGGGCCCGTCCGCGACGTTGAGGACCCCCCAGTGCAGGGGCGCGCCGGGGGTCGCGAGAGCGGCCCACGCGGCGGGCGCGAGGAGGGGGTGGGCCGCGCCCGGCACGCCGAGGCCGCTGCGGACCCGGGTGCCCGCCGCGCCGGTGACGGCGCGGTCAGATACGACACGCGGCCTCCATCCAGATGTCCGCGAGGGATTCCTCCAGGTTGATCCGGGGGCGCCAGCCGAGCCGGTCGCGCGCGGTGCGCACATCGGCCTGCTGCCAGCCGCCGCAGCCGTCCGGGTAGGGGTGGGCGACGGGGGTGACGTGGTCGGGGTCGCCGCGGTGGGCGAGACCGTCGCGGTGATGCCCTGCCGGGTCGGGGCGGTGGTGGCCGAGGACGTCGGCGCGGTGCACGAGGGCCTCGGTGCGCGGATGGCCGATGGTGGGCCGCAACACCCCGGGAGGGGCGTCGAGTTCGTGCAGGGCGCCGCCGTAGCCGGCGACCCGGGCGAGGGTGGCGGCGGCGTCGCGCAGCCGGACGGCGCGGCCCGAGCCGATGTTGATCACGCCCTGGGCGGCGGAGAGGGAGGCGGCGTGCACGGCCCGGGCCACGTCGCGGACGTCGACGAAGTCGCGCTGGGCGCCGAGTCCGCCGAGCCGGAGCTCCCCGTCGCCGGACTGCATGGCACGCCGCATGGCCTCCGCGAGCCGCCCGAGGGGGGAACCGGCGGGGGTACCGGGACCGGCGGGTGAGAAGACCCGCAGGACCACGGCGTCCAGGCCGGAACCGAGGACGAGTTCGGTCGCGGCGAGCTTGCTGACACCGTACGGGCCGCCCGGGCGGGGCACCGCGTCCTCGGCGGTGGAGGAGCCGGGCTGGCTGGGCCCGTACTCGGAGCTGCACCCGATCTGGACCAGGCGGGCGCCGCAGCCGCTGCGCCGCAGCGCCTCGCAGACGGTGGCGACGGCGACGGTGTTGTGCCGGGTCAGTTCGCGGGCCCCGCCCCGGGTGGCACCGGCGCAGTTGACGACGACGCCGGGGTGGACCGCGTCGAGGAAGCGGGTGAGGGCGCCGGGGCTGCCGGTGGCGAGGTCGAAGCGGACGTCGGCGTCGTCGCCCCGGCCGAGCGCGGTGAGCTGGACGGCGGGGTCCGCGAGCAGGCGGTCGGCGACGAAGCGGCCGAGGTAGCCGTTGGCTCCGATCAGCAGGACTCTCATCGCGCGGCTCCCGGTGCCGAGGCGTCGGGTCGGGAGGTGGTCATCTGCGGGTCTCCTTCGAGAAGGTGGTGCGGGGTGGGCGTCCGGGGAGCGCGCGGTCGGCGCGGTCGCTCCGCGGGCGCGGGGGCCGGGGCTCCGGTGAGCCGTCGGCACGCGTGGATCAGCAGGATCAGGGCGCCGGCGGAGCAGGCCGCGGCGGGTACGGAGGCCGGGCCCCAGACGGTGACGAGGGCCTGGACCGGCAGGGCCACGGGGTCCAGCCCCGGCAGCCGCCCGGCGAACACGACGGCCAGGGCGGCGGCCTCGGCGATCGCGGCGGCACCGACGACGAGGGCGGCGCCCCGGGAGCCGCCGTGGACGGCGAGGAGCCGGGCGAGCAGGAGCAGCGCCCCCAGGGGAAGCGCCTGGAGCAGGGCGACGGGCTCGCCCAGGAGCCGCCCGGTCAGCGCGAGCAGACCCGCCAGGGCGGCCAGGTACAGGGCGACGGCGCCGAGCAGCAGAGGAGGCGTGACGCCCGGGAGGCCCGCCGTCCCCGGGCCGGGGGCCGGTCGGCGGCGGGCCGAGGTGGTGCGGAGGCGGCTGGTGAGCAGGCGGGCGGCGACGGCGGCGGGCGCGCAGGACAGGGCGAGGGCCAGGACGGGACCCGCGGTGGCGGGCCAGGGGCCGTCGGCGGCGCCGGTGGGCGGACCGTCGGGGCCGCCGGTGAGCGCGGTCGTGAGCAGCCCGTCGCCGAGGAGGGCGTAGCCGAGGAGCCAGCAGACGCCGGGGGCGGTGCGGAAGCGGGGGGCGGAGCCCGGACCGGGGCCGGGACTGAGGCCGGGGCCGGGACTCGGGCGCGTGCCGGAGTCGGGGTCGGTGTCGGGAACCGGGCCAGCGCCGGGACCCGGCTCGGGGTCGGGACCTCGGCCGGTGCCGGGGCCTCGGCCGGAGCGGGCGCAAAGGTCAGCGTCGCGAACCGGGCCAGCGCCGGGACCCGACTCAGGGACGGGACCTCGGCCGGTGCCGGGGCCTCGGCCGGAGCGGGCGCAAAGGTCAGCGTCGCGAACCGGGCCAGCGCCGGGACCCGACTCAGGGACGGGAC
>NZ_JBVKAT010000007.1:246346-257464 GCF_055598485.1 Streptomyces sp. NPDC107521
GCCTCGGCCGGTGCCGGGGCCTCGGCCGGAGCGGGCGCAAAGGCCGGTGTCGGGAACCAGGCCAGCGCCGGGACCCGACTCAGGGACGGGACCTCGGCCGGTGCCGGGGCCTCGGCCGGAGCGGGCGCAAAGGCCGGTGTCGGAGCACAGATCGGTGTCGGAGCCGGACGGAGCGATGGTGCGGGGCCGGGCGTGGGGGCGGATGCTCAGCGGTCCGTGGCGCAGCACCGCGCACAGGGCCGGGGCGGTCGCGAGGGTGCCCAGGACGACGGCGAGGGTGCGGACGTGCCCGTCGGTGAGGCGCAGGCAGGCCACGGTCGCCGCGCACAGGGCACCCGGCAGCAGGGCGAGCGGGAGCCAGACGGTGTACGCCGAGGACGAGGAGGAGGAAGAAGGGGGCGCGCCACCGACGGGACGGGCGCCATCCGCTGGTCCATCGGCTGAGCCGGCGGCTGAGCCATCCGCCGAGCCGGCGTTGTCCACGGCGGGACCCCCGCCCGACGGCGCACCGCGCTCGGGGCCGGGGCGGCTGCCGGGCCCTTCGGCGGAATCGTCCGAGCGTCCGGAGCCGTGCGACCCCTCGGGAGCGGCCTCGCCGGAGCCGCCGAGGTCCATGGAACCGTCCGGCCCTTCCCGTCGTTCCATCTCACCGGTGCCGGTCATCAGGGCACCTTCATGGAGGAGGCGGAACCGCTGGGCCCGGCAGGGGCGCCGACGCGGTTCGCCCGGCGGGACCCCGCCCCCGCGGGGACGACGGCGGGCGCGGGGAGCCGCAGGGGGGCCCCCGCCTCGTCGGGGAGGACGCCGTGGAGAACCTGGGGAAGGTCACCGGGGACGGTCGCACGGGCCGGGGCCTCCAGGCGCATGCCGTGAAATGCCGTGACGTTCCGCTCGACCCTGGACAGCACGGCCCGTGCATCGGCACGCACGGCGGCTTCCCCCGGCGCACGGCATCCGGCGGCGCGGAGCGGTACGACGCCCGCCCGGGCACCCGCCGGCGAAGTGCGCGAGGACACGGTGGGCCGGGTGCGACCGACGCCCTCCGTCACGGCACGGGCGCCCATGGGCACGGCACCGCCGTGCGCTGACACGGTCACGCGCGGGGAAAGCTCGACCCCGGCCGTCCCGCTCATGGTGTCGTTGACAACGTTGGTGGAGACGGCCACCGCCTCCGGGGCGTACAGGTGGGCGCGCACGGGGAGTTCCGGACCGCCGGTCCTCCCGACGGAATCAGAGCCGGAGACACGGCCGGCGACGGAGGCGGCACCCTCCTCGTGCTCCCGGGCGGCCTCATCGCCCAAGCGCCGCGTGGCCGAAGCCCCGTGGTGCCCGGGGCGGCCGACGGCGGCCCCGGTGCCGGAGGGTGCGCCGCTGGCCCCGGGGCGCGCTCCGGCCCCGCCGAACACGTCGTCCCCGTAGTGCCCTTGAGAGCGGGGGCGTGCGACGGTGGCGAACCGCGCGGTCGCGGTGGGCGACCCGGGAACGCGCGCCCGGCGTGCGGACGGCCGGGGGGCGGGCGCTTGGCGGGCGCGTCCCGGGGCGTGCGCGGCGGCCCCCCGGCGGAGTGCCGTACCCGACCCGCCCCCGACGTGGAGCGGGTCCGCAGATCCGTACGGATCAGTGGCGAAACGGTCCGCCTGAAGGACCGTGCCCCGGGCCCTCCCGCACGCCGACTCCCGGGCCCGCGCCTCCGAAGGCACCGCCCGGACCGCCGACGCCCTCGGACGACGCGATCCCGTCCGCCTCGTCGGCTCCGTCGGCTCCGTCGTCGCGAACCCGGCCACGGCGAGCACTGGGCGCCTCGGGGCCACCGCGGCCACATGGGCCGTCCGGGCCACCGAAGCCACCGAAGCCACCGAAGCCACCGAAGCCACCGAAGCCACCGGGAGCATCCAGCCCCCCAAGGCCGCCGCGGCCGCCGGGGCGCCGCCCCACGCCTCTCCCCCGGCCGCGCACCGGCACACCCGGCCCGCACGGCACCCCCCGCCGACATCACCCGGCACAGCACCAGAACCGCGGGAACCGGAACCGAACCCATCCAGCACGGAACCGGAACCGCCGGGGCCGGAACCGGGCCCGACCGCCGCGGAACCGGAACCGCCGGGCGCACGGCCCCCCGCCGGGGCGAGCCGCGCGCATCCGGGGCGCCACCGCCGGGGAACCGGCCCGGCACCCTCCTCGCGTTCGCCGCCACCGACCGCGGAGAGGTCGAACGCGGGGGGCCCGAACCGGCGCACGAACCGGTCGCACCAGAGCGACGACTCACCGTTCGCGCACGGAGAGCCACCCTCCGCAAGCAGTCCGATGCGCATGTGCGCACCCCCGATCTCCCGTCCGGGGAGCCACCGTTGGTCCAGCGGCTCACAGCGGGACGAACGTATGCGGACGAGCGGGTGGCGCGGCGGACGGTTGTCCGTCGCACCACCAAAAGGGGTGAACGGTCGTAACTTTCCCGCACGGGACACGTTCCGTCGCGCTATGGGATCGGTCGGTCACCGAACGTCATGGACGGGTGTGCGCCGGGGACCGCGCGGTCCCGTGCCGGGCCGTCCCTCAACCCGTCGGGTAGGCCCAGGGGTTGGGGCGGCAGCGGATGCCGTCGTGGTCGAGGAACTTGGTCTGCTGCTGCATGACCGGGGCGAGCTGGCCGTCCGTGTCGCAGCTCACGTGGTTGTGGCCGATGCGGTGGCCGACCTCGTGGTTGATGAGCATCTGCCGGTAGGCGTGGATGCGGTCGCCGTAGGTCGTCGAGCCCTGGGCCCACCGATAGGCGTTGATCATGACGCGCTCGGTGGAGGCGGAGTCGCAGGAGACGTTGTCGACGCTGGTGTCGAGTCCGGACTTGGCGCACCAGGCGGCGGTCGTCCCCGGGCTGGCCAGGGTGATCACGAAGTCCGGTTCGCCGGACTGGACGCGTTCGAAGGTGCGGGCGCCGTCGTGGGCCCAGCTCCGGTCGTCGTTGAGGGTCCTCTGCACGGCCTGGGCGAACAGCGCCCCGTCCAGGCCGAGTCCGCGCTCGATGTCCACCCGGTAGGTGTACTTGCGCCCCCGCCCGGGCGCCTTGTCGCCGCCGGGGACGGTCTCGAACTCCATCGAGCCCTTGAGGTCGGCGGCGAGGGGATAGGTGCGGTTCATCCCCTGCGCGTAGGTCAGGGGCGCCGGGGAGGGGGTGGGCGTCGGGCGTCCGTCGGTCCGCGAGGCGCTGTCGTGACCGCCGCGCACCTGGTCGCCGACGGCCGGGGCGGCCACCGAGCCACTCCTCGGCCCCTCGGCGACCTGCCCGGCCACGACGACGGCCAGCACGGTGGTGACGGCCGCCGCGGCGACGCCGGTGAAGGTCCGGCCCCTGCCGGAGCGGGCGGCGGGCGCGGGCCCGTCGCCGGGCGGCGCCTCGCCGACGGTCACGACTCCGCCGTCGCCGGTGCCGTCACCGGAGGCGCCGTCGGCGGCGGGCCGCGGTTCCGCGCCTCCTTCGGGAGCGCCGGGGGCGCGGCGCGGGGGGCGGACGGCGAAGACGTCGTCCTCGTCGTCGTCATCGGCGCCGAAGGCGTCCAGGTACTCCTGCCGGGGCCCGCCCGGGGGGCCCTGCGAACGGCGTTGCCGGGGCAGCGGAAGGCCGGGGGCGGCGGGCGGGCCGGGGCGGTCGGGGGCGGTCGGGGACGGCCCCGCGGGCGTGGCGTAGCCGGTGCCGGCCGCCGTACGGCCCCTCAACTGCCCCCAGCCGCCGCCCGGTTCGCGCTGCTCCGGATGGCTGCCGCGGACCTGGGGCGCGCCCTGGGCGGGGGTGCCCCCGTCGGCGTACCGGGGCACGCCGTGCGCGGGGGTGCCGTCGGGAAGGCGGGGCGATCCATGGGCCGGGGTGCCGTCGGGGAGGCGCGGCACTCCCCGCGCGGGGGTGCCGTCGGGAGGGAGAGGTGCGCCGTGGGCCGGGGTGCCGGCGGGCGGGCGCGGGGCTCCGCGTCCGCGTACCCGGGGAAGCCCCTGGGCGGGTGTCCCGTCGGCCGGTGCCGCCGTCCCGCCGCCCGCAGCCGGTCCGTTCGCCCTCCGGCGGCCCGGCGCACCGGAACGGCCCTCGCGTGGCGCGGGGTTCTCCGCGCCGTCGCCCCTGGGGGCGGGTCCACGGCGGCTGTGGCGTCCCACGTCGCGCCTCAGCCTCCTGTGCTCTGGTGGGCGGCCTCGTCCCCGATCGCCCCGCCGGTCCTGGTGTCCGGCGCCGACCGCCCGGTGTCCGTGAGGAGTTCGCGGAACGCGGTGGCCACGCTGTCCGGGTATTCCATCATCGCCACGTGCCCCGCGTCCGGCAGAGTCAGCAGCCGGGACTCGCGGAAGGCGCGGACCGCCCGGCGGGCCATGCGGTAGCCGACGAGCTGGTCGCGTCCACCGTAGACCAGGAGGGTGGGGGCGAGCACCCGTTCCGCCTGGCGCCACAGCCCGTGCTGGCCGCCCACCGTGTACGCGTTGACGAGCCCGCGGGTGGACCGCGTCATCGCGTCCCAGAAGTACGGCAGCCGCAGCCGACGTTCCATCTCCTCCACGGCGGCGCGGAAGGCGTCCGGCGTCACCCGCCCCGGATCGCCGTAGCAGAGGGCCATCGCGCCCCGGACCCGCTGCTCGGGGGTCCAGTCGCTGGTGAGCCGGGTGAAGAGGGCCGCCACCCCGGGCACCGCCAGCAGCCCCGTGGGCACGGCGCCGCGCTGCACGCGGATCTCCGGCATGGCGGGCGAGACCAGGGTCAGCGTCCGCACGAGGTCGGGCCGCGCGGCGGCGACCCGGGTGGCGACGGCACCGCCGAGCGAGTTGCCGAACAGGTGGACGGGGCCCCGGCCCGCGGCGTCGAGGTGGCGGACGACCGCGCGGGCGTGCCCGGTGACCGAGTAGTCGCCGTTGTCCGGCGGCGGGGAGTCCCCGAAGCCCGGCAGGTCCACCGCCTCGCCCGCGACGACGTCGTCGAGCAGCGGCATCAGCGCCGACCAGTTCTGCGAGGAGCCGCCCAGCCCGTGGACGTAGAGGGCGGGCGGCAGCCCCTCCCGCGCCGGCCTGCGCGAACGCACGGTCAGGGTGAGCCCCGGCAGGTGCACCGACCGGAGCCGCTCGCCCCGCGCCGCCCGGACGGCCGCGACCCTCGGCAGCACGGTGGCGGACGGCACGGAGGGCGGCTCGGTCGAAGGCATGCGGCAATGTTACGAGACGATCACGCACGGGTTCGTGTGTTCGCCGTCACAAGGGGGAACACGGTGGGGCGGACGCCGCTTCGGGGGGCGCGGGGCGCGCACGGAGCGGGCCCGGGAGTGCGACGGGAGCGCCGTACGGGGCGCGGGGTGGACGCGCGGTGCGCGCGGGAGTACGCCCGGTGGACGGGAACGTGCCGGGTGGGCGGGTGCCCGGGGAACCGCCCCGCCGTCCGGGACCGCGCCGGGCCGGCGGCGCGTGGCGCGGGAATCGGGTGTCTCCTAGGCTCGAAGTGCGGGCACCCGCGGGTGGACCCTGGGTTTCAGGGGCGTTCATAGGAAGGGAGCCCATCCATGGCCGTCGATCCCACCGACCCGGAGACCTTCGAGGACGAAGAGCGTCCGGAGGAGCCGGAACTCGACGTCGAGGCGCCCGCCGCCGACACGGCCGAGCAGCGCGCCGACCTCGCCACGGAGCAGGACGACCCGCAGACCGGCGGGGAGCCGGGGCGCACGCGCGAGGCCGACGAGGCCGACGTTGCGGAGCAGGGCCGGGTCGTCTCGCACCACGAGGACGACTACCGCTGAGACCCGGCACCGGACCGCGCCGGACCGCCGGACCGCCGCACTGGCGGCCCGCTCACCCGGCCCGCCCGGCCGCACCGCGCCGCGACGACCGGCACCGGACCGGGCCGCCGGAAGGCCCGGACACCGCCCGGGACCGGGTCCGGACCCCGTCCGGGACCGCACCGGAAACGGGACGCGGGACCGTCCGTGAGGAGAAGAAGGTGCCGAGTGTTGCCCGCTCCGGGCACCTTTGAAACGCATCACACGGCTTTCCTCACCGTCCGGTCCGTGAAATTCTGCGCTCGCACCGCGCGCACCGCGGTTACCGAAAAGTACGATGACGGCGCGGCCCACACCGCACACGGACGAATCATGGGAGGCGGCGTGACAGCCATCGAGCAGACAGAGGCGGTACGCCCGCGGGGCACACGCCTTCCCCGCCGAGCACGGCGCAACCAACTGCTGGGCGCCGCCCAGGAAGTCTTCGTGGCCCAGGGGTACCACTCGGCCGCGATGGACGACATCGCGGAGCGGGCCGGTGTCAGCAAGCCGGTCCTCTACCAGCACTTCCCGGGCAAGCTGGACCTCTACCTGGCCCTGCTGGACCAGCACTGCGAGGCCCTGATCCAGTCCGTCCGGGGCGCCCTGGCGTCCACGACGGACAACAAGCAGCGCGTCCGGGCCACCATGGACGCCTATTTCGCGTACATCGAGGACGACGGAGGCGCCTTCCGCCTGGTCTTCGAGTCGGACCTGACGAACGAGCCCGCCGTGCGCGAGCGCGTCGACAAGGTCACGAACGAGTGCGCCGAGGCGATCTGCGAGGTCATCGCGGAGGACACCGGCCTCTCGCGCGCGGAGTCGATGCTGCTCGCCTCCGGCCTGGGCGGACTGGCCCAGGTGGTGGCCCGCTCCTGGCTGCACAGCGACCGGAGCGTGCCGCGCGACCAGGCGGTGCAGCTGCTGGCCTCGCTGGCCTGGCGGGGCATCGCGGGCTTCCCGCTGCACGGCACCGAACAGCACTGAGCCGGGGCGGACGGGCGCGCCCCGGGCCCCGCCCCGGCCTCGCCTCCGTCCGTCCCGCGTCCCGGCCCGCGGGCGCCGCCCGCCCCGGGCCCGGCCCCGCCCCGGGCCCGGCCCCGGCCCGGCGCCCCGCACCGCCCGGCGCCCCGCACCCCCACGGCTCACGCCCGCCGCCCGGCTCACGCCCGCTCGCCCGCGGAACCCCGGCCGCCCCCTGTTCGCTACCGGCGTTCAGGGGGGCGCCGTGTACATCCCCTCACCGGGTTAATGTGTGCTGGGTACGGCGCGTAAGGTCGCGCACCACTGACCGTCGGAGGGACATAAGCCGTGGAGGTCAAGATCGGCGTGCAGCACGCGCCCCGCGAGATCGTTCTGGAGAGCGGTCAGAGCGCCGAGGAGGTCGAGCGCGTCGTGGCCGAGGCGCTGGACGGCACAGCGCGGCTGCTGAGCCTCGTGGACGAGCACGGCCGCAAGGTCCTGGTCCCGGCCGACCGCCTCGCCTACGTGGAGATCGGCGAGCCCAGCCCCCGCAAGGTGGGCTTCGGCGCGCTGTAGCCCGCGGGCGGCGCGTCGCAGGACGTATGAGCGAGGGGCCCGGCGGCCATGTGGCTGCCGGGCCCCTCGCGTTCACCGAGAGCGCACAGGTGGCACACAGGGGGAGGGTTGCGTTCCACGGGTCCCGGGTAGACCGGCTAATGCGGTGACCGACAGCGTTTCCGGCAGGCCGGCCATGTGGGAGGGACCCCGACATGATCTTGGAAGTGCTCGGCGCCGTGATCCTCGGCCTCGCGTTCGCGGGGGCCGCCCTGCACCGTCTGCCGCACCGCCTGCCCGCCCGGCTCCTCGTCCTCGCCACCGGGCTCGCCGGAGCCCTGTTCGGGGCCCTGGTCACCCACAGCGCGCTCGGCGCCGGCGGCCCGCTTCCGGCCCTGCTGGGCGCGGCGGCGGTCTCGGCGGCCTCGCTGTCGCTGCTGCTGCGCCCCGACCGGGGCCTGCGCCGCGGCTCGTCGGCCACCACCGCCTGACTCCCGGGCACTCCGGGCCCCGTCGGCTCCCGGCCCGGACACCGGGCCCTGCTCCGTCCGCCCGGGAGCACTCCCCCGCGTCTTCCCCCGAGCGGCCCCCCGGAGCCCCTTCCGGGCACCTCCCGGCGCGGGCTCCGGGCCGGGCTCCGCAGCGCCCGGATCCGGGAGCGTCGGCGTCCGGGGCGAGCCCGACGGGACGGGGCGGGACGTCAGGCAGCGAGCCCCAGCGCCGCCATCCGCTTGGTGTGCGCCTCGGTGATCCGGGAGAACATCCGGCCGACCTCCGCGAGGTCGAAGCCGTCCGCGATCCCGCCCACGAGCATCGTCGACAGCGCGTCCCGGTCCGCGACCACCCGCTGGGACTGCGAGAGCGCCTCGCCCATCAGCCGCCGCGCCCACAGCGCCAGCCGCCCGCCGAGGCGGGGGTCGGCGTCGATGGCCGCGCGCACCTTCTCCACGGCGAAGCCGGCGTGCCCGGTGTCGTCGAGCACGGCCAGCACCAGTTCCCGGGTGTCCGAGTCGAGCCGCGCGGCGACCTCGCGGTAGAAGTCGCTGGCGATGGAGTCCCCGACGTAGGCCTTGACGAGCCCCTCCAACCAGTCCGAGGGGTCCGTCTGCTTGTGGAAGCCGTCGTACGCGGCCACGAAGGGCTCCATGGCGGCGGTCGGCTCCTCGCCGATCCCGGCCAGCCGGTCGCGCAGCCGCTCGAAGTGGTGGAACTCCGCCGAGGCCATCTTCGCCAGCTCCGCCTTGTCCGCCAGCGTCGGCGCCAGCTTGGCGTCCTCCGCGAGCCGTTCGAACGCGGCCAGCTCGCCGTACGCGAGGGCGCCGAGCAGGTCGACGACCGCGGCGCGGTACTGCGGGTCGGCGGCGGCCGTCGCCCAGTCCTGGGCGGCGACCCCGGTGCGTTCGGGGGGAGTGGCGTCGGCGGCGTTGCCAGGCTTGTCAGAGCTCGTCATGGAGCGCACAATAGCCCGCTCCCCGCCCCCGGTAAGGCGCTGGTCAACCAGTGTGAGAACGACTACGTGACCGAATCGGCCATCGCATGTGCGTGAATCCGGGGTATGGTGGTAATGCGCCTGCCGAGTATGTGACGTACGGGTACGTGACGTCTTCGTCGGGCCGCACGCATGAGGATGCCCGGTCGGTGGCCCGATCGGCTCCGACCCGACAGCCCTCCATCCGTACGGACTGCGTACGGGCTCCGGAGGGGGACCCTCAGCGGTACGAGCGCTAGAGCGTCGGCAGAGGTCCCGTGTCCCAGGGCTCGCCCCACCAGGCGGCCGACATGCCCGGCCCGGTCCGGCACGACCCCCGCGCTCGCCTCGCACCGCGCACACAGAAGAGGCAGCACCCTGACTACGACGTTCCGTTCCCTCGGAATCCTCCCCGAGACCGCCGAGGCCCTTGAGGCCGTCGGCATCGTGAACCCCTTCCCCATCCAGGAGATGACGCTCCCCGTGGCCCTGTCGGGCACGGACGTCATCGGCCAGGCCAAGACCGGCACCGGCAAGACGCTGGGCTTCGGGCTCCCGCTCCTCGAGCGGGTCACCGTCCCCGCCGACGTCGAGGCCGGCCGCGCCGCTCCCGAGGCCGTCACCGACACCCCGCAGGCCCTCGTCGTCGTCCCGACGCGCGAGCTGTGCCAGCAGGTCACCAACGACCTCCTGACCGCCGGCAAGGTGCGCAACGTGCGCGTCACCGCGATCTACGGCGGCCGGGCCTACGAGCCCCAGGTGGAGACGCTCAGGAAGGGCGTCGACGTGGTCGTCGGCACCCCGGGCCGGCTGATCGACCTGGCGGGCCAGAAGAAGCTCAACCTGAAGCACGTCAAGTGCCTGGTCCTCGACGAGGCCGACGAGATGCTCGACCTGGGCTTCCTGCCCGACGTCGAGAAGATCATCAACCTGCTGCCGGCCCGCCGCCAGACCATGCTGTTCTCGGCGACCATGCCGGGCGCGGTCATCGGCCTCGCCCGCCGCTACATGTCGCAGCCCACGCACATCCGCGCCACCGCGCCGGACGACGAGGGCGCCACGGTCGCGAACATCAAGCAGTTCGTCTACCGCGCGCACAACATGGACAAGCCCGAGATGGTCTCGCGCATACTGCAGGCCGAGGGCCGCGGGCTGGCCATGGTCTTCTGCCGCACCAAGCGGACCGCCGCCGACATCGCCGAGCAGCTCCAGCGGCGCGGCTTCGCCTCCGGCGCCGTCCACGGCGACCTCGGCCAGGGCGCCCGCGAGCAGGCGCTGCGCGCCTTCCGCAACGGCAAGGTCGACGTGCTCGTCTGCACCGACGTCGCCGCCCGCGGCATCGACGTCGAGGGTGTGACCCACGTCATCAACTACCAGTCGCCGGAAGAGGAGAAGACGTACCTGCACCGCATCGGCCGCACCGGCCGCGCGGGCGCCAAGGGTACGGCGATCACCCTCGTCGACTGGGACGACATCCCCCGCTGGCAGCTCATCAACAAGGCGCTCCAGCTCGACTTCAACGACCCGCCGGAGACGTACTCCACCTCCCCGCACCTCTACGCCGACCTGGACATCCCGGCGGGCACCAAGGGTGTCCTGCCGCGCTCGGAGCGCACCCGCGCCGGGCTGGACGCCGAGGAGCTGGAGGACCTGGGCGAGCCGGGCGGCCGGACCGGCCGCGGCCGCGGCGGCCGCGGCGCCCGGGAGGAGTCCCGTCCCGCCGAGCGTGAGCGCCCCGAGCGGACGCCGCGCCGTCGCCGCCGGATGCGCGGCGGGGCCCCGGTGGACGCCGAGGCGGCCGGGCAGACCGCGCCCGGGACCGTGACCGGCGGTGCCGACGCCGCCGGGACCGAGGGCGCCGCCCAGGCCGCCCGCACCCCGCGCCGCCGTCGCCGCACCCGTGCCGGCGACGCCCCGCAGCAGCAGGTGGCCGCCGGGACGGCGCCGCAGGCCGAGGCCGCCGTCGCGACCGCGGAGGGCACCGTTCCCGAGGCCGCCGAGGCCCCGGAGGCGCCGCGCCGCCGCCGGACCCGGGGGGCCGTGGAGGCGGCCGAGCCGGTGACCGCCGTGGCCGGGACCGCTCCGGTGGCCGCCGAGCCCGTCCTGGAGCCCGCTCCGGTGGCGGCCCCCGCCCCCGTGGCGGAGGAGACCGCCGAGAAGCCGCGCCGCCGGACCCGGAAGACGGCGACGGCCGCCGAGGCCGCCGTCGACACCGTCGAGGCCCCGGAGGCGGCGGCCGAGGAGGCCAAGCCGCGCCGCACGCGGAAGACCGCGGCCACCAGGGCGGCCGAAGCCGCCGAGACGGCCGTGGACACCGCCGAGGGCACCGAGGCCAAGCCCCGCCGCCGCACCCGCAAT
>NZ_JBVKAT010000007.1:257557-311492 GCF_055598485.1 Streptomyces sp. NPDC107521
CGGACGCGGAAGACCGCGGCCACCAGGGCGGCCGAAGCCGCCGAGACGGCCGTGGACACCGCCGAGGGCACCGAGGCCAAGCCCCGCCGCCGCACCCGCAAGGCCACGGCCACCGCCGAGACCGCCACCGAGGCCCCGGAGGCGGCGGCCGAGGAGGCCAAGCCGCGCCGCACGCGGAAGACCGCGGCCACCAGGGCGGCCGAAGCCGCCGAAGCGGCCGTGGACACCGCCGAGGGCACCGAGGCCAAGCCCCGCCGCCGCACCCGCAAGGCCACGGCCACCGCCGAGACCGCCACCGAGGCCCCGGCCGACATCCCCGCCCAGGCCGCCCAGGAGCCGGAGACCGCGCCCCGTCGCCGGACCCGCAAGGCCGCCGCGACCGCCGAGGCCCCCGCCGACGCGGCCGAGGAGAAGCCGAAGGCGCGCCGCACCCGGAAGACGGCCGCGGCCGTCGCGCAGCCCGCGGAGCCGGTCGAGAGCTGATCCGCGCCGCCCGCGCACCCACACCGTCGGCCCGGTCCCGCCACCCAGCGGGGCCGGGCCGACGGCTTTCCCTCCCGGCGCACCAGCGCGCACCCGCCCGCACCCGCGCCACCCGGCACCCGGCACCCGGCACCCGGCACCCGGCACCCGGCACCCGAACAAACGGACCCCGCCCGGCACCCGAACCCCCCGCCAGGCGCCCGCATCGCCCCGTCCGGCACCGCTTTCCCCCGGTGATCACCGCTCGGCCCGGCTACGCTCGCCGCGTGAGCAGGAACGCCGTCTTCGCCCCGCCCCCCGATGCCCGCGCCCACCGCCTGCGCACCGCGCGCGGGGCCTTCGCCGTCGTCGACTCACCCCCGGCGGCAGGTGCCGGACCCCGGGGGACGGTGCTGATGCTGCCCGGCTTCACGGGGAGCAAGGAGGACTTCACCCTGCTGCACGGGCCGCTCGGAGCCCGCGGCTACCGCACGGTCGCGGTGGACGGGCGGGGGCAGTACGAGACCGGCGGGCCCGAGCACGACGAGTCGGCCTACGCCCAGGAGGAGCTGGCCCGGGACGTGCTCGCGCTGGCCGACGCGCTCGGCGCGCCCGCGCATCTGCTGGGGCACTCGCTCGGCGGCCAGATCGCCCGGGCGGCCGTGCTGCTCGACCCCGCCCCCTTCGTCTCGCTCACGCTGATGTCCTCCGGCCCGGCGCAGATCTCCGTCTCGCAGCGGCAGCGCGTGAAGCTGCTCCGGGACGCGCTCGGCACCATGACGATGGCCGCCGTCTGGGACGTCGTCCAGGCGCTGGAGCCGCCGGAGGAGATCGGCGACCCCGCCCCCGGCACCGCCGGTGAGCCCGGGCGGCTGCGCGAGCGCTGGGTCGGCACGGCCCCGGCGCAACTGATCGCCACGGGGCGGCAGTTGTGCACGGAGCCGGACCGGGTGGCCGAACTGGCCGCCACGGGGCTGCCCTGCCACGTGGTGTCCGGGGAGGAGGACGACACCTGGCCCGTGCCGTCGCTGGACGAGATGGCCGTACGCCTGGGCGCGCGCCGGACCGTCGTCGCCGGGGCGGGCCACTCCCCCAACACCGACCGGCCGGAGCCGACCGCCGACGCCCTGGCCGGCTTCTGGGACGACATCACCGCGGGACGCCCGCCCCGGACCCCGTAGACCGGGCCCTCGGGGCCGACCGCCGCGGGCGGTTCCCACGGCCGGACGCCATGGCGGGCCCGCGCGGGCGGCCTCCGTCGCGGGCCGGGTGACCGGCCTCCGCAGCGGGCCCTCGCGGCCCTCCGGACGCCACGGCCGGGGCCTCCGCGCCCGGACCGGCGCGCCACCGATCCGGCACGCTGCCGCACGGCCCCGCGCGCTGCCGGGCCGGCCCTCTCAGTACTGTGCCTGGAGGTGCTCCCAGAAGCCGTCCCGCAGGGCGCGGCGCAGGTCCGCGTGACCGCGCAGCGAGTACTGGAGCAGGCCCTCCGCCTCCACCAGGAGATCCTGGTCGACGGGGCCGGGCAGATAGGGGTGGCCGGGGAGCAGCTCCACCAGGGCCTCGCGCCCCCGGGCCGACAGCCAGGTGGCGGCGATCCGGGCGCCGACGAAGCGCACGTCCTCGCGGGTGGGCCGGTCCGTGCCGGTGGCGTCGTGCGGCTGGGTGGTGCGGCGGGAGACGTAGGGCTTGAAGAAGTCCAGGTCGAAGGTGCGCTGGCTGTCGACCTCCCAGAGCAGGGGCTCGGCCTGGTTGCGGCCCTCGGGCGCCTCGATGCCCCAGAGGTGCACGCGGGCGCCGTAGCCCTGGGCCGCCTCGACCGCAGGGACGAGGTCCTCGTCGCCGCCGAGCAGCGCCGCGTCGCTGATCGCGCGGTGCCGGGCGAGGGACTCCAGGTCGGTGCGGATCAGCGAGTCGACGCCCTTCTGCTGGTTGTTCGCGTTGAGGTTGCCGAGCCGCACCTTGACGTCGGGGAGTTCCGCGATGGACTGCTGCTCGGTGGTGTGTATGCGGCGCCGGGCGCCGTCGTACCAGTAGAGGCGGAGCAGCCGGCTGTCGGCGAAGACGGAGCGGGCCCGGTCGATGAGCGCCTCGATCAGCCCCTCGGTGTCCAGGTCGAAGGACCTGCGGTCCTCGGTGCCCGCCGCGAGCCGCCCGGCGGCCGCGTAGAGGTACCCGGCGTCGACGAAGATCGCGTGCGTGGAGGGCGTCCTCGCCACCTCGGCGAGGACGCGCCGCAGCAGCTCGTTGGTCCGGTCGATGCGGGCGTTGAGGGGGGCGAGGTCGTCGTTCATCGCCTCCATTGTCCCGGCGGTCACTGTACGAACACAACCGGTCCCGGTCAGTCTTGTACGGAACACCAGTCGAAACAGCATGATCACCGAAGGTGACTTACCGGTTGGTAATTAGATGGTTGAAAAATTTCCTTAGCGTAGGGAATGTTTGCATCATGCAGCTCGTTGATCCCTGTGGCGACCCGGGCACCGACGACCCGGGAGCCCCGTTCAGTAGTTCTCCTCAGGAGGATGACCAGATCAAGGGAGAGGCCATGCACTTCGAAGTGATGCGACTCGACGACGTCGACGGGACCCCCGTGGACACGACCGTCGTGGACGCCGCCTCCGTCAACCGAATCGTCCAGCAGGCAGCCGCCATAGGGCAGCGCCTGTGGATCCGCCCCGCCGACGGCTCGGTCTTGTAGCGCGCGACCTCTGCACAACGTCCGGGGCCCCCGGCGCGGCCGACGCCGCGCGGGGGCCCCGTTGCCGTGCCGGCCCGGGGTCAGGCGCCCCGGACGACCTGGGTGACGCCGTTGATGATCTGCTGCACGGCGATGGCGGAGAGCATCATGCCCGCCAGCCGGGTCACCAGCACCACGCCGCCGTCCTTGATGACCCGGATGATCAGCAGCGAGTACCGCATGACCAGCCAGAGCACGACGTGGATGGCGAGGATCGCGGTCCACACCGACACCTGAGTCGCCACGCTGTCGGCCTTCTGCACCGCCAGGATGACCGACACGATGGCGCCGGGCCCGGCCAGCAGCGGCATGCCCAGCGGCACGAGGGCGACGTTGACGTCCTTGGTCTGCTTCGGCTCGTCGGTCTTGCCGGTGAGCAGGTCCAGGGCGATCAGCAGGAGCAGCAGTCCGCCCGCGATCATCAGCGCGGGCACTGACACGTGCAAGTAGTCGAGGATCTGGTGCCCGAGCAGTCCGAAGACGGTGATGACCCCGCCCGCCACGCAGACCGCCTGGAACGCCATCCGCCGCTGGACCTTGGCGGGCCGTCCGGCGGTGAGCGCGAGGAAGATCGGGGTGATCCCGGGGGGATCCATGATGACGAACAGGGTCAGGAAGAGGGAGCCGAAGACGGCGACGTCGAACATGGTTGTGCTACTGGCCTTGCGGAGGAGGGAAGGGGGGCGGGCGCGGTCGGGGGCTCAGGCCCCGCCGGCTCCGGGCACGGGGAACGCGCCGAACGCCCGTCGGGTGATCTCGCCGTACACCTCGGGGTCGGTGGTGTACTCGCCGGGCACACAGGTCTTCCGGCTGCCGTGGTAGTCGCTGGACCCGGTCACCAGGAGCCCCAGCTCCCCGGCGAGGCCCCGGAGCCGGGCGCGGGTCGGGGCGTCGTGGTCCATGTGGTCGACCTCGATACCGTCCAGACCGGCGGCGGCCAGCCCGGCTATCGCGGACTCCGGCACCGTGCGGCCCCGCTTGGCGGCGGCCGGGTGGGCGAAGACGGCGACGCCGCCCGCGCCCTTGATCAGCCGGATGGCCTCGAAGGGGTCGGTCTCGTGCTTCTCCACATGGGCCCGGCCGCCGTCGGCCAGCCAGTCGGCGGTGAAGGCGTCGTTCACCGTGGGCACGACGCCCAGCTCGACCAGCGCGGACGCCACGTGCGGGCGGCCGACCGAGCCGTCCCCGGCGATCCGGGCCACCTGCTCCCAGGTGACCGGCACGCCCAGCTCGTTGAGCCGGGCGACCATGGCGCGGGCGCGGGGCACCCGGTCGTCCCGGACCAGCTCGCGCTCGGCGAGCAGGGCGGGCTCCTCGGGGTCGAAGAGGTAGGCGAGCATGTGCATGCTCACGCCGTCGAGGCGGCAGGACAGCTCGGCGCCGGTGACCAGGGTCAGCCCCTCGGGCAGCGCGGCGATCGCCTCGGCGTGGCCCCGGGTGGTGTCGTGGTCGGTGAGCGCGACGACGTCCAGTCCCGCCGCGGCGGCGTTGCGCACCAGCTCGGCGGGGGTGTCCGTGCCGTCGGACGCGGTGGAGTGGGTGTGCAGATCGATGCGCACGACGCTGACTCCAGACGGTGACGGGGACGGACGGGGACGCTTCAGGATAACCGGAGATTCCGGCCCTCCGGTCACCCCCGAAGCCGAGGTGCGCCCCCTACCGGCCACCGCGCTCTCCCCCGCGGCACGCCACGGGCCCCGCCCCGCGCCGCCGGTCCCCCGGCCACCCTCCGGACCGCGCGGCGGTCCGCGGCGGGGGCCGGCCGGCGCCGCACCGCCTCCCGGCCGGGTCACCACGCCGGAGACCGGACCGCGACCGGACCGGACGGGGCCACGACCGGGCAGGACAGCGACCGGACCGGACGGGGCCACAACTGGGCAGGACCGCGACCGGCTCCCGGGCGCGAACCCCACCGGGCCCCGGGCCGGGAACCACGGTCCGGTCCCGGCGGCGGGGCTACGGCTGGAGCAGCCGGGGCGACAACGCCCCGCACGGCACCAGTTCCACCTCGGCGCCGGCGTCCCGCAGATCGGTCAGCACCAGCTCGTCGTACATCAGCAGCCCCGACCGCTCGGGCCAGACGACGGCCCAGAGCCAGATCCCGAGGGCCTCCCCGGCGAAGACGGCGCGGTCCGGCGGGGCACCGGTGACGTTCCAGAGGGGGGCGGGGCGGCCGGCCGCCAGCACCTTGGCCTCCGGGGGCCCGCCGACGTCCAGGTACGGGCCCGGGTCGGGGGCGTCCAGCCCGGCGTAGCGGGCGCCGAGGCCGACGCCGAGTTCCTCGGCCACCAGGATCAGCTCGCCCCGGCCGCCGAGCGGACCCGGCCCCGAGCAGGCCACGGCGGTGGCCCGGCCGCCGCTGCGGTCGTCGCCCGCGCAGGCCACACCGGTGAACAGCCAGCCGACCGGCAGCGGCCACGGCATCCAGACGGGCACCCGGGTGCGGTGCACCACGACGCCGAGCGCCTCGACACCGGGCGGTATCAACGGCTGCACCGGATGGACGGTCCCGTGGACGGCGCACTGCCAGGAATCACGGAAGAGACCGGGAGCCCTGACCCGGCCACCGCACTTCGGGCAACTGGGTTCGCCCCTCATAGGGCCCCACGGTCCTACCCCGGCCCGCGCGCGTCAAGGACGATCACCCGTCCGGCACGGGGCGGCTCCCGGACCCGCGCGCGGCGCCGGGAAGCCGCCCGTGAGATGCGTCACTCCAGGGCGACGCCCGCCCGCAGCGGGTCGCGCAGGTCGGTGCCGCGGGTCAGCCAGCGCTCCTGGAGGGCCTGCCCGCCGTGCACGCGCTTCCAGGCCGCCTCGTTGGGCGTCATCGGCAGCAGCGGCAGGAACCGGACCGGGTCCAGCGGGGCCTCCAGCGCCAGGTCCTCGACCAGGCCGCCCGGCTCGGCCACCAGCACCGAGGTGAAGGGGGCGCCCGGCCACAGCGGCTCCCCCACGTCCAGCGACGCCCCGGGGGCCACGACCACCCCCTCCACCTGGGGGGACGCCGCGAGCACGGCGAGCGGGCGGAGCACCCGGTCGGTGTCGGCCGCCCCGGCCCGGACGGAGAGGACCAGCTCGGCGCGGGGGCCCGCGACCGGATCGGCCACCATCGCCGTGGGGTCCGCCATGGGCTGCGCGGACATGCCGAGCGTGGCGTAGCGGACGAGGGCGCCCTCCGGTGCGGCGGCCGGGAAGCGCAGGACCTCGACGCGGTCGGCGCCGAGGAAGGTGACCGCCGCGCGCGCGTCCGGTTCGCCCAGCGCGGCGCGCAACCGGGCCTCGACCAGAGGAAGAACGTCAACCATGCGGCGAGCATAGGTCTCGTCAGGACGTGGCAAAGCGTCACCTTGACACGCCGGGTGACTGGTACTCTTGCCCAGCGGTTCGGGGCAGCACGCAGAAGCGTCGCGATCGAGCTCCCGACCCTGTGAACACTCCCCTACGGGGAACCCCCTCAAACACGGGGGGATCGATCGTCCCCCACGGGGGACCGGCCGGAGGAGGTGGGCGGCATGGACCGAAGTCGACCGTGCAGTACCACTCGCTCTTCCCGCCGCTGACGCGACAGCCCCGGATTCGCCCGCCCCGGTTCCTCCCGTCGCCGCCCCGCGTTCGCGCGCCCTTCCACGGAAGAGCATTCCGTCTCGTATTGCCTGATCCGTCTGCCCGCAACAGCAGCTGAATCAGCAGTGAAGCCGGCCACCGCGACGGTGCGGTGCCCCCCGCTTTGTGGACGCGCCGCACACGCGTGGACAGGACGTCCTCATTCCGGGTGGTTCCACCCGCCGCCGGCACGCTCGCTGCCTGTCGCGAAGGAGCCCGTCATGTCGATGATCCGTGACCTGCGCGCCGCGGTCCGCCCGTCCCGCGTCACCCCGCACCGGGACGGCGGCGCCTACGACCCCGTCGGCGATCCGGGGACGGTCTCCGCCGTCGTCGACTGCGCCGTCTACCGCGACGGCCGCCGCTTGCCCGCCGAGGAGCCGCTGAGCCCGCACCGGGCGCTGCGCCGGGTACGCCGCGACGGCGGCTTCGTGTGGATCGGGCTGCACGAACCGACCGAGGACGAGTTCGCCGGCATCGCCCGGGAGTTCGGGCTGCACCCGCTGGCCGTGGAGGACGCCGTCCAGGCCCACCAGCGGCCCAAGCTGGAGCGCTACGACGACTCCCTGTTCACCGTCTTCAAGACCGTCCACTACCTCGACCACGACCAGGTCAGCCCCAACAGCGAGGTCGTCGAGACCGGCGAGGTCATGTGCTTCACCGGACGGGACTTCCTCATCACCGTCCGGCACGGCGGCCAGGGCTCGCTGCGGACGCTGCGGCACCGGCTGGAGGAGGACCCGGAGCTGCTGGTCAAGGGCCCGTCCGCGGTGCTGCACGCCATCGCCGACCACGTCGTGGACGGCTACATCGCCGTCGCCGACGCCGTGCAGCTCGACATCGACGAGGTCGAGACGGAGGTGTTCTCGCCGGGCCGCAAGGGCACCCCGCGCGGCACCGACGCCGGCCGCATCTACCAGCTCAAGCGCGAGGTGCTGGAGTTCAAGCGGGCGGTGGCGCCGCTGCTGCGGCCCATGCAGCTCCTCAGCGAGCGGCCCATGCGGCTGATCGACCCGGAGATCCAGACGTACTTCCGGGACGTCGCGGACCACGTGGCCCGGGTCCAGGAGCAGGTCACCGGCTTCGACGAACTGCTCAACTCCATCCTCCAGGCCAACCTCGCCCAGGCGTCGGTCGCGCAGAACGAGGACATGCGCAAGATCACCTCCTGGGCCGCGATCATCGCCGTGCCCACGATGGTGTGCGGGGTGTACGGGATGAACTTCGACTACATGCCGGAGCTGCACTGGCGCTACAGCTACCCGGTCGCACTCACCGTCATCGTGGGCATCTGCCTGGGCATCCACCGCACGCTCAAGCGCAACGGCTGGCTCTGAGCGGCCCCTCGATAGGCTGACGGCATGACAACCGAGCTGCTCGACCAGGCCCTCGTCGAGGAGGCCACCAAGAAGTCCGGCCTCATCTGGGTCAGCGGGCCCGGGACGGCCGCCCGGCCGCTGTGGCACGTCTGGCACGAGGGCGCCGCCTGCGTCGTCGGCGACGGCCCCGGGGAGCAGCCGCTGCCGGGCCTGGCCGACGGGGGCAGCGCCGAGGTCACGGTGCGCAGCAAGGACAAGGGCGGCCGGCTGGTCTCCTGGACGGCCCGGGTGGTGGAGCGGACCCCCGGCACCGAGGCGTGGGAGGCGGCCGTGGCGGAGCTGAAGGGCAAGCGGCTCAACGCCCCCGACGGCGAGGCGATGACCGCCCGCTGGGCCCGTGAGTGCCGGGTGCTGCGGCTGGAGCCGACCGGCGAAACCGCCGCCCTGCCGACGGACGCGCTGGCCGGGCCCCCGCTGCCGACCCCGGCCACCACCCGTGAGCCCGCTCCGGCCGGGCTGCCCCGTCTGCTGCTGCGGCGTCGGCGCGGACGCCGGTAGCCCGCCGGGCGCGGGCGCGCCGCGGAGGCGGGAGCGCCGCGGAGGCAGGCGTGCCGCGGAGGCAGGCGTGCCGCGGAGGCAGGCGCGCCATGGAAGCGGGCGCGGCGCGAGGACCGGGCGCGAGGCGCCGCCGTGCGGGCGGGGGCGGGGCCGTGGGAGCCGGGGCCCGGTGACCGTGGGCGGCCCTGGCACGAACCCCTGAGGACCGGGCTCCGCGCGCCGTGCACGCCGTGCGCGCCCTCGCACGGGGCCGTGGACGCCGGGAGCCGCGGGCGCTCCGCCCGGACACAGGGTCAGGTCGTGGGGAGTTGCTTGCCGTAGTCCAGGGTGTCCGCCTCGGCGGGCTCCTCCAGGGGGAAGGGCTTGTTCCAGTCGGAGAGGCCGAGGGTGCCCGCCCGGCCCGCGCGGACCAGGCGCAGCGGGTAGGGGGTGCCCTCCAGGGAGACGTCCAGGGAGCCGCCGTCGCCCCCGTCGCCGGTGATGCGGACGGTCCGGACGCCGCCCTGTTCGTGGCGGCCGTCCTTGTCCACCGTGCCGTGCAGGGTCAGCAGCCCGTCGAGCAGCAGGTCCTTGTCCGTGAAGCCGCTGAACCGCTGGTAGGCCGGGTCGCCCTGGGGCACCTTCACGTACTTGTCGGCCAGCTTCCCGGCCGCCGACTCGTCGCCGCCGTCATGGGTCCAGAAACCTGCGTCGGCCTTGAGGTAGAGCTGGTCGGCGATCCGCAGCAGCCGGAAGGTCGCCCCCTTCACGGCCACCGACCCGGTGCCGCCGTCGGACTTCAGCCGCATGTCGAGGGTGTAGGTGGCGCCGCCGGCCTCCACCGTCCCGTGCAGCCGCACCGTCCCGGCGGCGCGGGCCGCGGCGCGGGCCTTGGTGTGGATCTCGGCTGCCGGGAGCTTCCCGACGCCGTTGGTCCCCGCGTCCGGGTCCTCGCCGCCCCCGCAGCCCGTCAGTCCCGCCCCGGCCAGTGCGGCGCACAGCGTGCCCAGCACGGCGGCCCTGCGGATTCGGCGCCGGGGTGTCGCAGTCACGGAGGGCCTTTCTGAGCGGACGGGCGGCCGTCGGGAGGGCGGCGGACGGCGGGGCGCCGCCGGGCGCGGACCGGCCGGGACCGCCGGGCCCGGGCCCGGGGCCCGAGCGGCGTACGGCAGCGTACCGGGCGGGCGGGCACCGGGCGGAGCCGGTCCGTCCGGACCAGGCCGCCCTGGGCGGTCCGGTTCGCGACGGGCTAGCCTGAAGCCCGTCGGAGCGGGCAACCCTGGAGGGACGCGGTACGACGCGGTACGCGACAGGCCCCACCGACCACGAACGCACGAAAAGGAGCCGCGGCCATGGCAGCGGGCGCCCCCCGGATCTTCGTCTCCCACCTCTCCGGCATCGCCGTCTTCGACCCGGCCGGCGACCAGGTGGGCCGGGTGCGCGATCTGGTCGTCATGTTCCGGGTCGGCCGCAGGCCCCCGCGCGTGCTCGGCCTGGTCGTCGAACTCTCCAACCGCCGCCGGATCTTCCTGCCCATGACCCGGGTCACCGGGGTCGAGTCCGGCCAGGTCATCACCACCGGCGTGGTCAACGTCCGCCGGTTCGAGCAGCGGCCCACCGAGCGCCTCGTCTTCGGCGAGCTCCTGGACCGCCGGGTCACCCTGATCGACGCCGGCGAGGAGGTCACCGTCCTGGACCTGTCGGTGCGCCAGCTCCCCGCCCGCCGGGAGTGGGAGATCGACAAGGTCTTCGTCCGCCGGGGCCGGAAGGGCGGTGCCTTCCGCCGGGCCCGGGGCGAGACGCTGACCGTCGAGTGGTCCGGGGTGACCGGCTTCTCCCTGGAGGAGCACGGACAGGGCGCCGAGAACCTGCTCGCCACCTTCGAGCAGCTCCGCCCCGCCGACCTCGCCAACGTCCTGCACCACCTGTCCGCCAAGCGCCGCGCCGAGGTCGCCGCCGCCCTCGACGACGACCGGCTGGCCGACGTGCTGGAGGAGCTGCCCGAGGACGACCAGATCGAGATCCTCGGCAAGCTCGCCGAGCAGCGCGCCGCCGACGTCCTGGAGGCGATGGACCCGGACGACGCCGCCGACCTGCTCGGTGAGCTGCCCGAGGTGGACAAGGAGCGGCTGCTGAGCCTGATGAAACCCGCCGACGCGGCCGACATGCGGCGGCTGATGGCGTACGAGGAGCACACCGCCGGCGGTCTGATGACGACCGAGCCGATCGTGCTGCGGCCCGACGCGACCGTCGCCGACGCCCTGGCCCGCATCCGCAACCCCGACCTCTCCCCGGCGCACGCCGCGCAGGTCTACGTCTGCCGCCCGCCCGACGAGACGCCGACCGGCAAGTACCTGGGGACGGTGCACTTCCAGCGGCTGCTGCGCGATCCGCCCTACACCCAGGTCGGCTCGATCATCGACGACGGCCTCCAGCCCCTGGAGCCGGACGCCGCGCTGCCGGTGGTCGCCGGGTTCTTCGCCACGTACGACATGGTGGCGGCGCCGGTGGTCGACGAGTCCGGGGCGCTGCTGGGCGCGGTCACCGTGGACGACGTCCTGGACCACATGCTGCCCGAGGACTGGCGGGAGACCGAGTACCACCTGGACGAGGAGGTGGGCGCCGATGGGGCCTGAGCGCGAGACGACGGGCCGCGAGCGGGTGCCCGCCGGGGCCACGGCGGCCTCCCGGCCGCGCGGTGCCCGGCTGGACCAGCCGCGCCCGCCCCGCCGGCGCTTCCTGCCCGAGTGGGACCCGGAGTCCTTCGGCCGCCTCTCGGAGCGCGTGGCCCGCTTCCTGGGCACCGGGCGGTTCATCGTCTGGATGACGGTCGTCATCATCCTGTGGGTGCTGTGGAACGTGGCGGCCCCGGGCGGGCTGCGGTTCGACGAGTACCCGTTCATCTTCCTGACGCTGGCCCTGTCGCTCCAGGCCTCCTACGCGGCGCCGCTGATCCTGCTGGCGCAGAACCGGCAGGACGACCGGGACCGGGTCAATCTGGAGCAGGACCGCAAGCAGAACGAACGGTCGATCGCGGACACCGAGTACCTCACGCGGGAGATCGCCGCCCTGCGCATCGGGCTGGGCGAGGTGGCGACCCGGGACTGGATCCGCTCGGAGCTCCAGGACCTGTTCCGGGAGCTGGAGGAGCGGTCGGACGGCCACCGCGGCCAGGACGGTACGGCGCCCGCGGAACGGTCCGCCGGACGGGATCCGCACGAGCGGTGACGGGGCTTCCCACCCTCCGTGGCGGGAGCCGTACCATCGTAGCCATGGCTACGGAAGACGCGGTGCGCGAGGCACTGGCGACGGTGAACGACCCCGAGATCAACCGGCCCATCACCGAGCTGGGAATGGTCAAATCGGTGGACATCGGCGCGGACGGAGCGGTCGCGGTCGCCGTGTACCTGACGGTCTCCGGCTGTCCGATGCGGGAGACGATCACCCAGGGCGTGCGGGACGCCGTCGCCCGGGTGGACGGCGTCACCCGCGTCGACGTCGAGCTGGACGTGATGAGCGACGAGCAGCGCCGGGAGCTGGCCACCGCGCTGCGCGGCGGCCAGGCCGAGCGCGAGGTGCCGTTCGCCAAGCCCGGCAACCTCACCCGGGTGTACGCGGTGGCGTCCGGCAAGGGCGGTGTCGGCAAGTCGTCGGTGACGGTGAACCTGGCGGCGGCGATGGCGGCCGACGGGCTGAAGGTCGGTGTCGTGGACGCCGACATCTACGGCCACTCGGTGCCGCGCATGCTCGGCGCCGACGGGCGGCCGACCCAGGTCGAGAACATGATCATGCCGCCCTCGGCGCACGGCGTGAAGGTCATCTCCATCGGCATGTTCACCCCGGGCAACGCGCCGGTGGTCTGGCGCGGCCCGATGCTGCACCGCGCGCTCCAGCAGTTCCTCGCGGACGTGTACTGGGGCGACCTGGACGTGCTGCTGCTGGACCTGCCGCCCGGCACCGGC
This sequence comes from Streptomyces sp. NPDC107521, assembly GCF_055598485.1. Classification (NCBI taxonomy): domain Bacteria; kingdom Bacillati; phylum Actinomycetota; class Actinomycetes; order Kitasatosporales; family Streptomycetaceae; genus Streptomyces; species Streptomyces sp. NPDC107521. The sequence continues at coordinate 270,181 of NZ_JBVKAT010000007.1, forward strand.
GACATCGCGATCTCCGTGGCGCAGCTCGTACCGAACGCGGAGATCCTGGTGGTGACCACGCCTCAGCAGGCGGCGGCCGAGGTGGCCGAGCGGGCCGGCGCCATCGCGGTGCAGACCCATCAGAAGATCGTCGGCGTGGTCGAGAACATGTCGGGCCTGCCCTGCCCGCACTGCGGCGAGATGGTCGACGTGTTCGGCACCGGCGGCGGCCAGATGGTCGCGGACGGGCTGACCCGCACCACCGGCGCCACCGTGCCGGTGCTCGGCTCCATCCCGATCGACGTGCGGCTGCGCGAGGGCGGCGACGAGGGCACGCCGGTGGTGCTGTCCGACGCCGCCTCCCCGGCGGGCGCGGCGCTGCGCTCCATCGCGGGCAAGCTGGGCGGACGGCAGCGCGGGCTGTCGGGGCTGTCCCTGGGGATCACCCCGAAGAACAAGTTCTGACTGACGGGTCCGTGCGCCCCGGGGCCGGGTCCCGGGGCGGGCGGCGGGCCGGCGGCGGTCAGGCGTAGGCGGCGATGTCCCCGACGACCGAGAAGGCGAGCCCGTAGGCGCTCATGCCCCGGCCGTACGCCCCCAGGTGGACGCCCTGTTCCGTGGAGCCGGCGAGGACCCAGCCGAAGGCGGACTCCCGGTAGTGGAAGGCGGTCGGCACCCCGTCGACGGGCAGGGACAGGGTGGACCAGTCCGCTCCGTCGAGGTCGTCGGCGAGCACCCAGGCGGTCTCGGTCTGCTGCTCCAGCCAGTCGTCGCGCAGGGAGTGGTCCATCTGGCCGGGCCAGGTGAACGACAGCAGCCCCACGCCCGCCAGCCAGGCCGCCGAGGAGACCGAGGTGGCCTCCAGCAGGCCCGTGCCGTCGGCGCTGCGCCGGGAGGGGCTGGCGGCCACGGTCACGACGACCGCGAACTTCTCCTTGGCGTCCTGCTCGTCCCCGGCCAGGTGCTCGTTGCGCACGGACGGCTCGTCGCCGTGGCCGATGGAACCGTGCTCGATCCCTCCGTCGGCGGCCGTGCCGACCTGCATCAGCCAGCGCCGGCCCGTGAACGCCTCGTCGAGGCCGTACCAGGGGAAGGGTGCCCGCAGATAGCCGTCGGCCGTCCGCCGGCCGGAGGGGACCGCTGGTCCGTCCTCCGCGGACGGCGTCTGTGCGACCGCCGCGCTCGTCGTCTCCATGTGCCCGGACGCCTCCTCGCTCTCGTCGACGGCCCGCCCCCCTTCGGGCGCACTCGTCCGCTCCGCACAACAACTCGGCAGCATAACCACAGGAGTGCGGGCGGCCGGGACCTCGTCCGGCGCGCGGGGCACGTCGACGCCGTGTTCGGGTGGCGCGCGGGCCCGTGCGGAGTGTGAGGCGCGTCACGTGCGGCGGCGGTGCGGGGAGCGCGGGCGGTGCGGACGGCGCGGGGCGGGTGGTGCGGACCGGGCGCCGTCCGTGCCGGACGGCGGCCGGGTCAGGTGGCGTCGCTGTCGAACGGGGGCCGGTCGTCGGAGGCCCGGGGCTCGGGCTTCTTGGTCATGTCGACCCGCTCGCCGGACGTCCCGGCGTCCGGGGAGGAGGAGCTCCGGGCGTCGCCGTCGCGGCCGTGCACGGCGTCGGTGACCTCGGCCATCTCCTTCTTCAGGTCGAAGCCGTTGCGGATCTCCTTGAGCCCCAGCTCGTCGTTGTCGAGCTGCTTGCGCAGGAACGTCTTGGGGTTGAGGTCCTCGAACTCGAAGTCCTTGAACTCGGGACCCAGCTCCTGCCGGATGTCCTGCTTGGCGCTGTCGGAGAACTCGCGCACCTTGCGGATCATGCGGGAGACGTCCTGGATGACCTTGGGGAGCTTGTCCGGACCGAAGACGAGCACGGCGAGGACAACGAGCGTCACCAGCTCTAGTGCGCCTATGTCATTGAACACCTGAAGCTCCTTGGGATGTCCGGGCCGCAACCACCGTACCCGCCGACCCCGCCCGTCCGGTACTGTCCCCGGCCCGCCGGACAGGTGCGGACGAAGGCTTTCCACGTTGTTTGCCCGGCCCCCTCGACGGGGCCGGGCGGGGAATCCCCCGGTGCCGGCGGCCTCCGGTCAGTCTCCGCCGGAGGAACCGAGCACGAGTGAGACCTTCGTCTCGCGGCCGTCGCGTTCCAGGGTGATTTCCAGCCGGTCGCCGGGACGGTGGGAGCGGATCCGCACGATCAGTTCCTCGCCGGAGCGGACGCGTCGGCCGTCGGCCGCGGTGATGACGTCCCCGGCCCTGATCCCGGCCCGCGCGCCGGGGCCGCCCCGGGTGACCGCGGGGCCGCCGCCGCTGCCCCGGTCGGCGACGCGGGCGCCGTCGCCGTCGTGGCCCATGTCGAGGGTGAGGCCGATGACCGGGTGGGTGGCCCGGCCGGTGTTGATGAGCTCCTCGGCGACGCGCTTGCCCTGGTTGATCGGGATGGCGAAGCCGAGCCCTATCGACCCGGCCTGTCCGCTCCCGGAGCCGCCGCCGCTGCCACCGCCGCTGCCACTGCCCGCGGAGCGGATGGCGGAGTTGATGCCGATGACCCGGCCCCGGGTGTCCAGGAGGGGACCGCCGGAGTTGCCGGGGTTGATGGGGGCGTCGGTCTGGAGCGCGTCGACGTAGGACACGTCGCTGCCGTCGCCCTCCTCGCCGCCCGCCGTGATGGGCCGCTCCTTGGCGCTGATGATGCCGGAGGTGACCGTTCCGGCCAGGTCGAAGGGGGCGCCGATGGCGACGACGGGGTCGCCCACCCGGACGTTGTCGGAGTTGCCGAGGGGCATGGGGGTGAGCCCGCGCACGCCGCGCACCCTGACGACGGCCAGGTCGTACCCGCTGTCCCGGCCCACGACGGTGGCCTCGGCGGTGTCGCCGCCGTGGAAGGTGACGGTGATCCGGCCGCCGCGCCCGACGACGTGGTTGTTGGTCAGGATGTGGCCGCGGCCGTCGAGGACGAACCCGGTGCCGGTGCCCGCGGAGCCGCCGCCGCTGACGTGCAGGGTGACGACGCCGGGCAGGGCCCTCGCGGCGATCCCGGCCACGCTGTCCGGGGCCCTGCCGGTGGGCTCGGGCCCGGCCTGCGGCAGTTCCACGGTGCCGATGCCGCCGTTGCGTTCCAGATAGGTGCCGATGCCGCCGCCGACGCCGCCGGAGACCAGGGCGATCAGCAGCGCGCCGCCGAGCAGCGCCCTCCGGCGCCGGACGGGCCGCCGCGGCGGCTCCGCCGGGCCGCCGTGCTGGAGCGGCCCGGCGGGCACCGGGGCCCAGGGGTCGTAGCGGCCCCAGGGGTCGGCCCCGGAACCGGACGCCGCGAGGGCGGCGGAGGGCGCGGGGGCGGCGTCGACGGGCGCGCCGGGACGGGGGGCGTGGTCGGCCCGCGCGCCGGGGACGGACGCCCCGCCGGGGGCGGAGCCGTAGGGGGCCGTCCCGTAGGGGGCCGCTCCGTGGGCGGCGGGGCTGTGCGGGGCGGGGTGGGGCGCGGCCGCCCCGTGGGCCGGGAGGGCCGGTGAGGGGGCCGTGGGCGGCTCGTGACCGGGCCCCCGGTGCGGGGCGGCGGACGCGCCGGCGCGGGGCGGCGGTACGGCCGTGCCGTGGGCCGGGAGGGCCGGTGAGGGGGCCGTGGGCGGCTCGTGACCGGGCCCCCGGTGCGGGGCGGCGGCCGCGCCGGCGCGGGGCGGCGGTACGGCCGTGCCGTGGGCCGGGGTCGCGCCGGGGTGCTGCACGGGCGGAGCGGGCGCCCAGGGGCCCGGTTCGCCGTACGGAGGGGTCCCGTAGGGGTCGGGGTCGTGCAGCGGCCGCACCCGGGCCTCCACGGGCGCGGACCCTGCCGTGCCGGACCCTGCCGGGTCGGGGGCGGGGGTCCTGCCGGGGGCGGGGGCCCCGTCGGGGGTGTGGGCGGCGGGCTCGGGGGCGTGAGCCCCGTCGGGGGTGCAGGCCCGGTCAGAGAGGGCGGGGGCGCCGGCCTCCTCGCGGGTGTGGGCCCCGTCCGGGCCGTGGCCCCTGTCGGAGGCGCGGGCGCCCGGGAACGGGATGGCGGCGGCCGCGTCGGGGACGGGAACGCCCGGGGACGGGGCGGGGGCGGCCCGGGACGTGCCCGCCGGGTCCGGCGCCGGGGCGGCGTTCCCGTCCGGCACCGCGCCCGCGCTCCCCGGCGCCGTACCGGCACCGCGCTCGTGCGCGGCCGGGCCGGGTGTACCGGGGCGCGGTGCCCCGTCCGGGCCGCCGTCCGGCTCCGGCCAGGGGCCGGACGGCGGGCGGGGCTCCGGGCGGTGCGGCACGAAGTCGGCGTCGGCGGGGGCGTCCCCGGCGCGCGGCGCGGCCGGACCCGGCGGCACCGCGCCGCCGTCCGGCCCCGGAAGGGTGTCGCCGGGACTCCCGGCCGGGCGGGGGCGCTCCAGCTCGAAGTCGCCGTCGCCCCCGTCCGCCGGGGCGGAGCCGGGCCCGCCGCCGTCGGCGGCCGGGGGCCGGCTCCACCACTTCGCCCTCGTGGGTTTCCCCTCGTTCATGTTCTCCCCGCCGCCGGCCGCAGATCCTCGGCTCCAAGTGCCCTGGCGCCACCCAGGATTCAATCAGGTCCGCGGAACCGCCCGCCGGTCCGTCAGGGCGCCGGGCGGGAGGAGGCCGCGGGTGACGCGACGGGGTAGGCGGCGGGAAGGGAGTTGGAGACGGCGAGCAGCTCCGGCGGCCGGACCCGCGAGGTCTCCGCCCAGGAGCCCGGCCCCAGCGGCGGCAGCGACTCCAGCGGGCGTATCAGCGGCGACACGGCGGCGGCACCGGCCAGCAGGGGCGCGGCCAGCTCCCGGAGGGTCTGCCGCCGCGTCTCCTGCGCCACCCGCTCCGGCAGACCGGGCAGCAGGGGCGCGGAGACGCCCGCCGGGGTCATCGGGCCGTCACCGGCCGGGCGGTAACCGCTCTGGCTGTAGCCGAGCGGCGGACCGCCCGAGCGGCGGCGCTGGCTCTCGGGGGTGGTGACCGCCGCCCCGCCCTGGGTGCGCAGCGGCGTGACGTTGCTCCCGGCCCCTGCGCCGCCGCGGGCGTCGGTGCTGGAGGCGGGCGCGCCGAGGGTGACGCCGCCGAGCGCGATGGCGGCCAGCGACACCGCCCCCGCGGCGGCGACCGCGAACCGCATCCCGCGCGAGGCGGACCGCTCGGCCTCGTGCCGGCTGACGTCGTGGATGCGGAAGCCGCGCTCCCGCCCGTCTGCGGCGGGCACCGCCGTCGGCAGCACGGGGCGGGCCCGCACATAGGGGAACTCGAACGGCTCGGGCAGCCCGGGCAGCCCGTCGCCGAAGTCGCCGCCGCCCGGCCCTGCGCCGGTGCCCGAGCCGGGCAGGCCCTGGAGGCGGGCCAGGAAGCTCTCCGAGGGGGCGGGCGGGGCCGCCGCCGCGAAGACGTTCTTCAGCCGCCGCTGGGCGTCGACCTCGGCCTTGCACCTCCCGCAGGTCGCCACGTGCGCCAGTACGCGCTCACGCGCGTCATGACCGAGCTCTCCGTCCACCAGGGCGGAGAGTCGGTCTCCCAGATGCTGTTCCGCGAGGTGTCCCTCGGCGTTCGGTCGTGAGCCGCTCACGCGCTCGTGCCCCCTCCTCCCAGTGCGGGAACACGGGCCGCGAACGAGCGTCGCTCGGCGCGGGCCTGGGGGGAGCGGTGTGCGAGGGCCTTGCGGAGCTGCGAGCGCCCCCGGTGGATGCGGGAGCGGACGGTGCCGAGCTTCACGCCGAGCGTCGCGGCGATCTCCTCGTAGGACAGCCCCTCGATGTCGCACAGCACGACCGCCGCCCTGAACTCCGGCGCGAGGGTGTCCAGCGCCTGCTGGACGTCGGCGTCGAAGTGGGCGTCGTGGAAGACCTGCTGGGGGCTGGGCTCCTTGCTGGGCAGCCGCTCGGCCGCGTCGTCGCCGAGCGCGTCGAAGCGGATGCGCTGCTTGCGGCGCACCATGTCCAGGAACAGATTGGTGGTGATGCGGTGCAGCCAGCCCTCGAAGGTGCCCGGGGTGTACGTGGACAGGGAGCGGAAGACGCGGACGAAGACCTCCTGCGTGAGGTCCTCGGCGTCGTGCTGGTTGCCCGTGAGGCGGTAGGCGAGCCGGTAGACCCGGGCGCTGTGGGTGCTGACGATCTCCTCCCAGGTGGGCGGAGTCCACGCCTGCCCGTCCGCGTCGCCGGCGAAGGTCGCGGTCTGGGTGTGTCCGGTGGCAGGACCGGCGTGGCTGTTGTCAGCGGTGTCGTTCACGGATTTCGGCCTGCCTGCCGATCCGAGGAAGCGCCGCAGCACTCCCCCCCGATCCGCGGGTGCGGCCGCACCTCCCCTGTCGGCTCTGGTGGTGGCCTGTGGAGCCCCTACCATAGCCACCCCGCCCGTTAGCTCCGGATAAGGGGTTTTACGAAAATTTGATCTGGGCTGACCCGGCTCGTACGGCTGCGTCAGCACTTGCTCGGCGCTGTTGGCCATCCACCGCTCCCCGTGACCGTCCGGGCCCTGTCGCCCGTGTCTTCCCGTACCCCTTTCAACGGCCGGTCCCATCTGCGGGTTCCCGACGCCAACGGATACAGTCACGCCGAGGCAACGACAGGGACGGGAGAGGGTCATTACCGGCAACCGGCAGACGGGCTGGGCGTTCTCCGACGCCTATGTCGCCGAGGACGACGCGCTGCTCTGGGCGCGCGATCGGGCCCACGAGGCGGGCCTGCGCTCGGTGACCCCCGGCACGGGCTCCGCGCTGGGTCTGCTCGCCGCCGCCGTGGACGCCAAGGCGGTGGCCGAGATCGGCACCGGCTGCGGCGTGTCGGGCATCCACCTGCTGCGGGGCATGCGCCCGGACGGGGTGCTGACCACGGTGGACCCGGAGCCGGAGCACCAGCAGTTCGCCCGCCAGGCCTTCCGCGCCTCCGGCTTCGCCAGCAACCGGGCTCGCTTCATACCGGGCCGCGCCCTGGAGGTGCTGCCCCGGCTCGCGGACGCGGGCTACGACCTCGTCTTCTGCGACGGCGACCGCCTGGAGTACCTGGACTACCTGGCGGAGTCGCTGCGTCTGCTGCGGCCCGGCGGGCTGGTCGTCTTCGAGGGCGTCTTCGCCGCCGGCCGCACCGTCGACTCCGGCCCCCAGCCCGCGGAGGTGCTGCGGCTGCGGGAGCTGCTGCGGGCGGTGCGGGAGAGCCAGGAGCTGGTGCCGTCCCTGCTGCCGGCCGGGGACGGGCTGCTGTGCGCGGTGAAACGCTGAGCCGTCCCCCGGGACCGTCCCGGGCACGGGGTCCGGCACGCCTCGGCGGCGCCCGGCGGGAGCCGGGGCGGCGGGGGCCGGGGATGACAAACGCCCCGGCGCCGCAGGGGCGCCGGGGCGATTTGATCGGGTATGGTCGCCCGCGCGTCAGCCGACGACCTTCTTGAGGGCGTCGCCGAGCGCGTCGGCCTCGTCGGGGGTCAGCTCGACGACGAGTCGACCGCCGCCTTCGAGCGGAACGCGCATGACGATGCCCCGCCCCTCCTTGGTCACCTCGAGCGGGCCGTCGCCCGTCCGCGGCTTCATGGCCGCCATGCTCGTTCCCCTTCCTGATACCAGCTCACCGTCAAGCCGACGGCCCACGAAGGGCACGCGCGGTCCGGCTGGACACGCGACACCGGCATCGAACACATTGCTTCCCGGTCATTATCCCGCATCCCAGGACCTGATGACCAACGCCGGTCGGCATCGCTTGGGCAACGCGCGCGAGCAAAACCACTCAATTCGGGGACCTGACTGCGATACTGCGCGGCCCCGCCCACTTCCGCCGAATGGAATCGGACCGGAATTCTTTGACGCAGGTCACATTGTCCGGGGTGCGGCGCGGGTGGTCTCCGTCATGCTGGGGCGCGGACACAGGCCCCGACGCCGAGGAGGCATCCATGGCAGACACCGTGCTCTACGAGGTGAGCGACGGGCTCGCGACGATCACGCTGAACCGCCCGGAGGCGATGAACGCGCTGAACACCGAGGCCAAGGTCGCGCTCCGGGAGGCGGTGCGGTCCGCGGCGGCGGACGGGGCCGTCCGGGCGGTGCTGCTGACCGCGGCCGGGGACCGGGCGTTCTGCGTCGGACAGGACCTCAAGGAGCACGTGGGGCTGCTGGCCGCCGACCGGGAGAGCGGCGGCGGGGGCGGCACCATGCGCACCGTGGGCGAGCACTACAACCCGATCGTCCGGGCGCTGGCCGAGGCGCCGAAGCCGGTGGTGGCGGCGGTGAACGGGGTGGCGGCCGGGGCGGGCTTCGGCTTCGCGCTGGCGGCGGACCACCGGATCGTCGCCGAGACCGCGACGTTCACCACGGCCTTCACCGGGGTCGCGCTGACCGCCGACTCGGGACTGTCCTGGACGCTGCCGCGGGTCGTCGGCCCCGGGCGCGCCACCGACCTGCTGCTCTTCCCGCGCGCCATCGACGCCCGGGAGGCGTACGAGCTGGGCATCGCCGGCCGGGTCGTCCCGGCCGGCGAGCTGCGGGCCGAGGCCGAGCGGACGGCGCGGGCGCTGGCCGCGGGCCCGACCCTGGCGTACGCGGCGGTGAAGGAGTCGGTGGCGTACGGGCTGTCGCACTCGCTGGCCGAGACGCTGGAGAAGGAGGACGAGCTGCAGACGCGGGCGGGCGCCTCGCAGGACCACGCCATCGCGGTGCGGGCCTTCGTCGACAAGGAGAAGCCGGTGTACCTCGGCCGCTGATCCGCCCGCCGGGCCGTCCGGGCTCCCGCCGCCCCGACCGTGCCGCCCCGGGCCCACGGGTCCGGGGCGGCACGGTCGGGGGCGGCACGGTCGGGGGCGGGGCGGTCGGGGGCGGGGCGGCGGGGTGCGGTCAGGGGCGGCGGGACGCGCAGTCCGCGAGGTGGTCGTCGACCAGCCCGCAGGCCTGCATCAGGGCGTACGCCGTGGTGGGGCCGATGAAGCGGAGGCCGCGCCGCTTCAGGTCCTTCGCCAGGGCCGTCGACTCCGGGGTGACGGCCGGCACGTCCGCGAGGGTCTTCGGGACCGGACGGCCGGCCGCCTCCGGGGCGTGCGACCAGATCACGGCGTCCAGCTCGCCCTCCGCCCAGCCGCTGAGCACGCGCGCGTTGGCCAGGGTCGCGTCGACCTTGGCGCGGTTGCGGATGATGCCCGGGTCGGCGAGCAGGCGCTCGCGGTCCTCGTCGGTGAACTCGGCCACCTCGGCGATCCGGAAGTCCGCGAAGGCGGCCCGGAAGCCGGGGCGGCGGCGCAGGATCGTGATCCAGGACAGGCCGGACTGGAACGCCTCCAGGCTGACCCGCTCGAACAGGGCGTCGTCCCCGTGGACCGGGCGGCCCCACTCGTCGTCGTGGTACGCCACGTAGTCCTCGGCGGACAGCGCCCAGGGACAGCGCCGTGCCCCGTCCGGCCCGGCGACGGCCTCCCCGGTGCTCACGCGTCCTCCTCGCCGGTCGCGTCGGCCGGGGCGTCGGACGGCTCCGCGGACGCGGCGGGGGCGTGGGCCCCGGCCAGCGCGACCTGGAGCTCGGAGATCCGCGCGTCGCGCTCGGCCAGCTCGGCGCCGAGACGGCCGAGGGCGTCGTCGACGTCGGCCATGCGGTAGCCGCGGACGGTGAGCGGGAAGCGCAGCCGCTCCACGTCCGCGCGGACGGCCGGGCGGTCCGGGGGCAGGGCGTCCACCGGGCGCTCCGGCGCGGCGTCGGGCAGCGGCCCGCTCTCACCCCCGGCGACCACCGCGAGCGTCACCGCGGTGACCACGACCGCGAGTGCGATGACAAGGAACAGGAACATGACCATCGCTGGGGCCCCCACGGTCGGATCGGTGTGGCTGGTTGGATCGGGGCCGGGAGCGGTCCGGCGCCCTGCGGGCGCGCCGGTCCGGCCCCGGAGCCGGTGGTGTCGGCTCCGATCGTGCCATGCGAGTCTGACAGCCGGAGGCCCAGGCGGTGTCCGGGTACGAGAAGCGGGACGTGGGAGCGACATGGACGTGCAGCGGTCACAGGGGATGCTCAGGCTGGGCGGGCGGGAGTTCGCGCCGGACGAGCCGGTCGTCATGGCGATCGTGAACCGGACCCCGGACTCCTTCTACGACCGGGGGGCCACCTTCCTCGACGAGCCGGCGCTGGAGCGGGTGGAGCGGGCGGTGGCCGAGGGCGCCGGGATCATCGACATCGGCGGGGTGAAGGCCGGTCCGGGCGAGGAGGTGTCGGCCGAGGAGGAGGCGCGGCGGACGGTCGGGTTCGTGGCGGAGGTCCGGCGGCGCTTTCCGGACGTCGTGATCAGTGTGGACACCTGGCGGCACGAGGTCGGCGAGGCCGTCTGCGAGGCCGGGGCCGACCTGCTGAACGACGCGTGGGGCGGGGCGGACCCGCGGCTCGCGGAGGTGGCCGCGCGGTACGGCGCCGGACTGGTGTGCACGCACACGGGCGGGGCGCTGCCCCGCACCCGGCCGCACCGGGTGGCGTACGACGACGTGATGGCCGACGTCCTGGGCGCGACCGTGGCCCTGGCCGAGCGGGCGGTGGCCCTGGGGGTGCCCCGGGAGTCGGTGATGATCGACCCGGGGCACGACTTCGGGAAGAACACCCGGCACAGCCTGGAGGCCACGCGGCGGCTGGGCGAGATGGTCGCCACGGGCTGGCCGGTGCTGGTGTCGCTGTCCAACAAGGACTTCGTGGGCGAGACGCTGGACCGGCCGGTCAAGGACCGGCTGGTGGGCACGCTGGCGACGACGGCGGTCTCGGCGTGGCTGGGGGCGCGGGTGTACCGGGTGCACGAGGTCGCGGAGACCCGGCAGGTGGTGGACATGGTGGGCGCCATCGCGGGGACGAGGGAACCGGCGGTGGCCCGGCGGGGGCTGGCGTAGTCCGCGCCCCCGGAGCCCGCCGCGCACGGGTCCGCACCCCCCGGACCGCCGCGCGCGGGTCGGTGCGATCCGGCCCGCGCGAACGGGGTCCGGTGCGCGCCGGTACGGGGCGGGGAGCGGCGTGCCGGAAAGTCCACGGCGAGGCCACGGGAGCAGCCGCCCGGGCCCGCCGCGCCCGCGCGCCACGGCCCACCCCGGGACCCCCTGGTGCCGGTCACCGGAGCCCGCGCGCCGGGCCGGGGCGGCCGTCGTGGCCGGAGGGGGCGGCGCACCGGGACATGACGGCGAGACCGTGGGAGCAGGCACCCCGGACCCAACACCCGCGCGCCTCACGGCCCACCCCGAGGGCCCTTTGTGGTCGGGTCACCGGAGTCGTGCCCGGACCGGAGGCGGCCGTCGTGGACGGCATGGACGGCGGCGCGGCGAGACCTGACGGCGGGAGCAGGGGCCTCGGACCCAACGCCCCGCGCCCCACGGCACACCCCGAGAGCCCCCGGGGCCCGGTCATCGGAGCCCCTGCCCCGGGCCGGGGACGGCCGTCGTGGGGCCGGGCCGCAAGTGGGGGATCCGGGACGGGCTGTGGAGGTCGGACGGGCGGGCGTCGCCGCGTCCCGGTCGTCGCCACCGCCCCGACGTCCCCGGGCATGGGCCTTCGCCCGAAACCGAGGACGCCACGGGCCCGCCGTGAACCGCGCGCCCCGCCGTGGGCCGCGCACCCCCGCCGTGGGCCGCGCACCCCGTCGCGGGGCCACGCCCCGTCCCCGGGGCGGCGTCGCCGCGTACCCGGCCGGGGCCGGCCCTCGGGAACGTCGCCGCGGGCCGGGGAGGGGTCAGCGGCCGGCTTCCTTGGAGACCAGCGCGACCGCCTCCTCCACGTCGTCCGTGACGTGGAACAGCAGCAGGTCCTTCTCCGCGGCCTTGCCCTGGGCCACCAGCGTGTCTCGGAGCCAGGTGACCAGACCGCCCCAGTACTCCGTGCCGAACAGCACGATGGGGAACTTGGTCACCTTCTGGGTCTGGACGAGGGTGAGCGCCTCGAACAGTTCGTCGAGGGTGCCGAGGCCGCCGGGCAGCACCACGAAGCCCTGCGCGTACTTGACGAACATCATCTTGCGGACGAAGAAGTAGCGGAAGTTCAGGCCGATGTCGACATAGGCGTTGAGCCCCTGCTCGAAGGGCAGTTCGATGCCGAGGCCGACCGAGACGCCCCCCGCCTCCAGGGCACCCCGGTTGGCCGCCTCCATGGCGCCGGGGCCGCCGCCGGTGATGACCGCGAAACCGGCGTCCACCAGCCCTTGGCCGAGCCGGATGCCCGTCTCGTACTCCGGGGAGCCGACGGCGGTCCGGGCGGAGCCGAACACGCTGATGGCGGGAGGGAGTTCGGCCAGGGTGCCGAAGCCCTCGATGAACTCGGACTGGATGCGCAGCACCCGCCAGGGGTCGGTGTGCACCCAGTCGGTGGGGGCGCGCCCGTCCAGCAGCCGCTGGTCCGTGGTGCTCTTCTGGACCTGGCTGCGACGCCGGAGGACCGGGCCGAGCCGCTGCTCGTCCGGCGGCTGCTTCTTCCCCTCGGGGTTACCGGTAGCCATGCGCGCTCCCTCCGTAGTGCGGGTGATACGTCCTCAGCGTAGATCCACGGGGGTTACCCGCGGGGGACCTGAGCATGTCCGGAACACGGCGGGGCAAACCCCGCCGCGGATCAGGCGGTCAGCCAGGCCCGCAGCCGCTCCTCGCCCGCGAGGATCTTCGCCACCTCGACCCGCTCGTCGCGCCGGTGCGCCAGATGGGGGTTGCCGGGGCCGTAGTTGACGGCCGGGATGCCGAGGGCGGCGAACCGGGACACGTCCGTCCAGCCGAACTTCGGCTGCGGGGTGCCGCCGACCGCCTCGATGAAGGCGGCGGCGGCCGGGTGCGAGAGGCCGGGCAGGGCGGCGCCGCTGTGGTCGTCCACCACGAATCCGGCCACCCCGCAGCCGTCGAAGACCTCGCGGACGTGGTCCAGGGCCTCCTGCTCGCTCCGGTCGGGCGCGTAGCGGAAGTTGACGGTGACGACGCACTCGTCGGGGATGACGTTCCCGGCGACGCCGCCCTCGATACGGACCGCGTTCAGGCCCTCGCGGTACTCCAGGCCGTCGATCACCGGGCGGCGGGGCTCGTAGGCGGCGAGGCGGGCCAGGATCGGGGCGGCGGCGTGGACGGCGTTGGAGCCCATCCAGCCGCGCGCGGAGTGCGCCCGCTCGCCCGTCGTCCGCAGCAGCACCCGCAGCGTGCCCTGGCAGCCGCCCTCGACCTGGCCGTCGGAGGGTTCGAGCAGCACCGCGAAGTCGCCCCGGAGCCAATCGGGGTGGGCGGCGGCCACGTGCCCCAGGCCGTTGAGGTCGGCGGCGACCTCCTCGTTGTCGTAGAAGACGAAGGTGAGGTCGCGGTTGGGGGCCGGGACGGTGGCCGCGATCCGGAGCTGGACGGCGACGCCCGCCTTCATGTCGCAGGTGCCGCAGCCCCACAGGACGCCGTCCTCGTCCAGCCGGGAGGGGACGTTGTCCGCGATGGGGACCGTGTCGAGGTGTCCGGCCAGGATCACCCGCTCCGCCCGGCCCAGGTCCGTGCGGGCCACGACGTTGTTGCCGTACCGGTCGACGGTCAGGTGGGGCAGGCCCCGCAGCGCGCTCTCGACCGCGTCCGCGAGCGGCTTCTCGGAGCCGCTCTCGGAGGGGAGGTCCACGAGCCGCGCGGTCAGCTCGGCGGCGTCCAGCGTGAGGTCAAGCGGGGTGTCGGCCATGGCGTCGACCCTACCCGTGGCGCGCCGGACCCGGCGCCGACGGCCGTGCCGGGGCGGTACCGCGCGCACCGGCATGGGCTCCGGACATACTCTCCAGTACCTTGTAGGCGTGCCCGATCCCTCGACGACCCACCGTCCCAGGGGCCGCCTCCACCGTTCCGGGGCGGCCCTCGTCGTCCTGCTCGCGGTGGCCGGATACCTGGTGGTGCAGTACGTCACCGGCGGGGCGGGCGCGCCGGGCTGCAAGGTCGTCTCCGCGGCGGACGACAGCACCGCCTCCTACGAGTTCACCCCGGAGCAGGCGGTGAACGCGGCCGCCATCACCGCCGTGGGCACCGCGCGCGAACTGCCCGACCGGGCGGTGACGATCGCGCTGGCGACCGCCCTCCAGGAGTCGACGCTGCGCAACCTCGACCACGGCGACCGCGATTCGCTCGGCCTGTTCCAGCAACGCCCCTCGCAGGGCTGGGGAACGCCGGCCGAGATCATGGACCCGGCGTACTCCGCAGGCGAGTTCTACGACCACCTGGTCAAGGTGCCCGGCTATCTGGAGCTGCCGCTGACGGACGCCGCGCAGCGCGTGCAGCGCAGCGCCTTCCCCGACGCCTACGCCAAGCACGAGCCGGACGCCACGCTGCTGGCCGCCGCGCTGACGGGCGGCGCCGGGGCGACGCTGACCTGCGAGGGCCGCCCCGGCACCACCCGGGCCGAGGGGCCGGACGCGGTGCGCGAGGCGCTGGTGCGGGACTTCGGGCGCGATGTGCTCCAGAGCGCCGGTGCCCGGGCGGACGCCCCGGCGGCGGCGCCCGCGCCCGAGCCGGGCGGCTCCGACGGGCGGACCGTGACGCTTCCGGTGTCCGGGGGCTCCGGGCCGGGGGCGGCACGGGACACGGAGCGGCGCGGCTGGCAGCTGGCGCACTGGGCGGTCGCCAACTCCTCGGCGCTGCGCATCGAACGGGTCTCCTACGCCGGGCGCGAGTGGATCGCCGGGAACACCGGCAGCACCTGGCGGCCGACCGGCGCGAAGGGCGCCGGGGCCTCGGGCGGCGAGCCGGACGGGGGCCCGGTGCGGATCACGGCGGCCCGGCACACGCGGTAGCGGCGGCCCGCGCCACGGGACGGCACCCGCCGGGCACACGGCGCACGGAGAGCCCGGCATACGAGGGGCCCGGCGCACGACGGGCCCGGAGCGCCCGCGGGAGCGGCACCCGGGAGGGCCAGGTGGCGGGCTCCGCCCGCCCGGCCCCGCGGGGACGACCGCCGCGGTCGGCGCCCGGCCGGGGCGGCGCCCGCCGCACGGCATCACGGGCACGCGTTCCCGGGGCACCGTTCACCGGGCCGTGCCGCTCGTACGGCGGGGGCGGCCGGGCGTGCGGGAGGTCACCCGGGCGGGGTACGCGCGGGGCGGTCGGCACGGCGCCGCACGGCTATTCACCGCACCGGGCGGGATATGCGAAGGCCCGGGGAATCACGGACCGCGGGGAATCGGCCGCATTCGCTCCGCCGTCCGTTCGACCGCTTTTCCGGGGAACCGATAATGCGACGCATTACCAACTCTTTACGTCAACTCGCCGCAACCTTCCGCGACTTCGAGCGGTAACCAGGGCGTACGAGCCGATTGCCCACTCCTCGAAGGAGCATCATGACCCTCCCCCTGACCCGCCGGATCGCCCGTGCCGCGCTGCTCCTCGCAGCGGGAGCGGCCGCCGGGGTCGGTGCGGCCGGCTCCGCGAGCGCCGCGCCGCAGCTCCCCGCCGCGCCGGACCTCGGCGGGCTGTCCTCGCTCGACACCGCGCACCTGGGCACGGCCGTGGACGGCGCGACCGGCACCGCCACCGGGGCCGTCGCCGGGGCCACGGGCGAGACCGGCGGCAAGGCCGTGCGCCAGGCCGAGCCCGCCGCGCGCGGCGCCGCCGACAGCGTGACCGGCGGCGCCGGGGACGTGCTGGGCGGCGCGGCCCGCACCGCGACCGGCGCGCTGCCGCTGAACTAGGGTCTTTCGTTCGGATCGGGCCGGACCCCGCGAGCCCGGCCCGATCCGAACGAGAGGCCCTGGCGCCCCGCCGGGCGCGGCCCGGCCGGACGGATGCCGCCCGCCGCGCGTCCGGCCCGCCGCCGGCCCGGGAACGGGGACGGGCCCGGGGGATCTCCCCCGGGCCCCGTCGCGTGCCGTGGCGCGGCTACAGGCGGCGGGCCGCCTCCGCGACGCGTTCGTCCGTCGCCGTGAAGGCCACCCGGACGAAGACGTCGCCCGCGGGCCCGTAGAAGTCCCCCGGGGCCACCAGGACGCCGAGTTCGGCGAGGTGGGCGACGGTGTCCCAGCAGGACTCGTCGCGGGTGGCCCACAGGTAGAGGCTGGCCTCGCTGTGCTCGACGCGGAAGCCGTGGCCGAGCAGCGCCTCACGCAGGACGGCGCGGCGGGCGGCGTAGCGCTCCCGCTGGACGCGGACGTGCTCGTCGTCGCCCAGGGCGGTGGCCATCGCCGCCTGCGTCGGCGCCGACAGCATCATCCCGCCGTGCTTGCGGATCTGGAGCAGCGGGCCGAGCACCTCCGGGTCGCCGGCGGCGAACGCGGCCCGGTACCCGGCCAGGTTGGACCGCTTGGACAGCGAGTGGACGGCGACCAGGCCGTCGTAGGAGCCGCCGTTGACGTCCGGGTGGAGGACGGAGACCGGGTCGGCCTCCCAGCCCAGCTCCAGGTAGCACTCGTCGGAGACGACCAGGACGCCGTGCTCGCGCGCCCAGGCCACGATCCGGGTCAGCTCCTGGCGGGACAGCACCTCGCCCGTCGGGTTGGACGGGGAGTTGAGCCAGAGCAGCCGCAGTCCCTCCGGGTCCAGCTCGGTCGGGTCGTCGTACGCCTCGTACCCGGCGCGGGCCAGGCGGGCGCCGACCTCGTACGTCGGATAGGCCAGACGGGGGAAGGCCACCCGGTCGCCGGGGCCGAGGCCGAGCTGAGTGGGGAGCCAGGCGACCAGTTCCTTGGAGCCCACCACGGGCAGCACGTGCCGGTGGGTGATCCCGCGGGCGCCCAGGCGGCGCTCCAGCCAGCCCGTGATCGCGTCGCGCAGCGCCGGGGTGCCCCAGACGGTGGGGTAGCCCGGGGAGTCGGCCGCGTCGGTCAGCGCCGCGCGGATCAGCTCGGGGACCGGGTCGACCGGGGTGCCGACGGAGAGGTCGACGATGCCGTCCGGATGGGCGGCGGCCGTCTTCTTGTACGGCTCCAGCCTGTCCCAGGGGAAGACGGGCAGGCGCTGGGAGACTGCGGACACGGTGGGTGGCTCGCTTTCGTCGGTGGGCGTCCGGTACGGCGAACGCCTCGGCCCCGTGCGGCACCGGTCGGGATGACCGGGCCGCACGGGACCGAGGCGGCGCGGGCGCGGCCGTTACCGTCCGCCCGGATGCTTACGCCTGCGGCGGCAGGGCGGCGATCAGGGGGTGGTCGCGCTCGATCAGCCCCAGCTTGCTGGCGCCGCCGGGCGAGCCCAGCTCGTCGAAGAACTCGACGTTGGCCTTGTAGTAGTCCTTCCACTCCTCCGGGACGTCGTCCTCGTAGAAGATCGCCTCGACCGGGCAGACCGGCTCACACGCACCACAGTCGACACACTCGTCCGGGTGGATGTACAAGGACCGCTGGCCCTCGTAGATGCAGTCGACCGGGCACTCCTCGATGCACGCCTTGTCCTTCACGTCGACACAAGGCTGCGCGATGACGTAGGTCACGCTGTCGTTCCTCCTCGATTGGGCGCTGGCGGGCCTCTTCAGGCTCCGCCGCCTGGCGCGCGGGAGCGCGGCGTCGTCGATGCCCGCCCCTAGTATCTCCGTTCTTGGGCATGATCCGAACAGGAGGGGTGTACTGACCCGTGGAAATCTCTGCCGCCGGCCGACTCGAGGTCCGTATCACCGCCGCTGACGTGGGGAAACGGGTCTCCGTACGCCGCTTGACCGAATCCGGTGCCGCGCGGGAGAGGTTCACCGACACGGTCGGTGTTCTCACATCATGGGACGATGATGTGCTGCTGATCACACGCAGGGACGGCGAGTCCGTCCGGATCGACGCCTCCTCCCTGGTCGCCGGGAAGGTCGTCCCGGCCGCTCCGGCGCGCCGCCGGGGGCCCGCCGCCTCGTACCCGGAGCTGGCCCGGGTGGTCGCGCGGGCCTGGCGGCCGGTGGAGTCCGAGCGGCTCGGGGAGTGGGAGCTGCGGGCCGCCGCGGGGTTCACCCGGCGGGCCAACTCCGTTCTGCCCCTGGGCGATCCGGGGCTCCCGCTGGACGCCGCGCTGGACACCGCGGTCCGCTGGTACGCGGCGCGGGGGCTGCCCGCGTACGTCCAGGCGGCGACCGGTGCGGAGGGCACCGAGGAGGTCCTCTGCGCCGCGCTGGAGCGGCGCGGCTGGACCCGGGAGGTGTCGGCCGAGGTCTGGACGGGCGAGCCGGCACCGGTGGCCGACCGGGCCGACCCGGCCGGGGTGCTCCTGTCCCGGCACGTGGACGGGGCGTGGCTCGCCCGGTACGGGCGGAGCGGGACGGGCGAGGCGGCCCTGCGGGTGCTGGGCGGCGGGCCGTCGGTGTGGTTCGCGACGGTGCCCGGCGACGGCGCGCCGGCCGCGATCGGGCGGCTGGTGGTGGACGGGCGGTGGGCGTCCTTCGCGGCCGTGGAGGTGGACCCCGCGCGGCGGCGGCAGGGCCTCGGCACCGCGGTGATGGCGGCGCTGGCCGAACGGGCGCTCCAGGAGGGCGCCTCGGCCGCCTGGCTCCAGGTCGAGGCGGACAACGCGGGGGCGCGGGCCCTCTACTCCGGCGCGGGCTTCGCCGCCCACCACGCCTACCACCACTACCGGGCGCCCGAGGGCGACGGTACGGACCGGAACTGAGCGCCACGAGAGGGTACGAGTCCGCCATGGGTCAGCATCCCCGCCGCCTTCCCCCGCCGCACCCGCCCACCGGGGAGCGCGCCGCCGAGGTGCGGCTGCGGTTCGCCGAGGAGGCGCGCTCCGCCCGGCCCGGCCTGGCGGAGCTGTGCCTGCTGGTGGGCGCGGCGGCGGACGGCTCGCTGGACGACGCGGGGCTGGACGCCGCGCAGATGGAACTGGACGCCCTGGCCGGGCGGTTGCCGTTCCGGCCGGGCGGTCCCGGGGCGTGGGCGGCGGCGCTGCGGGACCTGCTCGGCGGGCGGTGCGGGTTCCGGGGGGCGCCCGCGGACTACCGGCGGCTGGAGTCGTCGCTGCTGCACGAGGTGGTGCGGCGGCGGCGCGGGCTGCCGATCCTGCTGTCGGTGCTGTGGCTGGAGGTGGCCCGGCGGGCGGGGGCCCCGGCGTACGGGGTGGCCCTCCCTGGGCACTTCGTGGTGGGGCTCGGGACGGCGGAGGGCGGGCGGGTGCTCGTCGACCCCTTCGACGGGGGGCGGGTGCTCGACGAGGAGGCCGCCGGGGCACTGGTCGCCGACGCGCTGGGCACGCAGGGGATGCCCGGGGCCGCGGCGCGCGGGCTGCCGGAGGAACTGCTGGAGCCCGCGGCGCCGCTGGACGTGGTGGCCCGGGTGCTGAACAACATCCGCTCCTGGGCGGCGGCCCGCCCGGAGCGGTCGGACGTGGGGCTGTGGGCGGTGGAGCTGGCGCTGCTGCTGCCCTCGCATCCGGCCCGACTGCGCTACGAACGGGCGCGGTTGCTGGTCGGCCGGGGCGACTTCGCCGCCGGGGCGGACGAGTTGGAGGCGTACGCCGAGGTGGTGGAGGCGGTGGACGAGGAGGCCGCGGAGCGGCTGCTCGGGGAGGCCCGGGCGGCCCGGGCACTGCTCAACTGAACTCCGCGGCGGGCGGGTTGCCCGCCGCCGGGGCCGGTACCGGAGGCGCCGCGCTCACCGGGGCGCCGGGGGCACCGGGGTGCCGAGGGCTCCGGGGGTTCCGACGGGCGGGGTCACAGCCAGCCCTTGTTCCGGGCCACCCCCACCGCCTCCGCCCGGTTGCGGACGGCGAGCTTCTGGATGGCTGTGGAGAGGTAGTTGCGGACCGTGCCGGGCGACAGGTGCAGGGCGGCGGCCAGTTCGGCGTTGGTGGAGCCGTCGGCGGCGGCGCGCAGGACCTCGCGCTCGCGGTCGGTCAGCGGGTTGGCGCCCTCGGCGAGGGCCGCCGCCGCCAGGGTCGGGTCGATGACCCGCTCCCCGTTCAGCACCCTGCGCACCGCGTCGGCCAGTTGGGCCGCCGGGGCGTCCTTGACCAGGAAGGCGTCGGCGCCCGCCTCCATCGCGCCGCGCAGATAGCCGGGCCTGCCGAAGGTGGTGAGGACCACCAGCCGCACACCGGGCAGTTCGCGGTGGACGAGGGCTGCGACCTCGATGCCGGTGGCGCCCGGCATCTCGATGTCCAGCAGGGCGACGTCCACCCCGTGCGCGCGGACCGCCTCCAGCACCTCGTCGCCGCGCGCCACCTGGGCGACGACCTCGATGTCCTCCTCCAGGCCGAGCAGCGCGGCGAGCGCCTCGCGGACCATCGCCTGGTCCTCGGCCAGCAGGACCCTGATCGTGCGGCTCATCCCGTGATCCTATGCCGGGCCGGCCCCGGCCGGAACGCGGGCGACCAGCAGGAACCCCCGCCGCACGCCCTGGGCCTCCAGGGTGCCGCCCGCCCGCTCCAGGCGTTCGGCGAGGCCGGTCAGTCCGTTGCCGGGGGCGGGCCCGGACCCGGGGCGGCCGGAGCCGTCGTCCCGCACCGACAGCTCCAGCACCGGCCCGTCGGGCGTGCCCCGGCGCAGCAGCTCCACCGCGCAGTGGCGGGCGCCGCTGTGCCGCACGACGTTGGTGACCGCCTCGCGCAGCGCCCAGGCGAGGGCCTCCTCGGACGCCTCGGGCGGGCCGTCGGCCGGGGCGGGCGCCGAGGGCAGCTCGAAGGAGACCCCGGCGGCCGTCAACGCGACCCGGGCACCCGCGAGTTCGGTGGCCAGCCGGGCCCGCCGGTAGCCGGTGACGGCCTCCCGGACGTCGACCAGGGCCTGGCGGCTGACCTGTTCGATGTCGGTGACCTGCTGGGCGGCCCGGTCGGGGTGGTCGGGCAGCATGCGGCCCGCCAGTTCGCTCTTGAGCGTGATGAGGGAGAGCGAGTGGCCGAGGAGGTCGTGCAGGTCGCGGGCGAGCCGCAGCCGCTCCTCGTTGGCCGCGAGCTGGGCGACGGTGGCGCGGGCCTCGCGCAGGGCGATGGTGGTCCGGATCAGCTCGCGGACGCCGGTCATGGCGAAGCCGCCCAGCAGGGCGGGTATGAGCAGGGGGAGGATGAGCCGCTCGGCGTTCCCCGGGACGGCCGGGGCGAGCCCGGCCATCAGCGCGGAGGCGGCCGGAACGGCCCAGCGGGCCAGCCGCGGCGGCAGGGCCGCGCCGGAGGCGATGGCGACGTACACGAAGAGGACGAGCCACGCCTCCCCGAGCGCGAGGACGAGGGCGGTGGACTCCGCGGCGAGGGCCGCCAGCGAGCCGAGGACCACCCCGGAGCGCTCGCCGTGCCCGGTGCGGAAGATCAGCAGCGTGTACCAGACGACGAAGACGGCGAGCCCCGCCCAGCCGAGGACCAGGGCCGCCGGGCCGTGTCCGGCGGTGAGGAGGTCGCGGACGGGCGCGCTGAGGAAGACCAGCCAGACCCCGGTCCACAGCACCTTCACGGCCTTCTGCCGGGAGGTGTCCGGGCGCTGCCCGATGCCGACGCCGACGCCGCTCACGCGTTCCCGGTCCTTCCGGTACGGCCGCACCGCGCCGCCCGGAACGGGGCGGACGGGGCGGCGGACTCCTGCGGGCCGCGGCTCCGTCCGGCCACCGCCCCAGCGCAGCGTACGCGGGACCCACGCGGCGCCCCGGGCGGTCCGACGGGGCCGGAGAACGGCGCCCGGGGCGCCGAGGGGCGTCGGGCGCGGCAGGGACGGCCACGACCCCGGGGACGCCGACGAGAACAGCGACGCGGCGGGGACGGCCGCGAGCACACCGGGGCCTCGCGCGGACAGCAGGACCGCACACCCCGCTCCCCCACCGGACGCCGAGGGCCCGGCCGGGACACGGGGCGCGAGGACGCCCGGGTGCGGCGGGGGCCGGGCGTCCCGAGGCGGGGGGCCGGCGCGGGCGGCGGGCGAGGAGCCCGACGGCGGCGCGGCGGGGACGGCAGCGGGCGTACGGGGCCGCGCGCGGACACAGGACCGCGCCCCGCTCCCCCACCGGAGGCCGGCCCGGCGGGGACCACGGGGTACGGGAACGCCGAGAGCGGCCTCGGACAGCTACGCGGGCAGCGGCACCGCGGGGACGGCGATGAACGCACCGGGGCCGCACACGGCGGAGACGGCGGCCGACGCACCGGGGGCCGCAGGCGCGGCGGGACGCGTCCCGCTCCCCCACCGGGGGCCGGGGGCGGCACGGGACGCACCCCGCCCCCGCCGGAGACCGAGGGCCCGGCGGGGGCGCGGGGGTTCGGGGGCGCGCCGGATGCGGCCGCGGCCGGGCGGACCGGGGCGGTAGCGGGCGGACCGGGGGGCGGGCGGTGGTCCGGCGGGCCGTCAGCTCGGGTCGGTGTCGATCACGGCGTCGCGGGCGTCCGTGCTCAACAGGGCCTGGCGCAGGGCGCCGTAGACGTCCTGCGGGGTGACGGCGGTCTTCTTGCCGGTGCCCCGGGCGATCTCCACGCCCTCGAACGTGCCCCCGTACAGCGCCTCCAGGGCCTTCAGGTCGGGGGCGTCGACGAGCCGGCCGTCGACGGCCTTCACCCGGAGGAACTTCCACAGGGAGTTCTGCGGGCTGAACTCGATCCGGTGCGCGGCGTCGGTGCGCACGCTGACGAAGCCGGACATCGCCGGGCGGGCGTACTCCTTCATCATCCGGTCGACCTCGGCGTCGCTCACCTCGGGCTGCCGGGCCGTCGTCGGGACGTTCACCGGCGCGGAGGCACCGGTCTCCACCTGGGCCCGGTAGGCGCGTTCGACGGCGTCGGTCGACCCGGCCACGTCGATGCCCCTGCCGGGCTTGCCGTAGACGGCGACGGCCCGGCCGGCCTCGAAGGTGACGGTGCCCTCGGTGACGGAACCGGAGGCCCCGGCCGCGTCGCGCAGGGCGGCGTGCAGCTTCTCCTCGTCGACGGGCATCACCGGCTCGACGACGCGCTGCCGGCCGAAGAGGGAGCCGATCACGGACACCGGGTTGTAGTCGCTCCTGGCCGCCGCGCTGGCCGTGGCCTGCGCGTCGAACTGGAGGCCCGCCTGGTCGGGGCGGAACGGGACGGTGCCGCCGTCGACCGCCAGTTCCAGCGGCTTGGCGGCCCGGGTGCCGAGAGTGTCGGCCAGCTTCTGGACGGCGTCGTCGCGGGTGCCGCCGCCGATGTCGACGCCGAGCACCGTGGTGCCCTTCGGCACGTCGGAGCGGTTCATCAGCAGCCCGGCGCCGTAGGTGACACCGGCGACGAACAGGACGCCGCCGACCAGCAGGGCGAGCTTGCTGCGCCCCTTCTTCCGCGCCGGGGCCGCCGCGGCGCCCCTGGCCGGGGCCGGGGAGGCCGCGGTCCCGGACGGGCCCGGGCCGCCGGGGGGCGGGGGGACGGCCTGGAAGGGGGACTTGCGTTCGGTGGGGGGCGAGTCGCCGGTGAAGGCGTTCCCCGCGGCCGGGCCCGGGGCGCCGTGCCGGGCGGCTCCCGCGAGTCCGGCCTGGATCTGCGGGGTGAGGATCGCGGTGTCGTCGCTCAGCCCGCCGCCGGGGCCGGAACGCGGGACGTCCGCGCCGGGGCCGGGCGCGCCGCCGGGGCCGCGGGGGCCGCCGGGCGGGCCGGGCTCCCCGGCGGGGGACGGAGCCAGCGGGCCGGCGCCGGTGGCGGGGCCGCCGGTGGGCCCGGCGGGGGCCTGCGGGGCCCCGGGGGCGGTGCCGAACGGGGGGTGGCCGTCGTCGCGGGGGCCGCCCGGCGCCTCCGGCGCGGCGGTTCCGGCGCCGTGGAACCCCTGGGGGTCCCCGGTGCCCCGCTCGTCGCCGGGCTCCGGGAAGAAGGCCAGGTCCTCGCCGCGCGGCTCGTGGCCGGAGCGCGCGCCGTTGCCCAGCGGGCCGACCGACAGGGCCTCGGTCACGTCGAAGGAGCCGGTGCCGCCGCCGTGCCCGGGGGCCACGGGACCGCCGGTGGCGCCCGTGAGCCCGGAGCCGCCGCGGGAGCCGGCGGACGTGCCCAGGGCACCGGTGACACCGCTGGGGCGGCCGGTGCCGCCCGGCCGGGGACCGGTCCCCGGGCCGGCGGCCGGGGTGCCGCCCGCGGGGGTCGGGGCGCCCGAACCGGCGGGAGCGCCGGAGCCGTTGGCGGAGCCGTCGCCCTGACCGGGGGTGCCGGGGGCGGACTTGCGGGGGGCGAACCAGTCGCTGGTCGCCCGGTCCTCGGCCGACGGGGCCGACGGCGCGGGCTCGGCGGCGGCCTCGGCGCCGCCGGTGGGCGCGGGGGCGCCCGGCGCGGGGGTCTCGGCCGTCGTCCCGGAACCGGTGGGCTCGCCCTCGGCGCCGTCGGCGTCCGCGACGGGCTTGCGCATGACGACCGGGGGGATGGGCCGCGATCCGGGGATGTTGATCCGGATACGGGTCGTCAGCGTCGTCTCGGTCTTCCGGTCCTCCGGCCGCGCGGCCGGACGGGCCGCCGGGGCACCGGCGTCGGAAGCCGCGGGCGTCCCGTAGGGCGGGGTGCCCGAGGGGTAGGCGGCTCCGCCGCGCCCGTGGGGCCCGGAGGACGGACTGTCAGTTTCACGACTCAAGGCAGGTTCTCCCGATTGGCTCCACCGCCCGTCACACCTGACTGCGGGCGGCTCGGCGGCGCGCACCACCATACTGGCCACTTCTGACGCGCTTCCCATGACCGCTGGGGAAACCCCCGGGGGACGCGCGCGCTCGGGCGGCGCCGAAACGCCGGGTCACTTCCCAAGTCGGGCGGTGCCGCCGTCCGGTTGCCGCACGGGGGCGAGGGTGGCGCACATCACAGCGACGGCGATGCCGCCGAGGAGGAAGAGGTAGGAGCCGCTTCCCGCGGCGAAGAGGAAGTCGCCCTCCGGGCGGCTGGAGGTCAGCAGCACCACGACCAGCGCCCATCCGGCGGCGGGCGCGACGGCCCCGGCCCGGCGGCCGGTGGCACGGCCCGCGCCCAGGCAGAGCCCGGCTTCGGCGGCCAGCGCGAGCAGCAGCCCGCCGGGGAACCAGGCCGGCTGGACCAGGGCGCCCGCGACGCCGACGACGGCGCCGAGGAGGAAGAGGCCCAGGTAGAGGGCGGCCCGCCCGGGGGAGGGCGCGCGCAGCGGCCGGGCCAGCGCGGAGTCGTGTGCGCCGCGTCCGTCGTGTGTGTCGCGTGTGCTCACGACGCCGCCCCGCGCGGGGACGGGGCGCCGGGGCCGCCGGCCGGGGCGGGGCCGTCGGCCGGGGCACCGGCCGGGGCGGTGCCGGGATCCGCGGCGATTCCCTCGAAGAGATCACTCTCCCGTGCGCCGCCGTCGCGTCCACCGGTCCGCCCACCGCGCACCAGTTCGTAGTACTCGGTGGTGAGGATCGGCTGCGCCAGGTCGTTGGAGAGGACGAAGTACGGCTCCGCCACGGTGATCTGGGTGGCGTGCGCCCGCATCGCGGCGGCCTTGGCGGCGGCGTACGGGGTGCCCCCGCCGCGGATCTCGGTGGTGATCCGCCCGTCGTCCACCACGCCCGGCACGTCCCCGACGTCGGCCGTCCGGTCGAAGGGCAGGGCGGGCAGCTCCTCGCGGAGCCGGGCGAAGGCGTCCTCGGCGACGCCGCGCGGCACCCGGTTCCAGTAGACCTTGGCGACGGGGCAGCCCGCCTCGTCGGCCAGCTCCACGGCGCGCATGGCGATGCGGTGGGCCTGGATGTGGTCGGGGTGCCCGTACCCGCCGTCGGGGTCGTAGGTGACCAGGACCTGGGGGCGCACCTCGCGGATGACGTCGAGCAGCAGCCCGGCGGCCTCGTCGACGTCGGCCTGCCAGAGGCAGCCGATGTCGTCGTTGTCGGGCAGGCCCATCATCCCGGAGTCGGCGTACCGGCCGGGTCCGCCGAGCAGCCGGGCGTCCGCCACGCCGAGCGCGCGCATGGCCTCGGCCAGCTCACCCCTGCGGTGCCCGCCGAGGGCGGGGCCGCTCAGATGCGCCGGGCCGGGCGGAATCACCTCGCCGCGCTCGCCGAGCGTGCAGGTCACCAGGGTGACCCGGGCGCCTTCGGCGGCGTACCGGGCCATGGTGACGCCGTTGTTGATCGACTCGTCGTCCGGGTGCGCGTGCACCAGCAGCAGACGCCGGGCGGGCAGTTCCGTCATGCCCCCAGCTTATGAGGCACGACGGAGCCGCCCGGGCGCGGGCACACCTCAGAACTTGAGGTTTCCGATCATCCCCGCGATGTTCGACGTCAGCTCGCTGATCGTGGGTGCGATGGTCGAAGAGGCCAGGTAGAAGCCGAGCAGCATGCAGATGACCGCATGCCCCGTCTTCAGTCCTGACTTCTTGACCAGCAGGAAGACGATGATCGCCAGCAGCACCACCGCCGAAATCGAGAGTGCCACGGCGGCTCACCTCCAAAGAACCCAGGGACAGGGGGTCGGACGCGGTCGGACTATCGGAACTCCTGTGGAACACACCCGCTGCGCACCACTGAAGCAGATAAATCCACACGGCGGGCACCTAGTTGATACCCACTGTGCGCTAGTGATCATAACTATCCGTACGCGCGCATCGCTCGGCGCACAGCCGCACAAGGGGGCGCACGGCCAATATGGTCGGGGTATGACGACCGAGCCCGACTCCTTCCCCCGACGGCACGCCCGCACCCAGCGGTTCACGCTCGGCGCGCCGCGCTCGTTCACCGTGGCGCCCGACGGTTCCCGGGTCGCCTTCCTCCGCTCCGGATCCGGTACGGACCGGGCCGGCTCCCTCTGGGTGCTGGACACCACCACCGGCACCGAGCGGGTGGCCGCCGATCCCCGGGCGCTCCTCGGCGGCGCCGAGGAGCGGCTGTCGCCGGAGGAGCGCGCCCGCCGCGAACGCAGCCGCGAGGGGGGCGCCGGGATCGTCGGCTACGCCACCGACGCCACCGCCGAGTTGGCCTCCTTCGCCCTGTCGGGGCGGCTGTTCACGGCCGGGCTGCGGTCCGGGGAGGCCCGCGCCCTGCGCACCCCGGGCCCCGTGATCGACCCCCGCCCGGCCCCCGACGGACGGCACGTCGCCTATGTCGCCCGGGGCGCCCTGCGGGTGGTGGGCGCGGACGGCGAGGGCGACCGGGCCCTGGCCGAGCCGGACGGCGAGGGCGTCACCTGGGGGCTCGCGGAGTTCGTCGCGGCCGAGGAGATGGGCCGCCCGCGGGGCTTCTGGTGGGCCCCGGACTCCGAGCGGCTGCTCGTGGCGCGGGTGGACGACACGCCGGTGCGGCGCTGGTGGATCTCCGATCCGGCCGATCCCGGACGCGCGCCGCGGCAGGTGGCGTACCCGGCGGCCGGGACGCCCAACGCGGAGGTGCGGCTGTTCCTGGCCGGCCTGGACGGGACGCGCCTGGAGGTGGTCTGGGACCGGGCACGGTACCCGTACCTCGCGCGGGTGCACTGGTCGGCGGCGGGTGCGCCGCTCCTCCTCGTCCAGGCGCGCGACCAGCGCAGCCAGCTCTTCCTGGCCGTGGACACCGGGACCGGGGCGACCCGGATGGTGCACGCCGACGAGGACCCGATCTGGCTGGAACTCTTCCCCGGGGTCCCGTGCTGGAGCCCCTCCGGCCGTCTGGTGCGGATCGCGGACGAGGGCGGCGCCCGGGTCCTGGCGGTCGGCGAACGCCCGCTGACGGGCGCTCCGCTGCACGTGCGGGCGGTGCTGGACGTCTCCGACGACGACGTGCTGGTCACCGCGTCGGCCGGGGAGGGCGCGGCGGCCCCGGAGACCGGCGAGGTGCACGTGTACCGGGTGAACGAACTGGGCGTGGAGCGGGTCTCCGAGGAGCCGGGCGTCCACTCGGCGGTGCGCGCCGGGGACGTCACGGTCCTGGTCTCCGCGACCCCGGACCGGCCGGGCGCCCGGGTCCGGGTGCTGCGGGGCGGCAGGACGGTGGCGGTCGTCGCCTCGCACGCCGAGAATCCCGGTCTGTCCCCGCGTGTCACCTTCACGGAGGGGGGCGCACGCCGTATCCCGTGCGCCGTGCTCATGCCGTCGGACCACCGCGGAGACGCCCTCCTGCCGGTGCTCCTCGACCCCTACGGTGGTCCGCACGGTCAGCGCGTGGTGGCCGCCCACAACGCCCACCTGACCTCGCAGTGGTTCGCGGACCAGGGCTTCGCCGTGGTCGTGGCCGACGGCCGGGGCACCCCGGGCCGCTCCCCCGCCTGGGAGAAGGCGATCCGGGACGACGTCGCCGCCGTCACGCTCCAGGACCAGGTGGACGCGCTCCGGGCGCTCGCCGGGGAGTTCCCGCTCGACCTGGACCGCGTCGCCATCCGCGGCTGGTCCTTCGGCGGCTACCTGGCCGCGCTGGCGGCGCTGCGCCGCCCGGACGTCTTCCACGCCGCCGTCGTCGGCGCCCCGGTCACCGACCTGCGGCTCTACGACACCCACTACGAGGAGCGGTACCTGGGGCTGCCCGACGCCCAGCCCGAGGTCTACCGGCGGAACTCGGTGATCGACGACGCGGGGCTGGTGGACGCGGCCGGGCCGCACCGGCCCATGATGATCATCCACGGGCTCGCCGACGACAACGTGGTGGTCGCGCACTCCCTGCGGCTCTCCTCGGCCCTGCTGGCGGCCGGGCGCCCGCACGAGGTGCTGCCCCTGTCGGGCGTCACGCACATGACGCCGCAGGAGTCGGTCGCGGAGAACCTGCTGCTGCTCCAGGTGGACTTCCTGAAGCGGTCCCTCGGACCGGGCGGGGCGGAAGCCTGACCCGCCTGAACGGACCCGGCCCCCGGGGCGGGGAGGGAACGGCTGGGACGCCGGGGTACGGGAGCGGGCCGCTCGGACGGTCCGGGGCGCCCCGGCCCCGGGGCGAACGCGGGGCCGGGGCGCCACCGGTCCCGGGCGGTCCCCGAGCCGGGCCGGACGCGGGGGCCGGGCGGGGCCGGACCCGGGCCCCCACACCCCGAGCCGGGCGGACGCGGGCCCTGGGCGGCACCGAAGCCGGGCGGCACCGGAACCGGACTCCCGGTCCCGGACGGCCCCCGAGCCAAGGCGGACGCGAGACCGGCAATCCCGGACCCGGCCTCCCGCTCCGGAAGCCCGGCGAACGCGGGCCCGGGGCGCGCGACCGGTCCCGGGCGCTCCCGGACCCGGGCTCACGGGCCCGGACACCCCCGAGCCGGGGCCGAGGCCGGACCGGGTGGAGGTGACTACGGGGTCGGGCATGCACGGGACGACCAACACTCGCGCTACCGCGAGGGGTTGGACGCATCCGTACCGGAACCCACTGTGCCGGTGAGGGAGTCGAGCCCGGCGGCGACACGGGCGGTTCCCACACCCACGGGTCCCGTTCCCGCCGTACGGGCGCCGGCTCCCACGGGACCGGCCCCGTCCGTAAGGGAGTTGGCCCGCCGCGGGGAAGGGACCACCGCGCCGGGGCCGTGCCACGGCGGTCCCGCCGCCGGGCCCGTACGCCGCCCTCCCGCGCCCTGGACGCCCCTCTAGCGGCCGTCCGGCCCCCCGCCCCTCCCGGGGCCCTCCGAGGCGCCGCCGGGGCCCTCCCGGCCGCCCTCCGGGCCTTCCCCGTCGCTCTCCGGGCCGGGCTTCGCATCTCCCGGGACATCCGGAGGACCGTCCCCGCCCCGCGTCTCCTCAGCACCACCACCGGGGCCGGGCCCACCGCGGTCGCCGGACGGCCCGGCACCAGCGCGCCCGGCGCCGCCCGCCGGTCCCGCACCGCCGCCCGGCCCGGCCGCATCGCCCGGCGGGGCACCGGAACCCGGCCCGGCACCGTCGTCCGGCCCGGCACCGTCGTCCGGCGCGGTGGCGTAACCGGGCCCGGCACTCCCGCCCGGCCCCTCGCCCCCGCCCGGCCCCGCGGTGTCGTCCGGCTCCCCCTCGCCCTTCGGCCCCGGGCCGTGCGCCCGGCCGTCCGTGCCGCCCTCCGGGGCATCCTCCTCGTCCTCGTCCCGCCCCCCGGCCGCGCCGGGCCCGACGTCCTCCCGGTGGGCACCGTGCGGGGCGGGGGCGGGGGCGGCGGCGGGCGTGGCGGCGGGGCTCGGAGCGGGGCCCAGCCCCGCGTCCTCCGGCGGCACCACCCGCTTCTCCTCCGCGAAGTGGCACGCCGAGTCGTGCGCGGCGGGCCCCTCCGTGTCCCGGAACACGGCCGGCACCGCCAGCAGCGGGACCTCCAGCGCGCAGCGCTCCTGCGCCTTCCAGCAGCGGGTGCGGAAGCGGCAGCCGGAGGGGATGTTGGTCGGGGAGGGCACGTCACCGGCGAGGAGGATCCGCTCGCGGTGTTCGCGCGCGTCCGGGTCGGGCACCGGCACCGCCGAGAGCAGCGCCTGGGTGTACGGGTGCGTGGGGTGTTCGTAGATCTCGGCGTCGCGACCGGTCTCCACGATGCGCCCCAGGTACATCACCGCGATCCGGTCGGAGATGTGCCGCACGATGGACAGGTCGTGGGCGATGAAGATGTAGGACAGCTCGAACTCCTCCTGGAGCCGCCCCATCAGGTTGATCACCTGGGCCTGCACCGACACGTCGAGCGCCGAGACGGGCTCGTCCGCCACGATGATCTCCGGGCGCAGGGCCAGCCCGCGCGCGATGCCGATGCGCTGGCGCTGTCCGCCGGAGAACTGGTGCGGGTAGCGGTTGATGTACTCGGGGTTGAGGCCGACCACGTCCAGGAGGTGCCGGACGCGGGCGCGCCGGTCGCCCTTGGGGGCCACCTCGGGGTGGATGTCGTAGGCCTCCCCGATGATGTCGCCGACGGTCATGCGGGGGTTGAGGGAGGTGTAGGGGTCCTGGAAGACCATCTGGATGTTGCGGCGCACCGCCTTGAGGGCGCGGCCGGAGAGCCGGGTGATGTCCTCGCCCTTGTAGCGGATCTCGCCCGCCGTGGGGCGTTCCAGGTTGACCAGCATCTTGGCGACCGTGGACTTGCCGCAGCCGGACTCCCCGACGATGCCGAGGGTCTCGCCGCGGCCGAGGACGAAGTCCACGCCGTCGACGGCCTTGACGGCGCCGACCTCCTTCTTGAAGAGGATGCCGGAGGTGAGCGGGTAGTACTTGACCAGCCCGCGCACCTCCAGGAGCGGTTCGGTGGTGGACCGGTTCGCCTCAGCCATGCAGGCACTCCCTCCAGAAGTGGCAGGCGCTGCCCCGCTCGGCGTCCGACCCGGTCACCTCGTACAGGGGCGGCACGTCGGTGCGGCAGACGTCCTGGGCCATGGGGCAGCGGGGGTGGAAGGCGCAGCCGGAGGGGATGCGGGTGAGGTTCGGCGGCAGGCCCTTGATGGCGTACAGCTCGCGGCCCTTCTGGTCCAGGCGCGGGATGGACTCCAGCAGGCCCCGGGTGTACGGGTGGGCCGGGGCCTTGTAGATGTCGTGGACGGGGGCGGTCTCGACGATCCGGCCCGCGTACATCACGGCGATCCGGTCGGCGACGTCGGCGACGACGCCGAGGTCGTGGGTGATGAGGATGAGGCCCATCCGGTACTCGCGGCGCAGCTCGGCGAGCAGGTCCATCACCTGGGCCTGGACGGTGACGTCGAGGGCGGTGGTCGGCTCGTCGGCGATGATCAGCTTGGGTTCCAGGGCCATCGCCATCGCGATCATGATGCGCTGGCGCATGCCGCCGGAGAACTGGTGCGGGTACTGCCGGACGCGTTCGCGGGCGGCGGGGATGCGCACCCGGTCCATCAGCTCGACGGCCTTGGCGCGGGCGTCCTTGCGGGACATCCCCCGGTGCACGGTGAACATCTCGCCGAGCTGCTCGCCCACGGTCAGGACGGGGTTGAGGGAGGAGAGCGCGTCCTGGAAGATCATCGCCATCCCGGCGCCGCGCACCCGGCGGCGCTCGTCCTCCTTGAGCTTCAGCAGGTCCCGGCCGTCGAAGAGGATCTCGCCGGAGGTGATCCGGCCCGGCGGGACGTCGAGGATGCCCATGATCGTCTGGGCGGTGACGGACTTGCCGGAGCCGGACTCGCCGAGCACGGCGAGGGTCTCACCGGCGTCGACCGCGTAGCTGACGCCGTTCACGGCCTTGGCGACGCCGTCGCGAGTGCGGAACTCCACGTGCAGGTCGCGTACTTCGAGCAGCATGGCGGCGGCTCACCTCAGCTTCGGGTCGAGGGCGTCGCGCACCGCGTCGCCGAGCATGATGAACGCCAGGACGGTGATGGCCAGCGCCCCCGACGGCCAGAGCAGCGCGTGCGGGGCGTTGCGGATGTAGGGGGAGGCGGCCGAGATGTCGATGCCCCAGGAGACGCTGGGCGGTTTCAGCCCGACGCCCAGGAAGGACAGCGTCGCCTCCAGGGAGATGTAGGTGCCGAGCGCGATGGTGGCCACCACGATGACGGGGGCGACGGCGTTGGGCGCGATGTGCCGCAGCAGCAGCCGGGTGTTGGAGGCGCCGAGGGCGCGGGCGGCCTGGACGTAGTCGTTCTGCTTGGCGGTGATCACCGAGCCGCGGGCGATGCGGGAGATCTGCGGCCAGCCGAGCAGCACGATGAAGCCGATGACCGGCCAGATGGTGTTGCTGGTGATGACGGAGAGCAGGACGAGTCCGCCGAGGACGACGGGGATGGCGAAGAAGATGTCGGTGATGCGGGAGAGCACGGCGTCGCCCGCCCCGCCGAAGAAGCCGGCCAGACCGCCGAAGACGCTGCCGAGGAGCGCGACGCCGAGGGTGGAGAGGACGCCGACGGCCACCGAGGTGCGGGCGCCGTAGACGGTGCGGGTGTAGACGTCGCAGCCCTGTCCGTCGAAGCCGAAGGGGTGCCCCGGCTGGGAGCCCTGCTGGGCCTTGGCAAGGTCGCACTTGAGGGGGCTGCCGGAGGCGATCAGGGAGGGCCAGACGGAGATGACGGCGAGGAAGAGGATGACCAGCGCCGAGCCGATGAAGACCGGGTTGCGGCGCAGGTCGTGCCAGGCGTCGGACCAGAGGCTGCGCGGCTTCTCCTGGGGGCCGGTGCCCTCGGGGCCGCCCGGGGTCTTCTCCAGGGTGGTGGCCTCGCTGGCGCCGAGGTCCATCTGGCCGCCCATGCCGGTGCCGGCGATGGCGCGCTCGGGCTCGTAGGGCTGCTCAGGCATAGCGGATCCTCGGGTCGAGTACGGCGTAGAGGAGGTCGACGACGAGGTTGGCGACCAGGAAGACCAGGACGAGGACGGTGACGAAGCCGACGACGGTCTGGGTGTTCTGGCGCAGGATGCCCTGGTAGAGCTGGTAGCCGACGCCGTGGATGTTGAAGATCCGCTCCGTGACGATGGCGCCGCCCATCAGGGCGCCGATGTCGGTGCCGATGAAGGTGACCACGGGGATCAGGGAGTTGCGCAGCAGGTGCCGGGTGATGACCCGGTGCCGGGGCAGGCCCTTGGCGATGGCGGTGCGGACGTAGTCGGAGCGCCGGTTCTCCGCGATGGAGGTGCGGGTCAGCCGGGTCACGTAGGCGAGCGAGACCGAGGCGAGGACCAGCCCGGGCACGATCAGCTCGTCGAACGGCGCCGCGGAGGAGACGGCCGGGTTGATCCAGCCCCACTGGACACCGAGCAGGAGCTGGAGGAGCAGACCGGTGACGAAGGTGGGGACGGAGATCACGACGAGGGTCAGCAGCAGCACCCCGGTGTCGACGGGGCGGCCCCGGCGCAGTCCGGTGACCACGCCGAGGACGATGCCGACGACGATCTCGAAGAGGATCGCCACGAGGGTCAGCCGGATGGTGACGGGGAAGGCGGTGCCCATCAGCTCGGTGACGGGCTGGCCGTTGAAGGCCGTGCCGAAGTCACCGGTGAAGACGTTGCCCATGTAGGTGAGGTATTGCTGCCACACCGGCTTGTCGAGGCCGAACTCCCGGCGGAGCTGCGCCGCGGTCGCGGGGTCGCACTGCCGGTCCCCGCACAGGCCCGCGATGGGGTCGCCCATCACGTTGACCATCAGGAAGATCAGCAGCGTGGCCCCGATGAAGACCGGGATCATCTGGAGCAGCCGCCGGACGACGTACCGTCCCATGGCTCCCCCTCAGCTGACCTTGATCTCGTTGTAGACCGGGACGCTGAACGGGTTGAGCTTGACGTTGGACAGCCGCTGCGAGTAGCCGGCGCTGCCGTTCTGGTACCAGAGCGGGATGGCGCCCATCTGGTCCCTGAGGACCCCCTCGGCCTGCTGGAAGGTCTTCACGGCCTCGGCGGTGTCGGTCTGCCCGTTGGCCTTGTCGACGAGGCCGTCGAACTCGGTGCTGGACCACTTGCCGTCGTTGGAGGAGGCGTTGGTGTAGTACAGCGGCTGGAGGAAGTTCTGGATGAGCGGGTAGTCCATCTGCCAGCCGGCCCGGAAGGGACCGTTCATCTTCTGGTCGGTGATCTGGTTGCGGAAGTCCGCGAAGGTGCCGACGGGGTTGCCGACGCAGGCGCGGTCGTTGCCCAGGGCGTTGTTGATCGAGTTGCAGACCGCGTCCACCCACTGCTTGTGGGAGCCGGTGTCGGCGTTGTAGGTGATCCTGACCTGGCCGCCGGGGAGCCCGCCGCCGTCCTTGACCAGCTTCTTGGCCTCGTCGGGGTGGTACTCGCACCACTTGCCGCACAACCCCTCCTTGAACCCGCCGTCCTTGCCCAGGACCGGCGAGGTCCAGTCGGTGGCCGGGGTGCGGGTGTTCTGGAAGATCGTGTCGGTGATCTGCTTGCGGTTGATCGCCATGGACAGGCCCTGGCGGACCTTCACCGAGCCGGGCTGGTTCCAGCCGCTGTCGTAGAAGGGGAACGCCAGGGTCTGGATGATGCCGGCCGGGGTGTTGATGTAGCGGCTCCCGAGGTCCTTCTTGACGTTCTTGAGCTGGGCCGCGGGGACGTCGTCGACGAGGTCGAGGTTGCCTGCCATCAGGTCGGTGTAGGCGGTGTTGTTGTCGGTGTAGACCTTGAGGTCGACGCCGCCGTTCTGCGCCTTGTCGTCGCCGGGGTAGTCGCTCCAGGTCCGCAGGGACATCTGGGAGCCGCGGGTGTAGTTGTCGATCTTGTACGGCCCGTTGCCGACCGGCTTCTTCAGCCAGGCCGCGTGGTCGTCGAAGAACGCCTTGGGCAGGGGCGCGAAGGCGGAGTAGCCGAGGGTGTCGGGGAAGCTGGAGAACTTCTGGTTGAGCCTGACCGTGAAGGTGCGGTCCCCGGTCACCTTCAGCCCGGAGAGGGTGTCGGCGGTCTGCGCGCTGCCGTCCTCGGGGTGGACCCGGTCGTACCCGTCGATGTAGCCGAAGAAGTACGCGTTGCGCTGGTTGTTCTTCAGGCCGGCGCCGTAGTTCCAGGCGTCCACGAAGGAGGCGGCGGTGACCTTCTCGCCGTTGCTGAAGGTCCAGCCGTCCTTGACGGTGACGGTGTAGTTCTCGGAGTCGGTGCTGTCGATCTTCTCGGCGAGCATGTTCTTGGCCTCGCCGGTCTGGGGGTCGTAGCGCTTCAGGCCCCGGAAGATCATGTCGAGGACCTTGCCGCCCTGCACCTCGTTGGTGTTGGCCGGCTCCAGCGGGTTCTGCGGGTCGCCCCAGGAGGAGCTGAGCACCGAGCCGCCGTCCCCGCCGCCGCTCCCGCCGCCGCCTCCGCAGGCCGTCGCCGCGAGTGCCACCGCCGCCGCGACGGCGGTCCATTTGGCCTGCGTGGCTCCGCGCATGGAATGCCTCCTTGCCCCGACGCGTCCGAGGACCCGTCCGGATCGTCCGCTGATCCATTACCGGCCAATATCGGGGCAAGTACGGCATTCCGCACCCGCATGCCTCCCTTTGGAGGAACCCCACACTCCGCCATCGGGCGCGAGGGGCCCTCTATCACACGTTCGCGTGAACGGTGATGGTGGATCATGAACGGGGGCGCAACTGATCTTCGGGAAGCGATGCGGAACCGTTGGATTTCGACCGTTCGGTGTACGCATTCCGACGACCCGGCGTCCGGATAACGAACCTGTTGCCCGTTTCGCGTAATTGGTCCTTTGTAAAGCACGGATCGATCACGGCGCGCTACCCGCCCAACTACGGAATGGCAAAGACGAGGCAAAGAGAGTAAAGAGAGCGTCAACTCGAACCAGTTTTTATTGACCTTGAACGAATTGCGTTGAAAAAGTCCGGCGTAGCCCGTAGGGGGACGCCCTGCGGAGTCATCAGACCCTCCCTTGGGCCAGGAGCACCATGACCCCCCCAACTCCATCAGCGGCTGCCCCGCTAGAGGTGACCGACGAGAGCGTCGACAAGTCGCCCACGCCCGCCACCCCTCAGGGCAACGAGAGCCGCTCCCCCGGGCGCCTGGCCTGGAAGCGCTTCAAGCGCGACCGCGCGGGTGTCGTCTGTGCCTGCGTCGTGATCTTCTTCTTCGTGATCGCGCTCGCGGCACCCCTCATAGCCAAGCTGTACGGCAAGGACCCGTACACCACGTACGCCAGTGACCGGCCCGAGCTGCTGGACGCCTTCGCCTACCCGGCCGGTCCCAACGGCGGCATGAGCTCGGAGTTCTGGTTCGGCATCGAGCCCCAGCTGGGCCGGGACGTCTTCACGTTCCTGCTCTACGGCATCCGCACCTCCCTGGGCATCGCGATCACCGCGACCCTCCTCACCACGATCGTGGGCGTCGTCATCGGCACCACGGCGGGCTACCTGGGCGGCAAGACGGACTACTTCGTCAGCCGGGTCATCGACATCCTGCTGTCCTTCCCGTCGACGCTGTTCTTCATCGCGTTCATGCCGGTCGTCTACGGCCTCTTCGTCGCGGCCGACGAGAACGTCCCCACGTCGCTGCGGGCCATCTCCCTCATCCTGGTGCTCTCCTTCTTCGGCTGGGCCTCCCTCGCGCGTCTGCTGCGCGGCCAGGTGCTCGGTCTGCGCGAGCGCGAGTTCGTCGAGGCGGCCAAGGTCACGGGCGCGTCCCCGTGGCGCATCGTCTTCAAGGAACTGCTGCCCAACCTGTGGACACCCATCCTCATCCAGTCCACGCTCATGCTCCCGGCCTACGTGACCGCGGAAGCGGGTCTGGCCTTCCTCGGTGTCGGCATCATCGACCCGACCCCCGACTGGGGAGTCATGATCCAGCGAGGCGCCCAGTTCTACACCGAGGACCTGACCTTCATGCTCTTCCCGGGCGTCTCGATGGTGATCTTCGTCCTCGCCTTCAACCTGCTCGGCGACTCGGTGCGCGACGCACTCGACCCGAAGTCCAAGCGCTGATCCGTTCCGCCTCCGGTCCGTACACAGGAGTCCGGCCGGCCCTCCGTCCCGCTGACCACCCTTGGTAGGTTCACCATGTCCTTCTCCCGCAGAAACTTCCTCGTCGCGACGGGTGTCGTCGCGGCCTCGTCCTCGGTGCTGACCGCCTGCGGCGGCAGCGACAACAAGAGCGGCGGCTCCCGCAACGACGCGCCCAAGGTCAGCGGCAGCAAGACCACGGAGATCCTGGTCGGCACCAAGGCCGACTCGACCGGCCCGGCGCCGGCCGTCCCGGACGCCGTCAAGGGCGGCACGGTCTACTCGCTCGACCAGTTCGACATGGACCACCTGGACCCGGCGCAGATCTACGTCTCCACCACGGGCGCCATCACCGTGCCGATCATGCGCGGTCTGACCGGCTACAAGCTGGACGGCAAGGGCGGCACCACCCTGGTCGGCGACGCCGCCACGGACGCCGGCACCATGAAGGACGGCGGCAAGACCTGGTCCTTCACCATCAAGGACGGGCTGAAGTGGGAGGACGGCTCCGACGTCACGATGGATGACGTCCGCCACTCCTTCGAGCGCCTCTTCGCGTCGTTCATCACCGAGGGCCCGCGCTACGTGCAGCAGTTCCTCGTCGGCGGCGACAAGTACAAGGGCCCGTACGAGGGCAAGCACCTCGACTCCATCGAGATCGACGGCAAGACCGTCACCTTCCGCCTGAACGAGGCCCGCGCCGACTTCAACTTCACGCTGGCCATGCGCGGCTTCTCCCTGGTGCCCCAGAAGCACGACACCAAGGAGAAGTACGACAAGCGCCCGTTCTCCTGCGGCCCCTACAAGATCGGCGCCCGCAGCATCGGCAAGTCGCTCACCTACGTGCGCAACGAGCACTGGGACGCGAAGACGGACCCGATCCGCAACGCGTACCCGGACAAGTTCGTCTTCCAGTTCGGCTACGAGCTGATCGCGTCCACCGACCGCTACATGGCGGACCGGGACAACGACCAGTACACGATGTCGATCTTCAACGAGGTCGCCCCGCAGCGCATCGCCCAGGTCCTCACCAACGCGGAGCTGAAGAAGCGCGTCCTCACGGTGGTCGACACGGTCACCTACTACTGGCCGATCAACACCACCCGGATCAAGGACGTCAAGGTCCGCCAGGCGATCAACTGGGCGTGGCCGCACCAGCAGCTCCAGACGATCCGCGGCGGCGCCTCCACCAGCGAGCTGGCCACCACGGTCCTCAGCCCGGTGACCCCCGGCTACACCAAGTTCGACCTGTACGGCGTCACCAAGAAGCCCGGTGGCGACCCCGCCAAGGCCAAGGCGCTGCTGAAGGAGGCCGGTGCCGAGGGCCAGAAGCTGGTCATCGCCTACCAGCAGTCCGAGAACTCGGTGAAGTCCGCCGTCGCGATCAAGAACGCCCTGGAGGCCGCCGGCTTCCAGGTCGTCAACAAGCAGGTCGACAAGTCGACCTTCTACACCCAGATCGGCAAGGTCAACAACGGCTACGACCTGTTCGCCGCCGGCTGGAGCCCGGACTGGCCGAACGGCTACTCCGTGTTCTACCCCTGCTGGAGCGGCGAGAACATCGGCGACGGCCGCAGCAACTACGCCCAGCTCGACGACGCCGGTGTGAACCGCGCGATCGACGCCGCCTCCAAGATCGAGGACCCGGAGCAGGCCAACAAGGCCTGGGGTGCCGTCGACCGCCAGATCATGGAGCTGGCGGCCGTCGTTCCCGACTACCACTCGATCCGCAACTGGATGTACGGATCGAAGGTCGGCAACGTCATCTTCGACAACGGCAACACCTGCATCGCGCTCTGCCAGCTCTACCTGAAGAAGTAGGCGCGTACGATCCCTCGGGGGCGGCCACCATCCACACGGCCGCCCCCTTCGGGCCCACCCCCCTCCACCCCTGGCGACGGCGCCCCGTCCGGAAAGTCACGCCCTCATGCTCCGCTTCCTAGTCCGCCGAGTCTCCGGCGCCGTGGTGATCCTGTTGATCATCAGCGCCGTCACTTTCTGGCTCTTCTACGCAATCCCGCGTGACCCTGCCATGATGTCCTGCGGCAAGAACTGCTCGCCGGAGAATCTGGAGCAGATCCGGAAGAACCTGGGCATCGACGAGTCCATCATCATGCAGTACTGGCACTGGCTGGTGGGCTTCTTCGTCGGTCGCGACTACGGCAGCGCCGGCTTCTGCGACGCTCCCTGCCTGGGCTACTCCTTCGCCAACAGCGAGCCCGTCCTCGGCACGATCATGGACCGGCTGCCCACGACGCTGTCGCTGGCCTTCGGCGCCGCCGTCTTCTTCGTGATCATCGGCATCGGCGCGGGCATGCTGGCCGCGCTCAAGCAGGGCAAGTTCCTGGACAAGTTCGCCAGCTCGGTGTCCCTGCTGGGCTCGTCCCTCCAGATCTACTTCGTCGGCTACGTCGCCATGTACTTCTTCGTGTCGCAGCTCGACCTGCTGAGCCAGCCGTCGTGGACCCCCTTCACCCAGAGCCCCACCAGCTGGTTCTCGGGGCTGCTGCTGCCCTGGATGACGCTGTCGATCATCTTCACCGCCAACTACACCCGTATGACGCGCTCCCAGTTGGTGGAACAGCTCAACGAGGACTACGTGCGGACCGCGCGGGCCAAGGGCCTGTCCGGACCCAACGTCTTCTTCCGGTTCGCCTGGCGCGGTGCGATGGGACCGATCGTCACGATCTTCGGCATCGACCTCGGTGTCCTGATCGGCGGCGCCATCATCACCGAGTCCGTCTTCTCCCTCCCGGGCATCGGACGACTGGCGCTCCAGGCCGTGGACAAGAGCGACCTGCCCATGCAGCTCGGCGTCACCATGCTGGCCGCCACCGCGATCGTGCTGTCCAACATCGTCGTCGACGCCGTCTACGCCCTCATCGACCCGCGGATCCGGCTCGCCTGATCCCGGTCGCAGCCGCCAGCCCCCTCCACCGCCCCCACCCCGGCGACCCCCGCATCACCTCTGGAGCGTCCCCGTGACGAGCACCGAACAGCAGCCCTTCCTCTCCATCCGCGACCTCAAGGTCCACTTCTCCACCGAGGACGGCATCGTCAAGGCCGTCGACGGGCTCACCTTCGACCTCGCCAAGGGCAAGACGCTCGGCATCGTGGGTGAGTCGGGCTCCGGAAAGTCGGTCACCAACCTGACGATCCTGGGTCTGCACGACCGGGACCGCACGCGGATCGACGGGGAGATCGTCCTCGACGGCCAGGACCTGCTCGCCACCTCGGAGCGGCAGCTGGAGCGGCTGCGCGGCAACAAGATGTCCATGATCTTCCAGGACGCGCTGGCCTCGCTGTCGCCCTACCACACCATTGGCAAGCAGATCAGCGAGACGTACCGCAAGCACACCGGCGCGTCCCGGCTGGAGGCCCGGCACCGGGCCATCGAGATGCTGCGCCGGGTGGGCATCCCGCAGCCCGACGTCCGCGTCGACGACTACCCGCACCAGTTCTCCGGCGGTATGCGCCAGCGCGCGATGATCGCCATGGCGCTGGTCTGCGACCCCGAGCTGCTGATCGCGGACGAGCCGACCACCGCGCTCGACGTGACCGTCCAGGCGCAGATCATGGACCTGCTCAAGGACCTCCAGCAGGAGTTCGGCACCGCCATCATCTTCATCACCCACGACCTCGGCGTCATCGCCGACATCGCGGACGACGTGCTGGTGATGTACGGCGGCCGGTGCGTGGAGCGCGGCACCAAGGAGGAGGTGCTGCGCACCCCGCAGCACCCCTACACGCTGGGCCTGATGAACTCCATGCCGAGCCTGGACGGACCGGTCGACGTGCCGCTGTCCCCGATCCCGGGCTCCCCGCCCTCGCTGCTCAACCCGCCCTCCGGCTGCCGCTTCCACCCCCGGTGCGCCTTCGCCGAGAAGGTCCCCGGCGGTCTGTGCTCCAGTGAGAGCCCGGTGCTGGAGGTGGTCGACGGCCGGGGTTCCGCCTGTCACCTGCCCAAGGAGCAGCGTTCGGAGCTGTTCGCCGACTTCGCCGGTACCCGGCACAACTGACGTACAAGAGACGGGACTTCACCAATCATGAGCAACGCACAACCGCTCCTGGACGTCAGCGGTCTGACCAAGCACTTCCCCATCAAGGGCGGCTTCCCGATACCGCGCACCGTCGGCGCCGTCCGCGCCGTGGACGGCCTGGACTTCCAGGTGCACGAGGGCGAGAGCCTGGGCCTGGTGGGCGAGTCCGGCTGCGGCAAGTCGACCACCGGCCGGCTGATCACCCGCCTGCTGGAGCCCACCGCCGGAAAGGTCCTCTACCGGGGCCAGGACATCACCCACGCGAAGCGGCGGGCGCTGGCGCCGATCCGGTCCGAGATCCAGATGATCTTCCAGGACCCCTACGCCTCCCTCAACCCGCGCC